>NZ_JACRWC010000066.1 GCF_014306095.1 Lentihominibacter faecis
GATGTGTATAAGAGACAGTCTTTGCATCCGCTTCATTTTCTGCGATGACAACGCCCTTTCCCGCAGCCAGACCGTCAGCCTTCAGCACCATCGGATAACCGAAGATGCCCACCGCATCCAGCAGTTCCTGTTTGTCGGTGAATTCTTTATATCCCGCCGTCGGGATCTGGTGTCTTACCAGGAAGTCCTTGGTAAAGGATTTGCTGGCTTCCAGCTGGGAGCACTTTTTATTAGGACCGAAAGTTTTCACTCCGGCAGCTTCCAGCTCGTCTACGATCCCCATAGCCAGCGGTACTTCCGGACCGATGACCGCCAGATCGATATCGTTTTCCTTTGCAAAACCGCATATTCCGTCGATATCTTCCGCTCCGACAGCAACGCACTCTGCAACTTTCGCGATCCCCGCATTGCCCGGCGCACAGAAGATCTTATCTACTTTTTCACTCTGAGCCAGCTTCCAGCAGATCGCATGTTCTCTGCCGCCGCCGCCCACGACCAGTACTTTCATCTTTGCACCTCCTGCTTCTTAGTGATGGAACAGTCTCATGCCGGAGAAATACATGGCGATGCCATACTCGTTGCATGCCTCGATCACCAGATCATCTCTGATGGATCCGCCAGGCTGTGCGATGTACTTCACCCCGCTTCTATGAGCTCTCTGCACGTTGTCGCTGAACGGGAAGAAAGCATCCGATCCCAGAGCGACGCCGTCCATTTTATCCAGCCATTCTCTCTTTTCTTCTCTCGTCAGCGGCTCCGGCTGTTCGGTGAAGAACTGCTGCCACTGCCCGTCTTCCAGCACGTCTGCATAGTCATCGCTCATATAAACATCGATCGCATTGTCTCTGTTTGGTCTGCCCACATCTTCCTTGAACGGCAGGTTCAATACTTTTGGACACTGACGAAGGAGCCAGTTGTCAGCTTTCTGCCCGGCCAGTCTGGTGCAGTGGATCCGGGACTGCTGTCCTGCTCCGATACCGATAGCCTGGCCGCCCTTGACATAGCACACCGAGTTGGACTGCGTGTATTTAAGCGTGATCAGAGCGATGATGAGATCTCTCTTGGCGTCTTCCGGAACATCTTTGTTTTCTGTTACCAGTTTGCCCAGGAATTCCTCATCGATAGGCATCTCGTTTCTGCCCTGCTCGAACGTGATCCCGAAAACCTGCTTTCTCTCGATCGGATCCGGCTTGTAGGCAGGATCGATCTTGATGATATTATAATTCCCTTTTTTCTTGGTTTTGAGGATCTCCAGTGCTTCCGGCTCGTATCCCGGTGCGATGACGCCGTCAGAAACCTCTCTCTTGATCATGTTGGCCGTATCTACATCGCAGACGTCGGACAGGGAAATAAAGTCGCCGAAGGACGACATCCTGTCAGCACCTCTGGCTCTGGCATAAGCGCATGCCAGCGGAGACAGATCGCCCAGATCGTCTACCCAGTAGATCTTCTTTTCCACATCGCTGAGAGGCAGACCGATCGCTGCTCCTGCCGGGGAAACGTGCTTGAAGGAAGTCGCCGCCGGATGACCCGTTGCTTCCTTTAATTCCTTGACCAGCTGCCAGCCGTTGAAAGCATCCAAGAAGTTGATGTATCCCGGCTTGCCGTTGAGCACTTCGATAGGCAGCTCACCGTTTTCCACGAATATCCGTGATGGTTTCTGGTTCGGATTACAACCGTATTTTAATTCTAATTCTTTCATTCCTATTCTCCTGAATCATCCGTTCACAGTGTTCTATTTGTTCTTGTTGACGATACGAGTCTCATATGTTCCCGTTGCGATATCGATATACCGTACGAAGAGAGATACTTTGTTATCCTCGTTGAGGCTTTCCCAGACAGTGTCTGTGAAGGTGTCGATATCACCTGCGATCGTCACCTTTTCCGGTTCTCCTTCAAAGCTTGGCAGCGGGTTCGCATCTTCCATGTAGGTGTGGATGAATCTTGCCTCGCCTGCCGGGCATCCGGGATATGTGAAGGTGTTGCGGATGCAATAATCCGGGTCTCCGTCATCGCTCTTTAAGATGGACATGGCGAAGTCGTACCTGCCGTCTTCCACATTGATGATCCCGGAGATCCTCGGTGTGTAGTTAGGATCATCCGGCTCAAATTCCCGTGTCCGCAGAGCTTCTTCGAAAGTCTTTCCCTCTGCCATGAGATCGTAAACCGTGTCGGTCTGATCACCGTTGGTAACGATGGTCGTATTTCCCAGCACGCGAACCGGCGCATAAATGATCAGGCTTGGATCGCTCAGTTTGGATTCATCGAATGCCTCTGTGCGGATCCCTTCTCCTTCTTCTGCAAAGATCCTGTTGCGGCTGTTGACGCTTCTTCCCATGATGAAGTAAGCTGTCACCACGTTTTTTCCGTCCTCAGAGCATCCGATGAGGATCCCTCTGCCCGGATAAGACGTCGCTTTTAATGTATCTGCAATCGCTGTTTTCTTCATGATTTTCTATTCCTTTCCGTCCCAGCAGTAGGTGCAGAGGTTGCATCTGTCCACACCGATCGCCTCGACTGTATCCTCCAGCTTCTGGAATTTCAGGCTGTCAAACTTGAGGATCTGGCGGATCTCCTCCACCATAGCTTCGTGTTTTTCTGTATCGCTGGCAGCGTATTGTGCCAGGATATCTGCCGGGATCTCATCTCCTTCAATACCTTCCAGCTTCTTGATGACACGTCTTGTGATCAGTTCCAGATCGCTGACGGACCGGGAGAAATTGAGATATTTACAGCCATACATGATCGGAGGGCAGGCAGATCTTACATGGATCTCCTTCGCACCGTTTTCGATCAGGTAGGAAATGGTTTCCGAAAGCTGTGTGCCACGCACGATGGAGTCATCGATGAGGACGAACTTCTTGTCCTTGATGATCGGGAACACCGGTACCAGCTTCATCTTAGCGATGAGATTTCTGGCTTTCTGGTTCTGCGGCATGAAGCTCCGAGGCCAGGTCGGCGTGTATTTGATCAACGGACGCGCGTACGGCACGCGGGAGCGATTTGCATATCCCAGTGCGTGAGCCGTACCGCTGTCCGGTACGCCTGCAACGTAATCCACATCAAGATCCTCGTCCTGTTCTGCCAGAAGTTCTCCGTTGCGGTTTCTCATCTGCTCTACATTGCGGCCTTCATAGATGGACGTGGTATATCCGAAATACGTCCAGAGAAATGCGCAGATCCGCATTCCCTCCTGCGGTTCGCCCACTGTTTTGTCTTCATCCGGAGTCAGGAAAGCGATCTCAGCCGGTCCCAGCTCTCTCTTGTATTTATATCCGATGTTGATGAATGCAAAGGATTCGGACGCGGCACAGTACGCACCGTCTTTATGGCCGATGATCAGCGGCGTTCTGCCGTACTTGTCACGAGCCGCGTAAAGCCCTTCTCTGGTAAGCACCAGGATCGTCACTGAACCTTCCACTTTCGCCTGTGCGATGCGGATACCGTCCACGATGTCCCTACCCGTTGAGATCAGGGCTGCCACCAGCTCCGTATTGTTGATCCCTCCGCCGCTCATGGACATGAACTGGCTCGGTCTGTCCTTCAGCAGTTCCTGCACGATTTCATCTTTATTGTTGATCCGTCCCACCGTCGCTATGGCATAATCCCCCTGACGGCTGTAAACAGTCAAAGGCTGCGGATCCCCGTCACTGATGGCTCCGATCCCCATGTTGCCTTTCATTTCCTCGATATCCTGTTCGAACTTGCTCCGGAACGGAGAGTTCTCGATGTTGTGGATAGAACGGTTGAATCCGTCCTCTTGCAGGATACACATCCCGCCTCGTTTCGTTCCTAAATGTGAATGGTAGTCTGTTCCGAAAAACAGATCCATCACGCAATCCTGTTTTGAAGCAAAGCCGATTACTCCACCCATTACCTCTGACCTCCTTTTTCATCTGATTTCATTTTTTCCACCTGTATCTTCGCAGCGATCTGATTGAGACCCTCAGCCAGGATCCTGTGCTCCACTTTCAGCACGCGGGCTGCCAGCTCATCCGGGGTATCACCTTCAAGCACAGGCACTTTTTCCTGCAAAATGATCTCCCCGGTGTCTACGCCCTCGTCCACGAAATGGACGGTCGCTCCGCTTTCTTTTTCGCCGCCTTCCAGGACAGCTTTGTGCACCCGTTTGCCGTAAAACCCTTTCCCGCAGTATTTAGGAATCAGGGACGGATGGATATTGATGATCTTGTTTCTGTATCGTTCAATGATCTCCTTCGGAAGCACTTTCATGTATCCGGCCAGCACGATCATGTCTGCACCGCTTTTCTGCAGTTCTTCCATAACCTGCTGCGGTTCTTTTGCTACCGCTGTTTCAATCCCGGCTTTTGCTGCACGTTCCAGTGCGAATGCATCTTCTCTGCTGGCTATGACCTTCACGATATGGGCATCCGGGATCTGTCCGTCAGCTTCCTTGTCGATCAGTGCCTGCAGGTTGGTCCCGCCTCCCGATACAAGCACTGCTACTTTGATTTTTTCACTCATATTGATTCCTCTTTCGCAGCCGTCTACAGATTCAAAACGACTTTCTCGCCCTTGTCTTCTGCGATATCCCCGATGATCCATGCCTTTTCTCCGGCATCGGTCAATGCTTTCAGGGCTGCATCTGCATCCTCTGCTTCCACGACCATCATCATGCCGATCCCCATATTGAATGTGGAGAACATTTCTTTTGGTTCAATGTTGCCTGTTTTGCTGATGTAATCGAAGATCGGAGGTTTTTCCCAGCTGTTTACGTCTATTACGACGGCAGCGTCTTCCGGCAGGATCCTCGGGATGTTTTCATAGAATCCGCCGCCTGTGATATGAACGATCCCGTTTACTGCAAAGTTTGGGAGCACGGCATTGCAGGCATCTGCGTAGATGCGTGTCGGGCGCAGCAGTGCTTCGCCCAGAGTTTCTCCCAGGTCTTCTACATAATCGTCCACTTTCATGCCCGCCTTGTCAAAGAACACCTTGCGCACCAGGGAATACCCATTGCTGTGGATGCCGCTGGATGCTATGCCGATGATCTTGTTGCCTGCCTTCACCCTGGCACCGGTGATGATTTTATCTTTATCCACGATACCCACGGAGAATCCGGCCATATCGTACTCGCCTTCGCCGTAAAAGCCCGGCATCTCTGCTGTTTCTCCACCTACGAGAGCGCTTCCGGACTGCTTGCATCCGTCTGCGATCCCCTTTACGATATCAGCGATCTTTTCTGCCGTTACTTTACCGGTTGCGATATAGTCCAGGAAAAACAGAGGCTTTGCACCCTGGCACAGCACGTCGTTGACGCACATTGCCACGCAGTCGATGCCTACGGTGTCATGTCTGTCCATGAGGAAAGCCAGTTTCAGCTTGGTTCCTACGCCATCTGTTCCGGACACCAGCACCGGCTCCTTCATATCCGCAACATCCAGTGCAAAGAGGCTGCCGAAGCTGCCCAGACCAGTCAGTACGTTTTTATTGAATGTCCCTTTTACGTGTTCCTTCATCAGGGATACGGCACGTTCGCCTTCTTTCGTATCCACGCCTGCGTCTTTATAGGTAAGTTTTGTATCTTCCATGATTTCCTCCACTAGTCGTTCTTTACTCTCTTGAGTACTTCTGCGTAAGTTTCTTCCACGTTGCCAAGGTCTCTTCTGAATCTGTCTTTATCCATCTTTTCCCCGGTCTTCACATCCCACAGTCTGCAGGTGTCCGGAGAGATCTCGTCAGCCAGGATCACTTCGCCGTCATAAAGACCGAATTCGATCTTGAAGTCGATCAGTTTCAGACCTTTTTCCAGGAAGAATTCCTTCAGAGTCTCGTTAACGATGGAGGCGTATTTCTTGACCGTCTCCAGCTGCTCTTTTGTCACCAGCTTGAGTGCCAGCGCATGGGATTCGCACATGAGCGGATCGCCCAGATCGTCGTTCTTATAGGAAACTTCGAAAGTCGGCTCATCGAATTCGATGCCTTCTTCCACGCCGTATCTCTTGGCGAAAGAACCTGCGGACACGTTACGCATGATGACTTCCAGCGGCAGGATCTTCACTGCCTTGACCAGAGTTTCTCTATCGCTCAGCTGCTTGATCAGATGAGTCGGAACGCCTTTTTCTTCCAGGATCTTGAAGATGATATTGGTCATGGTGTTGTTGACAACACCCTTGCCTGCGATCTGTCCTTTTTTCTCGCCGTTGAATGCTGTGGCGTCGTCCTTATAATCTACGATGAGTGCCTTCGGATCGTCTGTCTTAAATACTTTCTTTGCCTTGCCTTCATAAAGCTGTTCTAATTTCTGCATGATAGTTTCCTCCCTGTTTTATTTCTCATTTCCGTATTTTATCTGTTTCTTTATTTCTGGTTTTGAAATTCATGGTCTAACGCGATGATTTCTTCTTCCTGTTTTTTCTTGAAATCCTTGATTTTCTGGCGAAGAGCCGGATCTCCTGCCGCCAGGATCTGTACTGCCAGGATCGCAGCGTTTTCGGCCCCGTTTATGGCTACGGTGGCTACCGGTACGCCTTTCGGCATCTGTACGACAGAAAGCAGGGAATCCAGACCGTCCATGGTGCTGGATTTCATCGGCAGTCCAATGACCGGAAGAGGCGTGGTTGCTGCCAGCACGCCTGCCAGATGAGCAGCCTTTCCTGCCGCTGCGATGATGGTACCAAATCCGTTTGCTTCCGCATTGGCAGCAAATTCTTCTGCCTGCTTCGGCGTTCTGTGGGCGGAGATGATCCGCGTCTCATAGTCCACGCCGAACTCTCTCAGCATGGCTTCTGCTTTTTCTACTACGGGATAATCCGATTTGCTTCCCATAACAATAGCAACTTTCATGGTTTCTTCTCCTTTCCTGGATCTGCGGCATCACTCTGCCGCCGTTTTTTCGGCGAAGCCGACTTTATTATTTAAAGTAATTCACACCGGATTCAAAGATCTTCTGATCCTTTTCTCCTGCTACGTTCTTATAAAGGTTTTTACCGATACGTTCGGAGTGTCCCATCTTGCCCAGGATACGTCCGTCCGGGGAAGTGATCCCTTCGATGGCCATTGCCGAGCCGTTCGGGTTGAATGCGATATCCATGGACGGAGTTCCATCAAAGTCCACATACTGGGTAGCGATCTGTCCGTTTGCAGCCAGCTGCTTCAGCACTTCATCGCTGGCGATGAACCGGCCTTCTCCGTGGGATACCGGGATGGTGAATACGTCGCCTGCTTCCACACCTGCAAGCCATGGTGACTTGACGGATGCGATCCCTGTGCGAACCAGACAGGATGCGTGACGTCCGATCTTGTTGTATGTCAGCGTCGGGCTGTCCTCTCTGCCATCCACGATTTTTCCTTCCGGTACAAGCCCCAGCTTGATGAGTGCCTGGAATCCGTTGCAGATACCCAGCATCAGACCGTCTCTGTTTTCCATCAGGTCTGTAACAGCATCTTTGATCCGAGGGTTTCTGAATACGGCTGTAATGAATTTAGCCGATCCGTCCGGCTCGTCTCCACCGGAAAATCCTCCCGGGATCATGATGATCTGGCTTTCTCTGATCTTGCGTTCCAGTTCCAGGATAGAATCTTCCAGCTGCGCGGCCGTCAGGTTGCGGATGATATGGATATCCGCTTCAGCACCAGCCTTTTCAAAGGCTCTTGCGGAGTCCATCTCGCAGTTGGTACCCGGGAATGCCGGGATCACGACTTTCGGCCTTGCCACCCGGATCTTCGGACCGCTGGTGTTGCGCTCTGTATAGTGAAGTTTTTCAACCTCGGTAGTATCTGTTTTTTCTCTGAAGTCTGCCGTCCGTACCGGGAAAACACCTTCCAGCGGCTGCTGCCACTTAGCGACGATCACATCCAGATCGTCTGCTTCTCCGTTGACGATCAGCCTGCAGTCATCTGTCGTCTTACCGATGATCTGATACGCGGATCCTTCCAGCAGCTTGTCTGCATCTTCACCATTCGAAAGTTCCAGTACGATAGATCCAAACTGTGGCGCCAGCACATCACCATCGATCTTTACATCTGCACCGATCTTGTTGCCGACAACCATCTTGACCAGCGTCATGTAAAGACCGCCTCTGCCGATAGCGTCTGCTGCCAGGATCTTGCCAGCCTGTGCCAGCTGCCTTACCTTATCCATATTCTTTTTGTAAATATCAAAGTCGATGATTCCGTCTTTATCGATCGGAGCCGTCACAACAGCCAGCGTACTTCCTGCCTGTTTCATTTCCGTGGAAATGATTTCGTCCGCATTGACAGTGGTGATCGCGAAAGATGCCAGTGTCGGCGGCACGTCGATATCCATGAATGTTCCTGACATGCTGTCTTTGCCTCCGATAGCCGGGATCTCAAGTTCTTTCTGTACTCTCAGCGCTCCCAGCAGAGCTGCCATAGGCTTGCCCCATCTTGCCGGATCTTCGCCCAGTTTTTCAAAGTATTCCTGGAAGGTCAGGCGGATCCTGCTGTAGTCGCCGCCCATTGCTGCGATCTTGGTCACGGAGTCGATCACTGCGTAGAGTGCTCCGTGGAACGGGCTTTTCATTGCTGTTTCCGGATCGAATCCGTATGCCATGATGGTAGCCGTTTCCGTTTCTCCCTTCGTTACAGGAAGCTTCGCTGCCATACCGGCGGCCGGAGAAAGCTGATACGTACCACCCAGCGGCATGAGCACTGTCGCTGCTCCGATGGTGCTGTCAAAACGTTCGATAAGTCCTTTCTTGCTGCAGCAATTGAGATCTTCCACCAGTTGTTCTTTTGTCTTTGTCTCTGTGAAAATGTCCTGCGGGGCGATTGCAGCATCACAGGATCCAGAGGCTGCAAGCCCCTGAGCCGCCGGCTTCGAAGAAGCCTTTACAAGAACATCCGCGAACTGCTGTGCTCCGTTAGTATTGAGGAAGTCTCTGGACAGATCGAGGATGCACTTGCCTCGCCAGTACATCTTGACGCGGTTTTCGTCGGTGACTTTGGCGACGGTGGTCGCTTCCAGGTTTTCCTCGTCTGCGTATTTGATGAATTCTGCTTCTTTTTCTGCGTCTACAACGACTGCCATTCTTTCCTGGGACTCGGAGATCGCCAGTTCTGTGCCGTCGAGGCCTTCGTATTTCTTCGGTACCAGATCCAGGTTGATCTCCAGGCCGTCAGACAGTTCGCCGATGGCTACGGATACTCCGCCTGCGCCGAAGTCGTTGCAGCGTTTGATGAGGGTCGCTACTTCTTTGCGGCGGAACATTCTCTGGATGTTTCGCTCTACCGGAGGATTTCCTTTCTGGACTTCTGCGCCGCACTGGAGAATGGATTCCTGAGTATGCTCTTTTGAGGATCCTGTTGCGCCGCCGCAGCCGTCGCGTCCGGTGCGTCCGCCGACGAGGATGATCACATCGCCTTTTTCCGGAACTTTTCGGATCACGTGGTCTGCCGGTGCTGCACCGACAACGGCTCCGATTTCCATTCTCTTGGCTACGTAATTATCGTGATATACTTCGTCTACCAGTCCTGTTGCCAGCCCGATCTGGTTGCCGTAGGAGCTGTAGCCGTGGGCTGCTTCCTGTGTGATTTTTCTCTGAGGCAGCTTGCCTTCCAGTGTGTCTTCGATGGGCGTTCTCGGATCAGCGGCGCCGGTCACACGCATGGCCTGGTACACGTAAACACGTCCTGAGAGAGGGTCACGGATGGCTCCTCCCAGACAGGTGGCTGCTCCGCCGAAGGGTTCGATTTCCGTCGGATGATTATGGGTTTCGTTTTTGAACATCACAAGCCAGTCTTCTTCTCTGCCGTCGATCTTAGCCTTGACCTTGATGCTGCAGGCGTTGATCTCTTCCGACTCGTCCAGATCGTCTGCCTTACCGTGTTTCTTGAGATATTTTGCTCCGATGCAGGCCATATCCATGAGGCACAGGTTCTTGTCCCGTTCTCCGTACACGTCTTTTCTCATTGTCATGTATTCTGCAAAGGCTTCGCGGACGATCTGCCCGTAAGGGGTGTCGTCGAAGCTGATGTTTTCGAGGGTCGTATTAAACGTCGTATGTCTGCAGTGATCGGACCAGTATGTATCGATGACTTTCAATTCTGTCAGGGTCGGGTCGCGGTGCTCCGTATTTTCATAATACTCCTGAACGAATTTAATATCTTCCGGACTCATGGCAAATCCCATTTCCCGGCGATAGCTTTCCAGCTGCTCCGGCGCGTAATCGCGGAAGCCTTCGATGGTGGCTACGTCTTCCGGGACAGTCATTTCCATGTCGAGGGTTTCCGGCTTTTCATTTTCTGCGATCTGAGAATCTACCGGATTGACGCAGTAGTTCTTGATCTCGTCAAGCTGTCCCTTTTTTAACTTGCCTTCTAAAACGATGATCCGTGCGAATTTCACGACCGGCTGCGCATCCCCTTTCATCAGGCGGACACACTGTGCAGCGGAGTCTGCTCTCTGGTCATACTGTCCAGGAAGGAATTCCACTCCAAAAAAATTTGCAGAACTGATATCGCCCGGCAGCTCCTCTTCATAAAGGCTGTCTATGGCTGGTTCTGCAAACACTGTAAATTTCGCCGCTTCATATGTCTCATCATCGATCCCGTCTATATCATAGCGGTTTAAAATGCGTAATCCTGTAACTGACTGAAGGTGGAGGTCGTCTTTCATGCTTCGAAAGAGTCCCGCTGCTTCCACATCAAATCCTTGTTTCTTTTCCACGTAGATTCTTCTTACCATCACTCCGTCCTTTCCCTTTGGTTTTTACTCCATCGTTTATGGCTTTTATAGCGTTCGGATCGTTTTTTACGGTCTGAATGACCTCCTCGATCCGCTATCGATTCATGATTGCCTTGTTTCTCATCATAATGTTAGCACTTTTCACGCAAAATGGCAACATCTTCGAGCGAAATTCTTTGAAATTTCAACGTTTTCCGAACGTTATCCTGGTATGCCGGGGTGTATCGTTCGTGTTCTACAAGATGTTGTCCGGGGGAAGGTCGTTGTCGGAAAGAACGATTCGTAAACAGGGACCCCTGCGGGCACAAATTGACTTTTGGTCTAAATTGGAGTATCTTAGTGATATTCGTTGGAGCAGGCGACATTTTGTCGAACATTCATACAATTTTGTATGCTTCGGGGGGTTGTGGCCGATCCTCTATGCGATATACAATAGAACTATCAGAACGGAGTCTGACCTTATGCCATTACAGTTTTGTTCTTTTGCCAGCGGAAGCAGCGGCAATTGTTATTTAATAAAAAACCAGCGTTCTGCCATCCTCATCGATGCAGGGATCTCGGGGAAAAAGATTTTTCAGGGACTGGAAGAGACGGGCACGCCTTTTGAAGCCGTGTCGGCCGTCCTTGTCACTCACGAGCACATAGACCACGTGAAAAGTCTTCCTATCGTGACGAAAAAGCTGCCCAACGTACTCGCCTGGGCCAACCGGCAAACCTGGGAGCACATTGAACGACCAGTAGCGGAAGGCTGCCGCAGAGTATTTACGACGGGGGAGGATTTCCAGATCGATGATTTCAGGATCAGGCCTTTCGCCATTCCCCACGATGCAGCGGAACCGGTGGGATTTTCCATTTATTACGACGGCCGTCAGATCAGTATCGTCACAGATGTAGGCTGCATCACAGATGAGATCTTCGAGGAGATCACCAATGCGGATCTTCTTCTTCTGGAAGCAAACCATGAAAAGGAGATCCTTCTCATGGGTCGTTACCCGTACAATCTGAAGCGACGGATCCTGGGTGATCACGGTCACCTTTCCAACGTTTCCGCAGGCACATGCCTGTGCCGTCTCGTGGGGAAAAAGAAAAAACGCCGCCGGGTCCTTCTGGGGCATCTTTCCCGCGAAAACAACGACCCGTCAGTCGCCATGCTGACTATTACCAATACGTTGCAGGAACAGGACATCTTCCCGGGAGACGAGCTTTCCCTGGAAGTCATGCTGCGCGACAGCTGCAGCTGCGTTTACGAGGTATAGATCATGAACATCACGATTTTATGTGTCGGAAAGTTAAAGGAAAAGTACTGGCGCGACGCCGAAGCGGAATACTCCAAGCGGCTGAAACGCTTTGTAAATCTGCAGATCACAGAGCTGAAGGAGAGCCTTCTTCCAGCCAACGCATCCCCGGCGGATGAGGCGGCAGTCAAGGAAGCGGAAGGTGAGGCGATCCTGGCGAAAATCAAGTCGTCCGATCATGTGATCTCCCTGGAGATCGACGGAAAAGGGCTTTCTTCCACGCAGCTTTCTGCAAAGATCGAGGAACTGGGGCTTCAGGGGAAAAGCAGCATCGTCTTCGTCATAGGCGGCTCTCTGGGGCTGTCTCCCGCAGTCAGCCGGCGGGCAGATTTCAAGCTTTCCTTTTCTGCCATGACCTTCCCCCATCAGATGATGCGCATCATCCTGCTGGAGCAGATCTATCGCAGTTTCAAGATCATTCGCCACGAAGCGTACCATAAATAAATAGATCGCTATCGTTTCATCCTATTTTCATCTTATATCGAAGCAAAAGACTCTGGACACAGGTATATGCCTGATTTTCAGGGTCTTTTTTTAAGAATTACCAGAAATCACCGGTAGTTTTCGTCTTAAAAATGACGTATAGTAATCAGCGTCAAGGAGGACTGATCATGTTAACGGACAGATTTATCACAAAACAAACTATGGACAGATTTTACGAATATCTCATCGAAGAGGAACGGAGCAGCGGAACCATCGAAAAATACATTCGCGATGTCCGGCTGCTTCAGTCATGGCTGGGGCCTGCGCCGGTCACGAAGGAGAATGCTGCCCGATGGAAGCAAGAGCTTCTGCAAAGCGGCCGCGCACCATCCACGGTCAATTCCATGCTGGCGGCAGCCAACACATATTTTCGCTTTATGGGCTGGGACGAGCTCAAACTGAAATCGATCCGTCTGCAGAGGCGTTTTTTCCGGGAAAATGAACGGGAACTGACAAAAGCGGAGTATCAGCTTCTCATGGAAACAGCTAAAAAGCGAGGCGACGAACGGCTGGCTCTACTGATGGAAGCCATCTGCGCCACGGGGATCCGCGTCAGTGAAGTCCCATACATCACCACTGATGCGATCAAAAAAGGACGAGCCCGCATTTCCATGAAAGGCAAGCTGCGGACGATCCTTATTCCTGCTCAGCTTTGCAGGAAACTCCGCAAATACGCCACCAAACACAGGATCGGGCGGGGAGAGATTTTCCTGACGAAAAACGGGACCAGGCTGGAACGAAAGCAGATCTGGGCACAGATGAAAGCCTTGTGTAAATACGCCGGGATCGAAAGAAACAAAGTGTTCCCGCACAATCTCAGACATCTGTTCGCCAGATGCTTTTACCGGATCTCTCACGACATCTCCTCGCTGGCGGACGTGCTGGGACACAGCAGTATCGAAACCACCCGGATCTATCTGATTTCAACAGAAAGCGAACACATAAAAAAAATAGCCCATCTGGGGCTTGTGCAGTAGACAAAATAAGTATTTTGTCCGTTTAAATTTAATATCGCATTCATCTAACAGGAATTGTTTTCCTAATTGTAACACTATAGAAGCCATTCTACAATACATAATTTGAAATTTTCACTCTTTCTACTAAACTCGACATCCTTTTCAAATCGATTTACAGAACCACAAAAAGTCGTTCAGGATTTTTTCAGAACGACGATTTTTCGCTGCCTAAAAGGCCGTTTTTTTATTGGTGCAACCCTCTTCGCATTTCTTTGATAAGGTCTCTGCAAATATTTTTTTCTCCCTGAAGTTTCCTCACAGGACAAAATTTACAAATTATTAACAGGATATTCCTCTGCTGTCTGCTGTGCCGGTTCTCCTGCAGGACAAAATACTTATTTTGTCCTGCAGGTAAGGAGGCGTCCGAATGGGACGAGGAAATTTTACAAAAGCAGAAATGGAAACTCTTCTTCGCAATCCTTATGTAGCCGACGTAAATGAAAAAAGCATTTCTTATTCGACCGAGTTCAAGTTTTTATTTATGAACGAGTATATCAAAGGGAAGCGACCAACACAGATCTTTCGCGACGCGGGGTTCGATATCGGGATCCTTGGCTCGAAGCGGATCGAACGGGCATGTGCCCGCTGGAAGGAATCTTACCAGAGCGGCACGCTGGGAGAACGCAGTGCTGTCCTGGGAAAAGCCAGCTCATCCTCGGAGGCAAATGCCTCTCTATCGGAGAAAATGAAGTCAGGTAAAAAATACACCATCGACCGCTGTCGCCAGCAGGAGGAAATAATCAAAAAGCTCCGCGCCGAGGTACTGCTTCTCCGGCAGCTCTGCGAGAAAAAACTGGATGGAGCAGATCAGCCGCTTCTGCGTGCAGAAGTCTGCCAGATCATCGAATCGATCACGCAGCAGGAGGAATACCACCGCTGTGTTTCTCATCTCTGCAAAGCCGCCGGCATCAGCCGCAACACCTTCTACGAATACCGCCGAAACGAAACGGCATGCGGGATGTGAATTTGTGACTTAAAGCTTTAATGCTTAAACGTTTAAAAAGAAAGGTGAAGGTTAAAATGAAAACACAAAGATTAAAAAGAAAGAAATTGCTTGTTATTCTGCTGGCTTTTGCGATTATCATTGGCATGATTCCCATGACATCCACGAAAGCTTATGCAGCAGATGAAAGCGATACTCTCCCAGACACTTGGTCTAATATTGCCCACATTGAAGGATTAAGTGGTGGATATTGGCTTCCCTTGAAAGGCGATAACGGCACAGCCCTGGATGTAAGCTACATCCTGCAAAACAATGTTTCTGAAAAAGGGAAGCAGGTAGATACGAAGCATATCAAAGACCAGTATGTCACCTTCAATGGTCAAAGATATAATTTAGAAAACTTTAAGGCGACTCAGCCTGGGACCGGCGAATTGACCACCACATGGGATAATGGATGTACGGAAGTTGATGGATTCGGTTTCTATACTTTTGTCACCGTGAACTATCGTGATGTCGATGACTCTGAAGAAGCACTTGCACCAATGCAGTACAAGACGATTACTATGACTGCATATGATCCCGATGCCGTTTACAACGTAAGCGCTTATGATAAAAAGAATATTGAGGGATACCAGTATATAAAAACAGATGGGACTTTAACTGGAAAGGTCAGCGATCTGAGCGGGCAGCACAATGTATACGTTTATTATAAGAAACTCTTTACCGTAACTTACAAGGACGGCACAACTGGAGCAACATTTCAAGATCAAATCTATACAGTTCCCCGCAATGATGCAACACCCGAATTCAACGGAACGCCAATCAGAGATGGATACAGATTTATCGGGTGGGATCAGAGTATCTCCGACACAGTAACCGGTGATGTCACCTACACAGCGCAGTGGGAAAAATTAACTGCTTCCACTGCCTCAACTACCACCGATACTGACAAATCCGACAAAACTGCTGCTAATGATAAAACCGCTCAAACCGGTGACAGTAGTCAGCCAGGGCTTTGGATCATACTGGCGCTGGCATCTGCACTTGGACTGACTGCCACAGCAGTTTCGTTCAGACGGAAACACATATAGCTTAACAAACATGAAATGGCGGAAAGTCGCAGGAAAAAATGAAGATTCCTGCGACTTTCCGTTTTTTGCATTGGCAGCGCTGACAATGCTGCGATCACCGGCTGAGATTGGGGCGATGCCGGCCCCTTGGATCGGGGCATTCATCCTAACTGCTTCGAAATCCAAGATTAACGATGAAACTCCCCTTCATTCATGCTCCCTGCGAGGGCGTTCATCCTTATTTGTCTATATCGCGGTTTTAGGATGAAAATCCACCTAATAATTACCATTTTTTCATCCTGGTCCTCACCAGATATATCGCTGGATCAAAAAATCGAGATTCTCTTCCGACAACAAGTCGTCTTCGTATGTACAAATCAGATTTTTATGTGTATTGTATCCGGCTTTTCTGTAATTGCGTAATTTCCAGCAGGATTTCATGAAATAATCATCGTCATCTTCCATCCCAAAATGCTCCCAAAGCAAAATCGTTCCATCACTGCAAAGTATTGTGAAATCCGGATAATACACTTTCCCATTAATGATGATCTTAGCCTCATAACGGAACGGAATACCATTTTCTATCAACGAATTCGCAATCGATCGTTCAGATTTCGATCGTACAAGAATTCCATTTTTTGTTCGATATCGCAGACCTTCCGGATAATACGGGTTGCGCTCATAAGGAGCATTCATCCACTCCAGGGCTTCTGTTGAGTAGCGAAAATCTCCATCCGGAAAAGTCTGTGGCAGACGTGTAAACGCTCCAGAACGCACAGACTTTTTTCGGTGTTTCTCCGCCCTGTAAATCGATTCTAAAGCAGCCTTCACCGCACTGCAGTTGATTTCGCAACATTCTAGCTGTCTTTCCAGAAAACACTTTCGTGCATATTTTCGACACAGATCTCGATTTCGTGTGATTCCTTCCTCCCTTCTTCCCTCTTTCCGATAGAGCAGCAAATAGTTACCCCTGTTTTGTTTGACTGTCAGTTTCCCTCCCGGCAGCTTCTTCAATTCTTTTTGTATGGTGGTTTTTCGATCAAGCTCGCCCTCGTAGAGGGCGAGCAGTTTCTGTTTCGTCCTATTATCCCAATACATAGTTCTATCCCCTTTTCTTCTAAAATCTCTTCGACGGCTACTTTGCAGATCATCCCCTTCATATGATCCGCTCAGCTTTCAGCAATCCCCCATGCAGAAGCTCTTTAATGTTAATATTTTACATTTTATCGCTTGTGTTGTCAATCCATTTTTTGGAATTCATCCTAACTGCTTCGAAATTCGAGATTAACGATGAAACTCCCCTTAATTCATGCTCCCTGCGGGGGCGTTCATCCTTATTTCGAGATATCGCGGTTTTCGGATGAAAATCCACCTAATAATTACCATTTTTTCATCCTAAGCGAAAATCACTCCGCTATTCTACCTGTAATCACCGTCAGATCTGCCTTTCCTGTTCCCTGCCTCAATCATTTCTTATCCTCCCCTTGTCCCGATCACCAAAAAATGATAAAATATATCTATTATTTATAAGTGTTTATAAGCCTTTCCGGTCAATTAGATAGAGAAAGATTATGGTGATACAAAAATGAAACAATGTCCAACTTGCGGTCACAGAACGAACGATGACGTCTGCCCGGTCTGCGGTGCAGCTACCGTCGTCCTGCAGAATGACCCACAGGAAAAAGCACAGCGCACGATCCAATATCAGCGCTTTGATCCATCTAAAGCCCCTGGTGCTACAGCCAGTGGTCAGGCGGTGCAGACAGGACACCGCTATATACAGAAAGATCCCGGCGCGACGCATCAAATGCAGCAGGGAGCTGGGATGACTCCTCCACAGAGAAATCAACAGCCTCATCCTGCAAATCAGCCGCCTCAGAGTTCGAGAAATACAGACCAGCAGCAAACTGCAGAAACCGCAAGGCGAGCTCAACAGGCAAATGCAGACAGTTCCCGGAATATCACTTACCAGCATACGGATGGTTTCCACCCGACCACTTTGCCAAGGCGCTCGCAGAAATACAGACAAAAATACGCAACATATATGCCGGCAGAACCAGCAGTGGCAAATCCATCGGGCTCGGGGGTTCCGGCAGAGACAGTCGTTTCACAGCCGGCGGAAGAAATCGGTGCAAAGATTCCGGCAGGAATGGAGCCTCAGCAGGCTCCACCAGCAGACCATGCGGAACCAGCAGTGGCAGTTCCGGCGGACTCAGAAATTCCGGTGGAGGCAGACGGCCAACACATTCAGCAGGCAAATCCAATTATGGAAGAAGCTGCTCCCGGATCTGAACCGGCAACAGCCCATGGACTCTTGTCTCCGGAAGAACTGGAAGAATTTCTGGATAATCAGCCGGACGATGCCGAAAATGAAGAGTTTTCTGCGGCACCTGCCAAAAATGAACATACAGCAGATACTATGCCAACCGTTTCGGACGGGTTAAACGAACCTGTCGAAGCGAAACCTGACGTCCCGGTTGCTTCTGCCCCAGGCAATGCCATCAAGACCGAAGACAGAGCCGCCGAACATCCAGGCAATGCCAACGAAGCGGCAGACAGAACCGCCGAACATCCAGGCAATGCCATCAAGGCCGAAGACAGAACCACCGAACATCCAGGCAATGCCAACGAAGCGGCAGACAGAGCCGCCGAACATCCAGGCAATGCCATCAAGGCCGAAGATGGTCCGGAAGAAGAGCACCTGCCGACCCGACAGGAGCTGGTGCAGAAACACAACGCCCAGATCCGTCGCGAGAACAACCGCAGATATGCACAGGAACACGCTTCCCGGGCAACGCGACGCTGGCAGGAAGAATCCGAACAGGAACCGTTTGCCATCGTGCGCGGCACCTGCTACTATTCCGCACTGGAAAGCGAAAACACCGTGCGCGGCAACTTTTCAAAAAAGCGCTACAAAGATGATATTTTGCCGCAAACAGAGCCTGTATCCTATGAAGACAGTGAATGGTATCAGGGCTTTGAGGATGCTGATGATCCTTGGGGCGATTACATCGAACCGGGAGAAAAAAAAGAGGGCGTTTCCCATAAGACCTGGTTTGTGATCCTGTTTCTGATCCTTTTCTGGCCGGTAGGACTGATCCTGATGTGGGCACGAAAAAAATTCCCTCTGGCAGTACGGATCATCATCACGTTGATCATCGCAGCAGGACTTGCGGCAGAAGGCTTTTTCCTCTATAAATACGGTCCGGCCATGTACGAAATATACATGTACGGCGATAACAATAATATCACCTATGAAACGCCGGACAGCGATTCCGGCTCTCAGAGTGGATCGCAAACTGCTGCCGCGACTGAAAACCAGCAAAAAGCACTGGACAAGGCCAACGAGTATGTGGACACCCTGCCACTTTCCCGCGAAGGGCTGATCAAACAGCTGGAATACGACGGATACACCACCGATGTTGCCACCTATGCGGCTGACAACTGCAGCGCCAACTGGAATAAAGAGGCTAAGGAAATGGCAGAGCAGTACATGGACTCTACCACCTACACTTACAAAGACATGGTTCAGCAGTTGGAGACGGAAGGCTTCACGAAAGAGCAGGCAAAATTCGGTGCAAAAGCCGTCGGCCTGGAATAACCACATCTCACAGGCATACGATTTGCCTGGCTATACTGACTTAACGGGCGAGACAGTTTTGGCTGCCTCGCTTTTTTTCTGCCAAAAACAGTGCTCTACTTGCTCGCTGCTATCTCCTTTACTGCTTCGAGTGCCTGGCGGATCTCCGCTTCACTCGTATAAAATCCAGGGCACATCCGAACGCACCCTACATCCTGTGTCCCCATAGTTTCATGTGCCATACCGCTGCAGTGAAGCCCTGCACGCACTGCGATCCCATATCGATCGTTTAATGCCAATGCAACTTCCTCACACGATCTTCCTTCCAGATTACAGGCCACTACTGCCGTTTTTTCAAGACAGCTCGACGATCCGTACACCGTGACGCCTTCGATCGCCCGCAATCCGTTTTGCAGTTTCTCAGTCAGCTCCCGTTCATGCTGCACCACCGCCTCGATCCCGATTTTATTGATCAGCCTTGCCGCCGCACCCAGCCCGATGATGCCCGGCGCATTGACTGTGCCCGCCTCGAAGCTTTCCGGAAATTCCACTGCAGGATCCAGCTCTTTTGAACGAGTTCCCGTTCCTCCAGACAGCAGCGGCATCAGCGAAACCCCTTGGCGAACGTACAAAAAACCCGTCCCCTGCGGGCCTAAAAGCCCCTTGTGACCAGGCACTGCCAGCAGATCGATATGCTGTCGCTTTGCATCGAGGATCATATGCCCGGCTCCCTGGGCACCGTCCACACAAAACAGAACGCCTTGGCGCAGCGCGATCCGCCCCACCTCTTCCAGCGGCATGATCGTCCCCGTCACATTAGAAGCAGCTGTCACCACGATCATTCGCGTTTCCGGCCGGATCGCCTGCCGGATCTTCTGCGGATCCAGCCTTCCTGCCGGGTCGCACCGGACAATTGTCGTCTCAACACCTTCTTTTTCCAAGGCTTTCAGCGGTCTAAGCACTGCATTGTGCTCCATGGATGATGTCACTACATGATCACCTTTGCGCAGGATCCCACGCAGCGCAAGATTCAACGCTTCTGTGCAGTTTTTCGTAAACAGGATCCGTCCCGGGTCATCAAGCCCCAAAAGCAGTGCCAGTGCAGCCCGCGTCTTATAGATCTCCTGCGCCGTACGCGCCGCTAAAAAATGGGACGACCTTCCGGGATTGGCACAGTACTGTGTCATCGCTTCTAAAACAGCATCCGTGACCTGTCTCGGTTTGGGAAACGACGTTGCCCCATTATCCAGATAAATCATAGGAACCTCCTCCGGTCTGGGCCGTGCAATATTCTGCCTGCCCGCCACATAAGAAATATCGTCTGCGGATATTTCCTGCATTATAAAAAAATACAGGCGGCATCATGCTCACCTGTATTATTTTATGCAAAGGTTTCTTCCAGGGTTCCCGGCTTATGCAAAGGTTTCTCGCGAGGTTCCCGGCTTATGCAAAGCCCCCAAATCCCGGCTCCAGGGCGTACCGGCTCTTCCAGACTCTGCCATCCGGCTCCTACAGTCTCCATCGTCTGTCGGCGATCCTGGCCAGCAAGGATTTTTTCACGGTGATGGCCTCCTCCGGACACATCTCCTGACAGCAGTAACACTTGATGCACTTGCTGTAATCATACTCCGCCTTGCCGCCGCTCACTTCTATGGCCTTGCCTTCTACCGGGCAGGCACGCACGCAGATCCCGCATCCCACACATTTTTTCCGCTTCACCACCGGCTTCTTTTCCAGGAACGGCTTCAAAAAACGGACCGGCTTTAAAGCTCCACGAAATTCCTTGCTCCGCTGCACGTTGAATTTTTTATTCCCGTATTTTTTTCCGACCTCCTCCGGGGTCATGCGCCCTTCTTCTGTTAAGACTTCGATTTCTGCAAATGTGCCGACTCCCTGTTCCATGCCGCTGACATTGGTCGGGACAAGTTCGGGATCCAGGTTTACCAGGTGGCAAAACACAGCATCCAGCGCTACCGGGTCGGTAGATAACATCAAAACGTTCATGGGCGTCGGTGTTCCCGACTGAGGCCCGTTTCCCTCCATAGCCACGACTCCGTCCATCACATGAAGGATCGGATGCACCAGCAGGTTGAGGTCAGCGATCATCTTGGCAAAGGTCTCCGCTGTAGCAAATCTGGCATGGGATGCACCTTTATTGATCCCGAACACACATCCAAAGGTATTTTTCATTGCTCCCGTGATCCGTTCCAGCTGGTGGGTCTTCATCTTGCAAACGTTGATGATGCCATCAGCCGCCAAAACTTCATTGCAAAGGACGAAATGATCCGCAGCTCGCCCTGCAAATCCCACCTGCGTCCCATGTTCGAAATCTCCCATGGGGATACCCAGATCATCAGCAGCCTGTTTGATGCCGCATTCTTCTGCGACTTTTTCCACTCTGATCATAGGATTTCCCGGAGAGTCTCCATATTTTAAGTTGGTATATCCAGCTTCCTGCAAAGCTTTCCCCACGGCGTGAAACACCGCTGGGTGTGTAGTACATGCTTTATCGGGGTCGGTCTTCGCCAGCAGGTTGGGTTTTAGGATCAGCCTGCTTTCCGTCGTGATCTGTCGTCTCGGCAGACCTGCGGGCTCTCCGCTCATCACACCTGCTCTGTCCGCCTCCGGATCCCTGGTCAGGGAACGATCTGCAGCATCGCCGCTGCTCGCGGCTGGAGGCTTTGCAGAAAAAATATTTGAAAATCCTCCGAGAAACGCCAGCCCTTTCGCAAGCGCCTGCTCTACTTCCTCCTGCTGATAAGAAAAGCAGCGCACCAGCGCTACTTTTGATTTTACGTTATTCATGTGATTCTCCTTCTTCTCTGTGGAATGCTCTACTGGGTCGAGATGCCGTTTCCGCTGATGGGGATCGTCTCTCCCATAAACGTCGGCTGCGGCTTGAAGATCCATTTGACGAAATCCTTGTCCCGCGCCATGATCTCGCGAGCTTCCCGAAGCTCCTGTCCCTTATTCGTATCCTTTGCAGCTGCGCCCTTTGCCGTGATCCCCATTCTCCGGCAGCCGTAAAGAGCCCTGTACAGATGATACCGCTGGGTCACGACCACCATGCTGTCCACGTCGAAGATCGCCTTGGCGCGGTACACCGATTCATAGGTGGAAAATCCCGCATGATCGAGAAAAATATCCTCTTCGGGAACTCCTTCGTTGACGGCGTACTTTTTCATGGCGTTCACTTCATTATATACGACCTGTCCATTGTCGCCGGAAAACAGCAGCTTCGGAGCCACTCCCTGCTTGTAGAGGGCGATACCGAGATCCAGCCGATCCCGCAGCATTTTGCACGGTGTCCCGTCCGGTCTTACGGCAGCGCCGAGCACCATGATACACTCCGGATCTGTGGCACGAAAACTTTGCACCTCCTGTGAAGTGATCGTTGTCTCGCCGGAATCTACGGAAGCTGCGATATCCTTTTCTGTTGATTTCGTTATATATACATTTATACCTACGACCAATATGACGGCGGCGATCGCTAGCTTGACCAGCAGCGAAAACAGCCGAACCGGTAGGCTTCTCTCTTTTTTCCGTTTCATCATAGTACCTTATTATAGTAGAGGATTATGTGGGTTTAAAGAATTTACGACGATTTAATTGTTTTTGTTTTCTTTTATAAGTTTTTGTTTGTTTTGTTGTTGACAAAGCACAATATCGGTATTATAGTATTCATGTATTGATGGACTTTCCCGTTGAGTTGGTGTAAAATATACACGTGGAAACTCCAAACCATAACGAAAAATAAAATTAAAATAGAATAAGAAAAGGAGACAGTTATGAAATACGAATTTTCAATTACTAAAAATCCTAACCCTAAAAAAAAGCCGGATCCTGATACGCTGAGATTCGGTACGGAATTCACAGACCACATGTTCATCATGGACTACCAGGAAGGTGAAGGCTGGCACGACGGAAGAATCGTTCCTTACGGACCGTTGAGCCTGGATCCGGCAGCTGTCGTATTCCACTATGCACAGGAAATGTTTGAAGGCCTGAAGGCTTACAAGAGCGAAGACGGCAGAGTGCTCCTTTTCAGACCATACATGAATGCACAGAGAACGAACCGCACAAACGACAGACTTTGCATCCCGCAGATCGACGAAGACCTGTTCGTAGAAGCTATCAAAGCTCTCGTAAAGATCGATGCCGACTGGATCCCTCAGAAGGAAGGAACGGCTCTTTATATTCGTCCATTCATCATCGCGGACGAAGCATTCCTGGGCGTTCGTCGTTCAAACCACTACAAATTCATCATCATTTTAAGCCCGGTTGGACCTTACTATGTTGGCGGCCTGACTCCGACGAAGCTGTATGTTGAAGACAAGTACGTTCGTGCGACTGACGGCGGTACTGGTGAAGCTAAATGCGGCGGCAACTATGCAGCCAGCCTCAAGGCTCAGGAAGAAGCTCATGCAAAGGGTTACGAGCAGATCCTGTGGCTGGACGGCGTTCACAGAAAGTATGTTGAAGAAGTTGGTACTTCCAACGCATTCTTCGTGATCGGCGACGAAGTAGTAACGGCTCCGCTGGATGGAACGATCCTGCCGGGTATTACGAGAAACTCCGTAATTGCTATTCTGAAAAAGAAAGGCATCAAGGTTGCAGAAAGAAAGACTACCATTGACGAGATCGTTCAGGCTTACAAGGATGGCAAGTTCAAGGAAATGTTCGCATCCGGAACAGCTGCAGTAATCTCTCCTGTCGGCGAACTGCGCTACAAGGATGAAGACATGATCATCAACAACGGAGAGATCGGACCGATCGCACAGGAACTGTACGATACGATCTACGGAATCCAGACAGGCAAGCTGCCGGATGACATGGGCTGGACAGTAGAAGTGAAATAAGAGTTGCGTTGAGTTGAAATACGGTTCTCGTATACGGCGCCACATCAATATAGAATCAAATATTTCTCGGATAGTATTGCAATGGGTCGACCAATCCTGGTCGGCTCTTTGTTTTGCGTCCAAGTGTCTCTGGACTGATTTCTCTGAATATAGTGGTGAGATATCCGAGAAATCATGAATTCCCAGATCACGAAAAAAACGATCTTGATTTGGATTTTTTACTGCTTATGAGCTGTTCCTTCCTTCATGAATTCCCATTTTTCAAAATAAAACAGCAAGCCGGGAACCGCTTTACGAGATATTTACAGCGCAGAGGAAAACAGTTCCCGGATAAACCGTTTTTATGTCTTTTGAGGAATCATAACGAGTGCTGCACATGGATCTTAAAACATTTACAGCATTGAACTTCCCATATGACTTTGAAAAAATCAAATCTGGGAATTCATGATGTGAGCAAACATCTGAATCGAGAGATTTATTCCCAATTAGATCAGATAATTTTCGATCTGGGAATTCATGATGCAGATCAGAACAACGAGCACGCAAATCTAAAAGCTTAAACTCCTACACTCCAAACTCCATCTTCACCTCACCGTCCAGGTCTTTCCAGACAAAGTGGCAGCCTCCCGGGAGGGAGTGCTCCAGTATCATGTATCCGTTCCAGCTGTCCTCTTTGGGGATGGACAGGGAGCCGGGATTCATGTAGATGTAATCTCCGCGGTCGGTACAGGCCGGTACGTGGGTATGACCGTGGAGGAGGATATCGCCTTTGTGGAATGGTGGCAGGTTGTTTTCGTTATAGATATGGCCGTGGGTTGCGAAAATCACAGGCGGTGCACCAGCCCCCAGGATCGGGATCAGCATGTATTCCGTCAGTACGGGAAATTCCAGCACCATCTGGTCCACCTCCGTATCGCAGTTGCCGCGAACGTTGTAAATATCGGCTTTTCGGGCGTTGAGCATCGCAATAACTTCCTTAGGCGCGTAATCCCTGGGAAGGTCATTGCGGGGTCCGTGATACAGGATATCGCCTAACAGCAATAACCGCTGCGCACCTTCCTTGTCGTAAGCCTCCAGCATCTTTTTACAGTAATATGCAGATCCATGCAGATCCGATGCGATCATCCATTTCATAGTTTTACTCCAATCTACTACAATATGTTTGGTCCTATGTCAAGATTTAGTACAAGTTAAGCGGTTTTGTTCCGGTGTCGGTATCCTTACCGTCAACCATTCACAAGCCGCTGTCTGCCACTTCCGGGCAACAAAAAGCGCCGTATTGCTACGACACTTTTGTCTTGCTCGGAAGATGGAGCAAAAGAACGCTATTTAATTATTTGTTGTACTTTTTCTTTCTGCTGACAACCGTTGTGCCAATGGCTGCACCGCCGCTGACAAACAGCAGGGCAATCCACAAAGCAAGATTGCTTGTATCGCCGGTCTGCGAACTCTTATCGGATGTTCCCGGCTTGGTGCTGGCTGGCTTTTTCTCAAGAGCTGCAATCGCATCCTCGATACCCTTTGCCATCTTGTCCACTTCGGATTGCTCGGTAATATTTTTACCACGGACAACAGCTTTCACGGCAGCTTCCACACCGGAGAAATCCTTGTAGTTGTCCTTATTCAGGGCATTTGCTTTGGCAATGGCTTCATCAACCTTTGTGTAGTCCGCATCCTTGTATTGCAGGGCAGCAATGGCATCTTCAATAGCTTTTGCCATAGCGTCTACCTCAGATTGTTCCGCTTTGCTTTTATTCCGATCCACAGCCTCAATTGCAGCCGTTACATCCGAATAATTCGAATACAGATTCGCATTCAAGGCTTCTGCCTTTTTGATCGCTTCGTCAACTGTCGAATAGTCAGCGGAAACATTTCTGTCATCCCATCCAAATGTCGGATGTCCAATCCCGGATACCCACTCTACATCGCTTCCTGCATTTGCCTGAAGTCCTACGAGAACATCGTCAGAGTTAAAGTCGTTGGTAGCGGTTCCGGCTGAGTTGCCGCTTTCTTCATTAGAAACATTTGAACCATATCTGTCATCAGCAGGCCAGAAACAATTCTTTGCATCGGTATTTATGACATACCCTAACCAGCAAGTGTTTCCCCGGTTGTCGTTGCCGATTCCCTTCGTAGCGACAAGGCAGTTGACCATGCTCACACCTTGGCCAAAGCCAATAATACCGCCAACAGGAGCCTGAATGGAGTTTACAACGATTTCTCCACCAAACCAACAGTCGCTTATTGTCACCTGACCAGTATATGAGGCTCCGACAATGCCACCCAGCGAATCCCAGCAATCCATAGGCTCTAACCCGCCTTCTTGTTCTGCATAGTACTCGCCGTCATAGTTACCCGTAATTGCAGCGGTAGAATAACACTGGCTGATACTGTTGTTCCCATTTAAAAATCCTGCAAGACCGCCTATGGATTGCTGGGATTCGCTGGGTGGCATTGTCGGAGCCTCATATACTGGTC
>NZ_JACRWC010000009.1 GCF_014306095.1 Lentihominibacter faecis
AGGCTTATGAGAATCGGAGCCTTTGCAGAAAAATACAATATGAATGTGTCCGCCGTCCGCTATTATGTAGAACGCGGACTTTTAACGCCGCAGCGCCGCAACAACCAGTACGTTTTCGACGATGACTGCATGAAGGATATGGAGAAGATCCTTCGCTATAAATCTTTTTACTTTTCCCTCAGCGAAATTGAGCTTCTCTTCTTTCTGCAAAGGAACTCCCAACTACAGGATCAGTCGGTATCCCGGCAATTTCTGGAACTTTTGAACAAGAAAAAACTGCAGTTGAATCAGGATCTGGACACTTTACAGCAAACCATCAAAGATCTGGATGAGGAAATTTACCGTTCCACACAAAAAACAGAAACTGCTTCCCTCAAAAAAAGAATGCCAGGAATCCCCCTGATGTTTCTGGAAAAACTGGCCTGCCCGCATTGCAATGCTCCGCTCCAAATGCAGAATGCTCACCTGAACGGAACCCATATTCTGGACGCTTCACTTTCCTGCTCCTGCGGCTACCATGCCACCATTCAGGATGGCATTTTACTCTGCACCGGGCACACAGATGTAACCCCCTTTAAAGCCTACGAAAACATTGAATCTGTAGCCTATATCACAGAAGAATACGGCAAAGAGTATCGCTCACTCATGGAGAAATCTTATCTCTGGATGTATCATCAGATCCCGCAGAACAGAGATTCCCTCACCATGCTGGCAGGGCCGTTCACCTTTAATTTTTTGCTCCAGTATTATACAAAATTCGATGAAGACACCACTATTATCATCACAGATCCGTCCCTTTCCCGGATCGCAAAATTCCAGGAATACCTGCAGGATGCAGCATCTGCCATCATCTATATTGCCGGCGATCTTGATGCTGCCCCTCTCTGCAGCGGAGCCGTCGATCTATACCTGGATGATTTTTCCGCTAACAACTGCATTTTCACCTACAACCGTACGCCCTACAATGTCCTCTCACACTGGCTTGCAAAAGACGCGCCGCTAATCGGTCTTTTCCTGGACTATTGCAAAACGCCCCGAAGCATCAGGGCGTTTCAGAAAGAGCATCCCGATCTGATGACGGAGCGCATGAGTTTTTCTTATGCCAAGGCCTCGCTGCAGCGAAATGGCTTTGCAGTAACCGAGTCCAAAATCATCGGCCAGACTTCCGGTCGGGAAATGGAATTTCATCATCAGGTCGGACGGGAAAAGCTACCGTTTCTAGTCTACCGCGCAGAGCGGAAGAAATAAAGCAAAGACTACTCCACCAGTCCCTTTTCGTGCATCCGACGCGCCAGGTAGACGAACGGAGTGTCGGCGATACTGGTCACGATAAAGATCACGTAACTAGAAAGAGCGATGCTGATCAGTGTCGGGATCTCGTACATGCCCCAGAATGCCCCGAAGGTATAGAGGATCGTGTTGAGCAGCTGGGAAATCATCGTCGATCCGTTGTTTCTCAGCCACAGTGCCCGCCGGGAATCACCGTGAAAGCGCTTTTTCGTCAGCGCCCACCACTTGTGATACGCCCATACGTCGAACCGTTGGCAGATCGCGTACACCAGAACACTCACCAGCATCAGCCGCGGTGTATTGGAGAAGATCTCGCGGATCGCCGGCTGCGCCCAGTCGCTTGCTGCCGGATGATACAGCAGCCAGGACTGGGAGACGATGATGAAAAACACCGAGGTGAATATCCCGATGTTGACCGCTTTCTTGGCCGCTTTTTTCCCTTCGATCTCACTGATGATATCCGTTACCAGGAAGGTGGATGCAAACAGGATGTTTCCCAGCGTCTGCTCCATGCCGAAGGCTTTCACCATGATCAGCACTTCGATGTTAGCGGTGATAGTCGCGATGGCCGTAAAGCAGTACAGCCCGCTCTTGCCAAACAGCCGGTACGCCAGCAGCACGCATCCGTAGATCACAAATAAACTTGCCACTAATAATATCTCATTCATCTCGTTTTCCTCCTACTCCAAAATCCGTATTTTCCAGTAAAATATCTACTCGCGGATCATCCTTGTATATCTCGTAAAAATTGTCGACAAACATCTTGATCACCTGCGGATCCGGTTGGATCTGCGACGTGTTCTCCACCATGATGTTGATGCAGATCCGTTCGAAATACCGAAGCCCTGTCTCGATATCGTATCGCATGGACTGCACCGTCTGCCCCGTTACGCCAAACAAAAGGCAAACCTCATCCGCCACCTTTGCAGCATCCTGCGGCGTGACACCTTCCATACCCTTGTCGAACACCTCTCTTCGGAAAGCGTCGTCAAACGTCTCCACGCCCATTTTTATTTTTACCGTGATCCCTTTTTCTGCAAAGTGCTCCCGCCACTTTTTCACATGCTCCCGGTACATCCAGTGGATCTCAAAGCGCAGCTGAGTGATGTGTTTTTCCAGACACACCCGCTCGATCCTTGCCATAGTTTCTTCCGAAAGCTCCAGGAAACTGCCCGAATTGATGACTTCCAAGCTGTGATACTGCCCTGTCACATGGCTGAGCGCCTCTTTATTGATGCGGTCATTTGCCGCCTGATCCCGCGAAGAATCCAGATGATAGTCACAAAAACGACACCTTAAAAAACGGCAGCCGCTGCCTCGCAGCATGACGATCTCCCGCGGATTTTTCTCCGTGATCACGCTGTAGCGAACCGGATTTTCCATCTGTCCCATACGTCGTCCTTTCTCTCTATTGGTATGGTGACCACCTATGTTTTATTTTTGCAAAGCAAGGGAAAGGCGTTTTCGAAACGCCGAAAGAACCGGGATCCGCGAAGGTGTCTTTGCAGAAAACCGGTAAGCACCGGCAAAAGGAACTGCAGACCCGCAGAAAAGCCGAAAAAAAGAGACGCCCGCAAGGCTGACCCCGGGAACATCTCTTAGATCTCAAAAAATATTCGAAATAAAATCCCTAGTTTTGTTTATAGACAGGATGGTCACGAACTGTCTTTATCTTACCTGATGTACTTTAGCAGATTTTCATAAGGATTGCAAGAGAAAAACAAAATTATGTCAGTATTTATAAAAACAAAAGTGCTCTGAATGCAGAACACTTTTTGATTTTCTGTAGGTTTTGTTCCTATTTCGGAACAGTCTTTAGATGTTTCCAAAGTACACTACTTGTCCCCCTCGATTTCAAATCTCTTAAACAGTGCTTCCCGCGCGCTGTTTTCCAGAGTGTCATCCAGCGGCTGCAGATCCGACATCTGAAATCCGGGATCTTTTTTCTGCAAAGCTTTCGTGATCACAAAATCAGCGATCTTCGGGTTTTTCGGCAGAAGAGGTCCATGAAGATACGTTCCCAGGACCTTCCCGTCATAAAAGCCTTCCCAGCCTGCATCAAAGCTGTTGCCGCATCCGTAAAGCACCTTCCCCAGCGGGTGATCCACCCCGACAGTCTGCCCGCCATGGTTTTCAAAACCCACCATTTTCGTGTGGAGATCATCAAGCTGCGCATCGATAACGATATTTCCGATACAGCGACTTCCCTCAGCTCCGGTTTCCGTGCGGTAATCATAAAATCCCAGACACTCGATTTTGCTGCCGTCCGCCGCCACATAATACTTGCCAAACATCTGATAGCCGCCGCAGATCAGCAGCACGAACGTTTTTTCATCGATAGCCTTTGCAATATTCTCTTTGCGGCTCAAAAGATCCGGGATCAGCGAAAGCTGCTCTTTATCGGCCCCGCCGCCAAAAAACAGCAGATCGTAAGACGACAGATCTTTCTCTTCTCCGATCCCGCAGGTATCCAGCTCAAACGGGATGCCCCGATCTTTGCAGCGTTTGCTCAAGACCAGCATGTTTCCCTTGTCCCCATATAGATCCATGATGTCATGGTACATCCAGCATACTCTCACAGTCCCATCTCCTTTACGATCGTATTTCGCGTCGGCAGCAGCGCCGTGTACGTGGCAACAGCGTATACATGCGGAGCCTGCAAAGCCTCATGCACAGCTGCTTCCATCGATTCTTCGGGGCGGATCTTTCCGGTAAAACCGCCGTAATAGATCCGAAGCGCCATATCCCAGGCGCGCGTTCCCGTGCAGATGATCTCCTCCGTGGAGTCATCCATGAGTTTTTCAAAGACCGTGTCGTAGATCCAGCTGATATCCCTGCCGTCCTGCGCATTGTCGTTGAGGACGATGACTATCGTCTTTTTTGCAGGATCCTTTTCGATGACTTTCATGACCTCGTTGGCACCAGTCGGATTTTTCACCAGATTGAGGATGCAGTCCCGCCCGGCCTTCTCGAACCTCTCATTTCGGCCCGCCGGTCGCTCCGCTCTCGCAAACACCTTCTCCGCCAGCTTCGGATCCACCCCGGCGGATCTGGCTGCCGCCAGCACCGCCGCGCAGTTATAAAGCGAATACAGACCATCCGATGCCATCGGGTACACATGACCATCATACCGGAATGTATGAGCATCCAGATCTATCTCGTCCGGACACACATCCAGCTTCGGCGTCGCGAAATCACAACTGCTGCAGTGGAACTGCCCTATATGAGAATACTGATAAAAATCATATTCCAGCCGCGAGCCGCATTTCGGACAGAACTTGCCCTCTGCAGCTTCTGCGGAATGCTCCACAGTGGAAGCGTTTTTCGCCGCTCCGAAATAAATTTTACGTGCGTTTGGAGCTGCCATCGCCAGCCGGACAACGTTTGGATCGTTTCCGTTTAAGATCAAGTCTCCCTGGTAGTCCGGAAGTACACTCTCGATGGTATCGATGATCCTTTCCATTTCCCCTGCCCGGTCCAGCTGATCGCGGAAAAAGTTGTTCACGACGATGGCTGTCACCGGCAGCGCCGGAACGATGTATTTCATGTTCAGCTCGTCCACTTCCAGGACCGCCGCATCTGCCTTCACCCGCCCTGAAAGGCTGCAGTGGGACAGCAGCGTCGATGTGATACCGACCCGCAGATTGTCCCCTTTGCGATTGGTGACCACCTTATATCCGGCTTCCTCCATCAGATCGGAAACCATGTTTGCCGTGCTGGTCTTGCCGTTTGTCCCGGTCACCAGGATCACCGGTCCGCCGAATTTTAAATGATTCAGACAATCCGGCGCGATCTTGATCCCCAGTCTGCCGGGCATAGATCCGCCCCGGCCCATTTTCGACAGCACCCAGGAAGAGAGTCTTGTTACTAATATCGCTAATTTTTGCATCCCATACTCCTCTCTACTTGCCGTAATACTGATAAAACAGCTCCAGGTAGTCCCGTTCCACGTCCTTGAACGGCCGGAATGAAAAGTCGATTTTGATGTGCAGATCCGGCATCGGTCCATGCTGCATCTCCGCCAGGAGCGTCTCCAGATCGTGCCACAAAAGGGCATCGTCGATTTCCTTTAGTTCTCTGATTTCCGCCGTCGTCAAATCAGAGCCCAGGAACTTTTCAAAAATCACTTTTAAGATTCCCTTTTCCTGTCTCTGATATTCCTGCATATGTTTTTTCATCGGTCTTGGTACATCCGACATATAGCATTCCGACGCATCGTGCAAAAGACACGCCAGGATCATTCGCGGTGACAGCTTTCGTGCCTGCGCCTCGTGGGCACAGTCCAGGCAGTGCTGTCCTACTGACCAGAAATTCCGCACGTGACCATTGCCCCGGCAGATCAGCGACAGCGCGTGGGCGATATCCCGGATCGAGATCGCCTCCGGATCCGGATCCGCCGGATCTATGTGGTTTCCTGTATATGTTGTAATGTAGTCTGACATTTTGATACTCCTTTTTAGCCATATAATAAAATTATATCGCAATCGCTGCTCGCTGTAAAGTCCACGACCAGTCATTCATCCTCCTACAATTACATGATACGCTCCATAAACCCATCCAGCACCAGCAGCAGATCTTTGTCCAGCCGTTTCCTGCATTCTTCCTGTAACTCCTTCGGCACGCCATAATACGCTTCCGCTATACTTCCGGCTATAGCAGTCAAAGTATCACAGTCTCCACCTAAAGATACCGCCGTGCGGATCACGTCCTCAAAAGATTCGCCTTCTAAAAATGCGGCAAAAGCTTCCGGAACAGTCTGCTGACACGACTCCACGTGATGATAATCCGGACGGATCTCATCACAGGTACGGCTCAGATCATAGTCGAACGCCGCTTCCACATACTCTCGAATGTCATTCTTATCGTGTCCCTTTCTTGCCAGATATATAGCACTCGCCACCGACTCTGCACCTTTGACCCCCTCCGGGTGATCATGGGTCACTTCCGCTGACAGCTTCGCCAGCCGCCTGGTCTCCTGCAAAGTTTCCGTCAGCCATCCCGCTGCAGAGACACGCATCGCCGAACCATTGCCGTAGCTTCCATAAGGCAGCGGATGCTCCTGCTGCAGCCAGCCTGTAAATCGTGCTCCATATCCTGCATCCGGGTATTTCCTGCCCCAGTACTGCAATCGATCCACCAGTGCTTGCCGCACCACCCCATCGTCTGGATCTCCTGCCGTTTTCATCAGCGCCTCCGCCACAGCGATAGTCATCACCGTATCATCCGTAAAGTGCGACTCCCCTGTAAACAGCGGGAACACTTTCGATTTGTTCCCCTGATCGAACTCATAAGGACTTCCTATCATATCTCCTAAAATAGCTCCATACATACCGATTCACCTCCCATTTTTTCCGTGTTCCTATTGCTCGCTATCCCTTTCAACGAAAACAATCACCTCACCCGCAGCATCCGTCTTTGCATGAACAGAGAAATCGCCAACGGGAATGACGCTTTCCGACTCCAGCGAAACATCCGCGCTGACCTTCTGGCAGCGGTACGCGTCCTTTTCTTTTGTGATGCTCAAAACGTATATGACCGGCGCATCTGAAGAATCCCGGCTTGCTGATTCCTTCATCACGTAATACTGTACATTTCCATCTGCAAAGTCTCCGGCGATCATTTGCTCCAAGTCAGCTTTCGAGGCAGTAACGGCTCTCTCTTCCTGCAAATATTTCATGATTGCACCATCAGGATCAGAATTAACATATCCTCTATCAGAAGAGTTCCCAAATCCACCGGCGACAAGAATTACAACACATATTATGATGATAACGACCGCCAGCAAAACACCTTCGATCAAGTGTCGAGCGACCCTGCGTAAGCTCATCGCATCTTTTCTCCGGGATGAAAAATATTCGCAGAGCGCTGCTGCAGTAAAACCGAGCAGAACGATAACCACGCAGGAAATCATAAACGGAAAAACAGCCAGAGCAATCGATGTAACAGCACATCGGTAAATCCGATATCCCACATAAGCCAGCAGAACAATTCCCGTAAGAGCCTCGATCAGCACCGCTTTCTTCGATAATTTATCCTTCATAAATTACCTCCCTTCATGATGAACTGCAAAGAAATCCTGAATTTCATCTCGTGCACTTTTTTCCATCATACCTTAACAGTCTCGATCATGCAAGCAAGAAAAGTCCAAAACTTATTTCAGTCATTTGCCCCTCCTTTTATGACTGAAACTGACTGAAATCACTGCGCTAGCACGCTCTAAATTTCATATCCGGACAACAGCATTTCGGATTTCAGTCAGTCGACGCCCCTAACTATCACTAGACTGACTGAAACGTCATCCAGCATTTGTAAGCCAACACATTGACACGTTCACTCACAACTAATCGCAAATTGATTTCAGTCAGTATTACCCCTCGATATCATCCAAACTGACTGAAATCGATTTTCGAGCGCCCATTCACAGCTATTGAGAAAAAGCGACTGCGCCGACTCACAGTTTCCCAACAAAAAAACGATCGCTTTTCCCACAGCTTCCAGGCGATCGTTTTATAAAAGGTTAATTATTTTTCATTTCTTAATGTCGACTGTTTTTCTGCCAGTGCTCTCATGCAGGCAATCACACTCCAGGCATTCTCTCTTCACCTACCCTCTCAGTACGCCTTCCTTCATGGCTGTCACATATTCCTTTACATGTGGCACACAGTCCGCTCCGTACTTTTCGCAGAGTTTGACGATAGCGGATCCGACGATGGCTCCGTCGGATTTTGCAGCCATTTCACCGGCCTGCTGCGGTGTCGAGATTCCAAAGCCTACGGCACACGGAATATTCTTTGCAGCCTTCACCAGCTTTACCATAGCACCGATATCCGTTGTGATGGCAGATCGCATTCCTGTGACACCAAGAGATGAAACACAGTACACGAAGCCTTCCGCTTCCTTTGCAATGCGCGTGATCCGCTCGTGAGATGTAGGCGCGATGAGTGATATCAGATCTAAGCCGTAGGTTTTGCAGACGCTGTCGAATTCCTTCTTTTCTTCAAAGGGCACGTCCGGCAGGATCAGTCCGTTCATACCGATATCGGCAGCTTTTGCGATAAAACTCTCCGTACCATAAGAATAGACCACGTTAGCATAAGTCATGAACACCATTGGAATATCTGTCTTCTGACGGATCCGCACCACCATATCAAAGATCTTATCCGTCGTCACACCGCCTGAAAGTGCCCGCACATTGGCCGCCTGTATCACCGGTCCCTCTGCAGTCGGATCCGAAAACGGGATACCCAGTTCGATCAGATCTGCCCCGGCCTCCGCCATGGCATAAACCAGCTGCTCCGTTACGTCCAGCGATGGATCCCCGCAGGTAACGAAAGGAATGAACGCCTTTCCATCAGCAAATGCTTCTGCTATTTTCTTATTCATAGATATCCTCCCCTCTGTAACGTGCGATTGCGGCGCAGTCTTTATCGCCGCGTCCCGAAATGGTGATGACAACGATCTGATCCTTGTCCATCTGCGGCACGATCTTGCGTGCATGAGCGACTGCGTGAGCGCTTTCGATAGCCGGTATGATTCCCTCGATCCGCGAAAGGTATTCAAACGCATCGACTGCTTCGTCATCTGTGACCGGTACATACTGAGCTCTTCCTGTATCATATAAATTGGCGTGCTCCGGTCCGATACCCGGATAATCCAGCCCTGCCGAAATGGAGTAGACCGGTGCGATCTGGCCATACTCATCCTGACAGAAATAAGACTTCATGCCGTGGAAGATCCCCAGTCGTCCTGTCGCTATGGTCGCCGCCGTTTCAGCTGTGTTGATCCCGCGGCCTGCCGCTTCGCATCCGATGAGCTGCACATCTTTATCGTCTATAAAGTTATAAAAAGTTCCAATAGCGTTGGATCCGCCTCCAACACATGCCAGCACCGCATCCGGCAGCCTTCCTTCCTTTTCCAGCATCTGTGCCTTGATTTCCCTGGAAATCACCGCCTGAAAATCACGCACGATAGTCGGGAACGGATGAGGCCCCATGACGGAACCCAGCACATAATGAGTATCCTCGATCCGGCTTGTCCACTCTCTCATGGTCTCAGAAACCGCATCCTTCAGCGTAGCCGTTCCGGAAGTGACCGCATGGACCTTTGCACCTAAAAGACGCATCCGGTACACGTTCAAAGCCTGACGTTCCGTATCCTCCTTACCCATGAACACTTCGCACTCCATTCCCATGAGAGCTGCCGCTGTCGCTGTCGCCACGCCGTGCTGTCCTGCTCCGGTCTCTGCGATAACACGAGTCTTGCCCATCTTTTTAGCCAAAAGCACCTGCCCCAGTACGTTGTTGATTTTGTGAGACCCTGTGTGATTGAGATCCTCGCGTTTCAGATACACCTTGGCACCGCCCAGGTCCTCCGTCATGTGCGCCGCGTAATACAGCCGTGACGGACGTCCAGCGTACTCATTCAAAAGCTCCTCAAGCTCTTTGTTAAATTCAGGATCATCCTTATATTTCAAATATGCCTCTTCCAGTTCCAGTACCGCGTTCATCAATGTTTCCGGGATATACTGGCCACCGTGGACACCAAATCTTCCATCTGTCATCTTGTTCCTCCTGTTCCTCATTCCCTATTTTAACTGTTCGAAGCTGCGAACGATATTTACTGCTTCTATGATCTTGTCCCTGTCCTTGAGCCCGCCGATCTCCAGGCTGCTGGAAAGATCCACCGCCCACGGAGAAAGCCGCTCGATGGCTTCCGCCAGGTTGTCTGTGCCCAGACCTCCCGCCAGCAGGAACGGTCTTGTAAAGCCTTCGGCCAGACTCCAGTCAAAGGTTTTTCCCGTTCCGCCGCTGCCCTGATCCAGCAAAACATAATCGGCACTGCTTTCCGCCGCTCGCTGCAGATCTTCCGCAGTCTGTACGGAAAATGCCTGAATCACCGGAATATCGCCACCAATCAGCTTCCGAAGCCTTCTGATATATTCCTCATCTTCCTGGCCATGCAGCTGGATCGCCCGTATCACACCGGACTCTGCCAGCTCTGCCGGCAGCTTCACAGGTGCATTGACGAACACTCCCACCGGGATGATCTCAGGATCCAGCTGTGCAGTCAATTCCGCTAAAAGTTCACGGCTTACACACCGGGAACTTCTCGGAAACTCCACTATAAATCCGCAAAAATCCGGTTTTGCCAGATTCACCCACTCGATATCTTCCGGCCGTTTCAGCCCGCAGACTTTTATCCTGGTATTCTGCTCCGCAAGGCGCTGCGCATCCTGCCTCAAGTCACATAAATTACTCATTTTAGTGCTTCTCCATTCAGCGTTTCCAGTGCTTTTTTCTTATCGTCGCTTCTCATAAGCGTCTCACCGATCAGCACTGCATCCACTTCATTTTCATAGAGTTTTCGTATGTCCTCGCTAGTCTTGATGCCGCTTTCTGATACAAAAAGTACCTCTTTTGGCGCCAGCTCCCGCAGCCGGATACTGTTTCTCACATCCACCTCAAACGTCTTCAGATCCCGGTTGTTGACTCCGATGATCTGCGCGCCCGCATTCAGTGCCCGCGCCACTTCCTCGGCATCGTGCGCTTCCACCAGAGCATCCAGGCCCAGCGAGTCCGCAAGCTTCAGATATTCAACAAGCTGTTCATCATCCAGTATAGCACAGATCAATAAAATCGCCGCCGCTCCCAAAAGCTTTGCCTGGTAGATCATGTATGGGTTTACAATAAAATCTTTACGTAAAACAGGTATGGAGATCGTCTCCGCAATCTCCCTCAAATAATCATCCGAGCCTTTGAAATAGTACGGTTCCGTCAGACACGAAACAGCCGCCGCGCCCGCCAGTTCATACTCCTTGGCAATCTTCACATACGGGAACTCCTTTGCGATCAGCCCTTTAGACGGCGACGCTTTCTTCACCTCACAGATATAAGACATGCCTTCTTTCTGCAAAGCTCGATAAAACCTATATCTCCCCGGCCTTCCGCCAGCCTCGGCAGAGCTCTTTGCAGAAGACTCTCCAGCCTCTTCCTGCAAAGGCTTCAGCGGCAGATTGACGCCCTGAGCAAGCTCTTTTTCCCACAAGGCTTCTGCCTCCTTACGAAGCTGCGCCAGAGGCTTTGCAGCCTCTTCCTCCGCTATCCGCACTCTGGTCCTTTCTGCGATTTCTTCTAATATATTCATCTTGCTACCTTAAACTTTCTGCAATGAATTCTTCCAGTTTCTTTGCTGCCGCACCACTGTCGATCAGTTTTTCTGCCATGCGGACGCCGGCTTCGATCGTATCCGTTTTACCGGTGATATAGAGGGCTGCGCCTGCATTGAGGCAGACGGCCTGCCGTTTTGCACCCTGTTCTTCGCCCGACAGGATCGCTCTCGTGATCTCCGCATTTTCCTCAGGCGAACCACCTGTCAGTTCCTTCTTATCACATCTCTTGTATCCGAACTGCTCCGGCGTCAGTTCATAAGACTGGAACCAGCCGTCCCGGATCTCACAGACGGAGGTCGGTGCGCACATGGAGATCTCGTCCAGGCTGTCCTGCCCGTATACCACCATGCCGCGATCCACCCCCAGCTTGGCCATGACCTGTGCCAGCGGTTCTACCAGTTCTTCATCGTAAACGCCCATCAGTTCCATGTTGGCACCTGCAGGATTGCTCAGTGGCCCCAGAATGTTGAAAACTGTCCGGATGCCCAGTTCCTTTCGGATCGGTGCCACGTACTTCATGGCTACGTGATAATTCTGAGCGAACAGGAAGCAGATGTTGCTCTTTTTCAGGATCTCCGCGCTTCGTTCCGGAGCGATAGTGATGTTGACTCCCAGTGCTTCCAGCACGTCGGCTGCACCGGATTTAGAAGAAGCAGCTCTGTTTCCGTGTTTTGCCACCGGCACCCCGCCTGCTGCGATGACCAGCGAAGCCGTTGTGGAAATGTTGAAGGAATTGGATCCGTCGCCGCCTGTTCCCACGATTTCCAGCACGTCCATATCGTGAAGCAGCTTGATGCAGTGTGCACGCATACCTGCCGCTGATGCTGTGATCTCATCGATGGTTTCTCCCTTCATGGCCAGTGCCGTCAAGTAAGCTGACATCTGTACCGGACTTGCTTCTCTGCTCATGATCTCATCCATGACTGTCTCTGCCATTTCATACGTTAAATCTTCTTTTTTCGAAAGTTTGATAATAGCCTCTTTAATCATTCCTCACTACCTCCATAAAATTTTCTATCATTTTTTTACCGTCCGGTGTCATGACTGATTCCGGGTGGAACTGTACGCCGAAAACGGGATATTCTCTGTGCTCTAAAGCCATGATCTCGCCGTCATCCGACTCCGCCGTGACTTTCAATGCTTCCGGGAAATCCTTCGCGCGCGCCGCCAGCGAGTGGTAACGAGCTGCCTTGAATTCCGGTCCCAGACCACGGAACAACGAACTAATGCCTCCCTGATACACCTTGCTCTGCTTGCCGTGCATCAGCTCCTTTGCATAAGAAACCGTACCGCCGAATGCCTCACAGATCGCCTGATGTCCCAGACACACGCCGAAGATCGGCAGCTTGCCGGTGAAGTACTTGATGGCCTCGATACAGACCCCCGCGTCCTCCGGTTTTCCCGGACCCGGTGAGAGGATGATAGCTTCCGGCTTCATAGCCTCGATTTCCTCGATGGTGTGCGCATCATTTCGGATCACTTTGATGTCAGGCTCTACAGATCCGATGAGCTGATACAGGTTATAAGAAAAACTGTCGTAGTTGTCGATGAGCAAAATCATTTTAATACCTCCTCTGCTTCCCGGATGGCCTGGATCACAGCCTTGGCCTTGTTGGCACATTCTTCGAATTCTTTTTCCGGTACGCTGTCGGCTACGATCCCCGCACCGGACCGGATGCAGATCGTCCCGTTCTTTTTATATACCAGGCGGATGGCGATGCAGGTGTCCAGATTTCCTGCAAAGTCCAGGTAGCCGATGGCTCCGCCGTACACGCCTCGCTTGTTGTTTTCCAGCTGGTCGATGATCTGGCACGCTCTGAACTTCGGTGCTCCCGAAAGAGTCCCTGCCGGCAGGATCGCGTCTACCGCATCCACAGCATCCTTGTCTTCACGAATCGTTCCGGTCACGGTGGATCCTATGTGCATTACGTGGGAGAATCGCTCGATCTCCATGTATTTCTCTACTTTTACGGTTCCGATCCGGCTGATCTTGCCGATATCGTTTCGGCCTAGATCCACCAGCATGTTGTGCTCCGCAAGCTCTTTCTCATCCTGCAAAAGATCTTCCTCCAGGGCTTTGTCCTCGTCCGGCGTTTTGCCACGCGGCCGTGTTCCCGCCAGCGGAAACGTGCTCAGCTTGCCGTTGTCCAGCTTTGCCAGCGTTTCCGGCGATGCTCCCGAAAGCTCGATGTCGTCGCTGGAAAAGTAAAACATGTACGGCGACGGATTTGCTGCCCGGAGCACCCGGTATGTATCGAACAGACTGCCCTCTGCTTCCGCCTTCATCGGGTCAGAGAGGACTACCTGGAAAATATCTCCCTCACGGATGTACTGTTTGGCTTTTTCCACCATGTTGCAGTATTGTTCTTTCGGGAAGACCGGCTCGATCTCTGTTTTCAGCTGCAAAGTCGGGAAGGTTTCTTTTTCCCCTTCGCGGATCAGCTTCGCCATGTCTTCTAAAGTCTCTTCCGCTTTTTGATAGGAACCTTCGATGTCCTCTGTCATGACTCCCGTGATCAGCATGATCTTCTGACGATAATGATCGAAAGCGATGACTTCGTTGAAGAGCATCAGATCCATGTCCCGGAAATCCTGCTGCCCTTCGCTGATCAGTTTCAGCTTTGGCTCGCTGTATTTGATGTAATCGTAGGAGAAGTAGCCTACCAGACCGCCGGTAAAGGTCGGCATTTTTTCCATCACCGGACTTTTATATCTGGCCAGGACCTCACGGAGTGTGTCTCCCGGATGATCCACGTGTTTTGTCGTCACCGTCTCAGTGCCGTCTCCCAGGTTTTCCCGGATGGTCACCTCGCCGTCAAGGCAGGTGATTTCCATGGTCGGATCGTATCCCAGGAAGGAATACCGACCCCATGCCTCTTCCTGGCTGGCGCTCTCCAGCAGATAGCAGTGTCTGCTGGCTTTTCTTAAAATCCGCATCACCTCGACTGGCGTATACATATCGGAAAGGATCTCGCAACACACCGGCACACGCTTGTACGCCCCACCCGCTGCGATCTGTTTTACTGTCTGCAAATCTGGATACATGTTGTTTACCTCCTGTAGTTCTGGTATGGAGATCCGGCAGGCGGCTCATAAAAAAAACGTCCCTGCCAGATATATCTATCTGTCAAGGACGAGTTAATGTTCCCGCGTTGCCACCTTGTTTCATGGATCTCTCCATGCTCTCTGTGAAATACTATCATATTCCCGGCAACTGACGTATGCCCTCACGTCGCAGAATACTTGGTGCAGATCGAAATCCCGGCACGGTTCACTGCGCCCTCAGCGGTCCATTTGGCAATCTGCATCTCCACCCGGATCCCACCATCCCGAGCTCTCTGTGGGCGCATCTACTGCTTTGATCTCCGCCTCAACGGTTTGTATTATTCTTGATTTATTAACAAAAATACCACACTTTTTTGGTGATGTCAACAAAAAGATTGTAAAGCTTGCGTAAAATGAATCGTAGAGCTTTATCTTCTCCGTCTTACCTGCTTTTTCTTGCCTGATTTGCCGGCTTTACTATCTTTTTTCTGCGGCTTTTTTCTGCTCCGCTGATGCAGGCTGCTGGTCTGAGCAGACTTCCTTTTCTGCTGTTTTATCGCCCAGCTGTTCTGCAGGACTGACAGCATTTCTGCTTCTGTATCAGCTACTGTCTCATCGACCTCATCAGAAGCATCCTCCTGAAACTCCTCTCTGCGGCCTTCCAGCTCTGCGCGAAGTGCTTCCAGATCATCCAGCAGCTTGATGTTCTGCGGACTTTCTGCCGTCTCAGTGCCATATTCTTCCGCATCCGTTTCTTCCGGCTCCATCATTTCCGCCTCGTTGATTTCCTCATCCAGCCATTGATCGATAGGATCCGGTCCCAGTTCTTCTTCCGGCCAGGCTTCCTCAATGACGGATGGTTCTTCTTCCTTCTTTCGCTTGGAAAACAGCCCCAGCATCCAGCAGGCAAGCACAATAAACAATGCCGAAAGCACTGCCGATCCGATCAGGTATGGCATATTCAGTTCATGTTCATCGCTCTTCAAATCAGCCTTGGAAAGGCTTCCTTCCCGCACGCACTCGATTCCCCGGATCTCCTCCAGAGTCTTGCCGTTCTGAGTGCCTACCAGAGTCAGTTCCTTACGATCCGGAATATAGGAATACTGATACCGCTTCGTATCCGATTCGTAGACATACTTCCCTTTGACAGTCAGATTATCCAGTTCTGAATTTCGAAATTCAGTGTAACCCTTGGTCAATTTGATATCTTTGAGAAAATCTTTAGACAGCTTGAATTCTCCCAGCGTAGCTTTCCCGAAATAAGCTGCGGATCCATCTTCCTCTTCTGTCCATTTCCCGTTATCTCCCAACGTCTCCATTCTTCGTTCTACATAAGCAGAATCAAACGTCAGATCCAGCTGCGTATCATGTGCACTCTTGGCAGTGTGCAGCTTGCCTCTCACGATGACAGGTTTGCCTTCATTGTCTTTATCTACTTTACCGTTTTGCAGGAAAACAGCCTTCTCGATCTGTTCCATGGTCTTCGTCGTGTGACCGTCCTCGCGGGACATGGCCGTCGAAAAGCCGTGAAGGCATACAAGCGCTGCGATAACAAAGATGATTCCGAGTATTTTTTTGCGATTCATGATCTATTCCTTCCGTATATTTTCTACTGCATATTCTCTACTGCTTACGGTTATTCTCCAATTTGCTTTCTCTATTATAAATGCTCCCGTCGTGAATAGCAATGTGATTCTGGTATTTCACGCCGTCAAAAAAGCACAAAAAAATAATAATACCAGTCCTTCCGTCGAAACACTTCCTTTTCCCAAAGCTTTCATCTTCTGACCTCTGATGCCCGTGACTTGCAATCCTTTGCTTCTTTTCTGCGATCGTCTGACCGCCCTTTCGTCTTCTGCTCATTTGGTTCTGTGAAGTTTCCGCTTTGGCTGTTTCCGTGCCGGCCTTCTCATGGGAGCTATCCTGGCTTCCGGGGTTTCAACATCCGCAACTGGTATTATATTTGTTCTTCCTGAATCATTTCTGGTGGAATCACCTTCTTTCTAAAGTTTCTCCTCTCTGTGATTGTATTATAGCACGGCAGCTCACAGAATGCAAGAATTTTTCGAAAATTTAAAATGTTACATTTTATTTCAATGTTACTCCTTAAATCTCATATCAAAGGCCGGCGTCATAAGTTCTATTTCACTGCGTGAAACCCCATACTGATTCGCAAGCTTTTTCCAGTGCTCCGCCACGATCTCTTTTATGTCGTTTATGATAGTCCAGACCTGCTGCACCGGTATTTCATACATTGAGGCTGCTGATGCTGCTAATTTAAAGTCAATTAAATTATTGGTTTCGTCAACATTGAGCGACAGCACATCCCCATCCGCATCAGGATTTACATCGAAGACTGGAGATAAGCGCCATCCTTCCTTTAATAAAAGGAATCCGTGATTTCTCAAATGATCATCTGTATTGGACACTGCCATATTAAAAACGATCCTACGCCATAATTCCTGCAGATCTTTCTTCGGAGCCGCTCCATACTGCTTAATAAAAGAAACCAGATCCAAATATCCAGCTCCGTCAGCAGCATGCGCTCCATCAGTTCTTCCCAGCATTGTCATCGCTGAGGAATAGTGGATTCTCTGCGTCCCAGCTCGATCAAATCTCTTGATCAAAAAAGTGCTTCCATTCCTAGAATAATTCTCTAACCTGGCTTCCGGAACATCCAGTCCGCACATCACCGCCAGATCATGAACCACCATTTCCCATGCACCCTTATTCATATCATCATTCTGAGACGGGAACTTTGCAATCCATAAAGAACCGTCCGGCGCCTCTACAGAAGCTTTAGGTCTTGCTCCGCCAAGAGAAGACCCCGGTGCTACAAGCTGTTTAAGCCATAGTTCCTCCATCCCGTCATCGTTCTTTTCAAAGGCCAGCGATGCGGATTCAAGCTTTCTAAGGGTTGTCCATGGCGGAGTTGCCAGATCCTGATCATTTGCAAGATAAGGGCCGTTTTCTTCTTCTGCAAAGCGCAAAGCGCCCATCCTCGTTTCATCGTAAACTCCTAGCAGAAAATCCATTTCAGTCAGTCGCTTTGGCTTGCGATCCTCTTTTTTCGCTAAAACAGCTTCTCTGCGTTTCATCAGCAACCTTCCCCAGCGATCAGGGCAAGAATCTGCGAAAACACCAAACATGTTTTTCCCTAACGGAGTGTACTGCCTCCCCTGATATAACGCTAGATCCGGATCAAAGAAAAATGAGCATGGATGTTCCTGCAACCATTCTATATTATATTCAAAGGAAACAACTTCTTTTCCTTTATTCCCATCTACGAATAATGTTCCTAACTTTTCAGGATTCGTATCACTCCAATTTTCATATACGAATACTTCCATTTCCTTATCCCCTTTTCGCCCGTTTCCTGGTGACCAGATTCAGATCCTGCAGCTTTCTGCCCAGTTCATCGTCTTTCGCTACCAGTTCCAGATCCTTGTCCATGCCGCCTAACGCATGGAGCACTGCTGCATAGATTCCGATTGCTACGGTCGGCGATCCCTTTTCTACCGACCATAAGGTGGCGCGACTGATCCCCGCTCGTTCTGCAACCAGTTCTGTCGCCAGATTCCTTCTTAATCTGGCCGTTTTGATCTGATCGCCCATCCTCTCTAATATTCTCTGCGTTTCTGGTAAAATTACTACGGTTTTCTTGCTCATGCTCTCACCTCTTATGTTTAATATATTAAACGAAACTCTCTATTTTGTCAATTTTATTAAACATAAAATTTCACGATCTATTTTCTACCAGACAAATGATTTACTTGAATTTCCTACGTTTCCGACTATAATGATAGATAGACAGTTGTTCCTGTCAATTCTATACAGAGAAAGAGGTACTTAGAATGAGAGTAAAAGTAAATAATTCCGATGGTATCTTCCCGATGCCTGTTTTAATGATCGCAACCTATAACGAAGACGGCAGCGTGAACGTAATGAACGCAGCATGGGGTTCCATGCAGGCGAGAGGACACGTAGTCCTGAAGCTGACGGAAACTCATAAAACCGTAGAAAATATCAAAGCCAGAGGCGCTTTCACCGTAAGTATCGCAGATGCGGCCCACATGGTAGAGGCAGACTATTTCGGCATAGAATCCGGCAACGATGTTCCTGATAAATTTGAGCGCAGCGGCATGACTGCCAGCAAGGCTGAACGTGTGGACGCTCCCATCATCAACGAGTTTCCCCTCTGCCTGGAATGTGAATTCATCGAATACCAGGGCGGCGAGTACGGCTGCGGCGTCATCGGCAAAGTCGTAAACGTGACGGCTGACGATAGCGTACTGGTAAACGGTCAGCTGGATATGTCCCTGGTCAATGCCATCGCCTTCGATACTTACACTCACGGCTACTATAAAGTGACCGAACGCGTCGGTGAAGCCTTCCAGGAAGGCCTCAAGCTGAAGAAATAGGTTTGGGATCCTGCGGATTCTTTCGTTTCTGCAAAGACTCCGAAGCCCATATAAATCGACAAGCAAAAAGCCCTCATGCTGCCCGGCTCCGTATCAAGCGGACGCCCTACATGGGGACTTTTTTATGTCTTCATTTCCAGTGATTCAGCTTCGGCACGACGGCTTCCATATGCACCCGAACCTGTTCTTCCGGCCACTCCTCGGTCGCCATATGCTTTGCACAAAAATCAATCAGCTGCTCCTTGCTGGTGTACTTGAACTCCCCGTCCGCATAGCACCATTTACAGTACTCTTCATTAAAATCGCCATCTGGCTCTTTGCTGATCGTAGAATCCTCCAGCGGCATCCCGCAACATTGGCAGACCAGCTGTCTCGGCATTCCCAGAAGCGTGTTGATTGAAACATCAAACACTCGCGACAACAGCTTCAACGTTTCCGTATTCGGTACAGTTTCCCCGGTTTCCCAGCGCGATACCGCCTGCCGAGTCACCATCACCTTTTCCGCAAGATCATCCTGTGACATCCCGCTGTTTGTGCGGAGCTCTAAAATAATATCTTTCGTTTCCATCGTTCATTCCTCCATAAGGACATGGTACATCAGCTTTTCTTCTCCCGCAAGCAACTTGCAGTTGCGTCATTCTTCTACAGCGCATCCACCGGGCAGTTCCGCTTACATTCCAGACACAAGATACATTCCGTACCGTTCTTTCGACGCTTGGACGGATCTAGCATATCCACTTCCATAGGGCAGACCTTCCTGCACTTGCCGCAGGAAATACACTTGCTTTCATCGCATTTCACACGGATCAGCGCGAAATAACTCATCGGCTTCAAGAACACCGTGATTGGACAGAGATACTTACAAAAAGCGCGGTTGTCCTGATAGATAAAAGCCAGCAGGATTCCCAGCCCGTAATACATAATATTTCCTATGATGAATGCCCAGAACATGATTTTTTCGATATTACCCACATGGGCCAGGAACAGCGCCGCCACGAAAATTAGCGAAATCGCGAACATCACGTACCGCATCCAGCCAATGTTCCGGCGACTCCAACGCTCCCCGCGCTCCCGCTCATTCTCCGGCTTCCCCGGCACTTTGAACGGCAAAAAGTCCAGCACCATCGCCGTCCAGCAGGCATAGCCGCACCAGCCCCGGCCAAACAGCAGCGGCCCGAAGATCTTTGCAACGGCATAATGAATCGTCGCCGCTTCAAACACCCCGGTAAACAGATAATACCAGAACCCCTCGATCTGCATATTCTCTCCGCAGATCAGCCCCAGATACACTAGCATATACAGCCCCACCAGAAGCTGCACGATCCTCCGGGCATGCCGGTATTTTTTCACGAAAAGAAAGACGCCCAGCGAAACGGACACGCCGATATAACTGAAATTAAACAGATAAAACAAATTGTCCCGCGTCAGCCAAAGCACCACGGCCACCGCTTCAAACACCGCCAGCAGCACCAGCGGGAAAAAGTATTTTTTCATAGTTCGCCTCCTTCTTTTCATTCTGCAAAGAGTGTTCCTCCAGTTTCATCTGCGGCATTCCTGCAAATCGTTCTTCAGTGCTTTTTCTGCGGCTGTCCTGCGAGTGCTTCCTGCACGCTTCTCCAAAATGTTTTCGGTCAGTTTCTCTATTGCTGCCCTGCAAAACTGACTGAAAGAATCCACCCAGTACTCTCTAGCCAGCATCCAACGGCCTCCTTTGCTGCAGATTTCAGTCAGTCCAATGGCATCTCAATCCCTAAACTGACTGAAACACATCTCCAAGGCGTTATGCTCAAGCGACAGCAATACCACTCTCGACCTGTTTTCAGCCAGTCTGCACACCTGTGAAAGCCCAAACTGACTGAAACGGTTTTCGTCAGCGGCTGGGAGGAAACAGTCACTGCTACCCTCTCCCAGTTCCTGCGCTCCCGCATTTAGAAATACCACCCTGTCACGCTCTCCTCGTCGCATCGGATTTCTTCCGGCGTTCCAGTCGCGATGATGCGGCCACCGCTTTCTCCGCCGCCTGGGCCCATGTCGATGATATAGTCCGCGTTACGGATCACATCCAGATCGTGTTCGATGACGATAAGAGTCGCGCCGTGATCCAGCAGGATCTGGAACACGCTCAGAAGCACCTGTACATCCAGCGGATGGAGCCCGATAGACGGCTCGTCAAATACAAACACGGAGTCACTCTGGGTCTTGCCGATCTCGTTGGCCAGCTTCAATCTCTGCGCCTCCCCACCGGAAAGGCTCGGCGTTTCTTCTCCCAGCGTCAGGTAGCCCAGTCCTAAAGTCTTCAGAACCTCCAGCTTCCGACAGACGCTTTTCATATCTTTGCAAAATTCGATGGCGGTATCCACGTTCATGGCCATCAGCTCCGGCAGCGACGCACTTTCCCCTGCTTTGTTGGTCAGCTTGATCTCATACGCCTCATCGCCGTAGCGGCTGCCTTTGCAGTCCGGGCACGGGATATTGACGTCCGGCAAAAACTGCACGTCCAGGTTCACCTCGCCGGTTCCGTTACATTCCGGGCAACGCAGCGATCCAGTATTATAGGAAAACGCTCCGGCTTTCAGCTTTCGTTCCTTTGCCGCAGGCGTTTTACTGTAAAGTTTTCGCAGTTCATCGTGCACTCCGGCATAGGTCGCTACCGTCGAGCGGACGTTGATACCGATAGGAGTCGCGTCGATCAGCTTGACATGCCGGATGCCGTCTGCGCGAAGTGTCTTTACATGATCCGGCAAAGGCTTCTCCACAAGCTGCGCCTGCAGCCCCGACACCAGACTTTCCAGGATCATGGTGGTTTTCCCGGAACCAGACACACCGCAAACGGCCGTCAGACGGCTTTTGGGGATCTGGATTTCAAGAGGCTTAACCGTATGGATGGCTCCCGTTGAAAGATAAATGGATCCTTCCTCGAACATAGCGGCAGGATCGACCACATGGCGGATCCTGCTCCCCGCTTCACCCGACAGGAACGGGCCGATCTGGGAAACCGGATCTCTCATAACAGAATCCGTCGTGCCCTGTGCGATCACGTATCCGCCTTCTGCCCCCGCCTGCGGGCCCATCTCCACGATCCAGTCAGACTCTTTCAGGATCTGGGTATCGTGATCTACTAAAATAATGGAATTACCGTCGGCCACCAGATCGTTCATGACGCCGGTCAAGCCTTTGATATTGGAAGGATGGAGGCCGATGGACGGCTCGTCCATCACGTAAAGAACGCCCGTGGTCCGGTTGCGAACGGCGCGGGCAAGCTGCATCCGCTGCCGCTCTCCCGTCGAAAGAGTCGCCGCCGAACGATCCAGAGAAAGGTATCCCAGTCCCAGCTCCAGCAGCCGTTTCGCTGTGTTGGTAAAGGCACTGCAGATGCTTTCCGCCATAGGCCGCAGTTCTTCCTGCAAAGACTCCGGCACGCCCTGTACCCACTCCACAAGATCGGAGAGCGCCATGGTGCACGCCTCATCCAGGGTGATCCCCCGCAGCTTCGGATACCGGGCCTTCTGGGAAAGCCGCGTCCCATGACACACAGGGCAGACGTCTTCTTTCAGGAATTTTTCCACCCGCTTCATGCCCTTCTCATCTTTGACCTTGGCCAGCGCGTTTTTCACCGTGTACACTGCATTATAATACGTAAAATCCAACTCTCCAGCCTGATTGGATTTCTTCGCCTGATACAGGATATGCTTCTTTTCTGCAGGGCCGTGGTAGACGATTTCTTTTTCCTTTTCCGTTAGATCGCGAAACGGAATATCTGTTCGAACGCCCATTTCCCGGCACACATCAGTCATAAGAGACCACATGAGACTGTTCCACGGGGCGACCGCACCCTCGTCGATAGTCAGGGAATCGTCCGGCACCAGCGTATTCATATCTACAGTCCGAACCATTCCCGTGCCGCTGCACTCGGGGCATGCTCCCTGAGAATTAAAAGCCAGTTCTTCTGCCGCCGGAGCATAAAAAGATACGCCACACTCCGGACAGACCAGCGCTTTTCCAGCCGCTACCGCTAGAGAGGGCTTTGCATAATGACCGTTAGGACACCGATGACTCGCCAGACGCGAATACATGAGCCGCAAACTGTTGAGCAGCTCCGTTCCCGTGCCGAACGTACTCCGGATTCCCGGAACGCCCGGCCTCTGCCTTAGCGCCAGTGCCGCCGGAACGTACAGCACTTCATCCACCGCCGCCTCCGACGCCTGGGTCATCCGCCGCCTTGTGTAGGTGGACAGCGCCTCCAGATATCGCCGCGAACCCTCCGCATACAAAATGCCCAGCGCCAGAGAGGATTTTCCCGATCCGGACACGCCTGCGATCCCCACGATCTTGTGAAGGGGGATGTCCACGTCAATGTTCTTCAAATTATGTACTTTCGCACCGCGAACCAGTATGTTGTCGATCATAGTCTCACTCCTGTATCAGATTCTTGTCTATGCCATAAGTATAGCATATTTTTCAGCAAAAGGTGACAGTGAGCCTGCTCTTGCCAACCCTTGCCTCGAACTTCCGCCGTGTGTTTTCAGTCAGTTTTCTCCCCTATCTCATTCACGACTGACGGAAAACATACCCAAGCTTTTTCTCACCGATGCCCTGCTAGCTTTCCAATTTCACTTTTCAGTCAGTTCAAGGCTGTCCTATACTCAAGACTGACTGAAAAGTATCGCCAATCCTCCCTGCCCAGGCTGACGAGGTTCTTTGCCACACCCATTTTCAGTCAGTATTAGGCCAGCTTATCCTTCAAACTGACGGAAAACAGATTCCTGATGCCCTCTCACAAACGACTGGCGCTCTTTCCTGCTTCATGCTTCAGTCAGTCTGCCCACCTTCGACCATCAAAACTGACTGAAATGATTTCAGCCACAAACCCGGCACGAGTTGCATCCATTAAAAATCTCCAATATAAAAACGAGGCCATCTCTGGCCCCGCTGTTTCGATCACTATAATCGCTATATAAATGTTTCAACCTCTCTATTATCCGTTGTCGAACAGAGCCTTGTCAAGAAAAAAGTCAGACAATTTGCCGAGAAAAAACGAAACCTGCCGAATATCCGAAAACCTTGTCTATTCTTTATTCAGGGGATTGAAATATCATAAAAATACCACCAATCCCTCCCCACCCTGCTATAAAGGATAGTTTCCCGCTTCTCGGCTCTTCTCCGATCACGCAAAATACCCCGCTGACGAATTATTATACTTGAAAAGTTATTTTCTGCTCGACGCTCGCTGTCTGCCCGCCCTAAACTATCCCAATCACACAGGCTCGCCCATGTTAGGATAATAATCACAGGTCCGATCATCGCCGATTACCCTAACTGATGATTTCCATTTATTCTGCGATAATCGACTATCTTTTTCCAGGGCATTTCCCTTAAATCGCGGTATTATAGCATAACCAGACATCTAGCCCAACGCCCGACGCTGCAAAAAATCCCCCGCAGGCTCTTTGCAGGAGAAAACAGGATATTCTGCAAAAGCATTTCCCAAGGGCCGCTCATTCTGCAAAGGCATTGCCCAAGGATAATCAGGCATTCTGCAAAGACAACGTCAAACGCTTGCTTCCCCGCCACAGATTTCAGTCAGTCCATGCACTTCCGAAAGGTAATACTGACTGAAACTGGTCGCAGCTATTTCGAAAAAAAATCAAAGCAGATAAAATATCTCAACATAAAAAGCCGCCAGAACAAACAGTTTCCTGCCTGCCCTGGCGGCATGATCTCAATACACCCTCTAAGTCTTCTAAATCCTGATCGTATCCCTGTAATTATTATTCTGCATGATACTGCCAGATGAACTTGACGAACGCCGGATCGCTGTGATCCACGATCCCGCTGTGACCCAGATCCTTTGCGGAGATCTGACCCATCTCTTCCTCCGTCAGCTCGAAATCCCAGATGTCGATGTTCTGTTCCATCCTCTCCACGTGAACCGATTTCGGGATGATGGAAACGTCGCGCTGCACGTTCCATCTCAGAACCACCTGCGCCGCTGTTTTACCGTATTTTTCACCGATAGCAACCAGCTCCGGATCTGTAATGATATTTTTCTCTTGTTAGCTGTATTTTACTGCATTTTATAAGAAATGTACAATGCCAGCCTTTTATACTGCTATAAATATTATTTATACTAAAGGAGACTGCTATGATCGAATTGTATGAACTGCGCCAGCTTGCGGCCTTTGCAGAAGCGGGAACGCTGTCGGAAGCCACTGAAGTGCTTCACCTGTCACAGCCAGCCCTCAGCAGAAACATGAAAAAATTAGAGGAAGACCTAGGTATCTCTCTCTTTGAACGAAGTAAAAACAAACTGGAATTAAACAAGAATGGCGAGTACGCGCTGGAGCTGGCCAGAAAGCTGCTGGACGATGCAGATTCCTTCATCACCAGAGTCCGGGATTTCGACCGCAAAAGCCGTACCATCACTCTTGGGATCTGCGCTCCAGCTCCCGTGTGGACCCTGGCTCCGATGATCGCCAACCTGTTCCCCGGGATGTCTTTGCAAACGGAAATGGACCGGGAAGACCGGCTGTTAAAAGATCTCAAAAACAACGTCTATCAATTAGTCGTCACCCACGAAAGCCCTTCGGGCAGCCAGTTTTTCTGCAAAGAATGCGGCACGGAGTCCCTGCTGTTCGGCCTCCCGAAAGACCATAAGTATGCCCAATGGGAAAGCCTTTCCTTCTCAGAAATGAACGGGGAAAACATGCTGCTCATGCCGGACATCGGATTCTGGAATTTCGTCAAAGACCGGATGCCAGACTCCCGCTTTCTCACCCAGAGCGATCGTTTCAGCTTCAACGAACTGATCCGAGCCTCATCACTGCCGTTCTTCGCCACGGAACTTGGGGAACATTACCAGAAAACCCCACCCGGCCGGGTCTTCGTCCCCGTCTCCGACGCGGACGCCACCGTCACCTACTACCTGGTCTGTAAAGCCGAGCACAAGAAAGACTTTCACGCCCTGTTTGCAGAGCTGTAATGGCAAAGCTGCACCGATCCTGAATGCCGTATCTTGCCGCAGCGGACAGAATATCCTGATTGTCCTGAAATTTTCAATTAAGTTATCCCCGCACGGTAAAAATACCACTATATGAATTTATGATGATGTAAAGGTTATTTCAAAGGAAAATATTCCCATACAGTGTGCCAGAAATACCACAATTTAAGATCTATGGTCCCTCCCGGTTATTTTCTCACAAAAAATGCACCCTACATAGCTTCACACAGAGCATTTCTCAGACGAAAATCCTCTTCTTTACAGAAAAAATAACCTGACCGCATCATCTCGCGCCAGATCAGGTTATTTTTCCCGAACCACCGAAACGCCCGCATCCAGAAAATCCCCGACGGGGACTTTGCAGAAGGAAACGGGGTATTCTGTATTACAGCTGTCTCTTATACACA
>NZ_JACRWC010000062.1 GCF_014306095.1 Lentihominibacter faecis
CGTGTTATACTTTACTTGCAAGCAGGTATTGTAAACACGGGTTAGTTATAAAGGAGGATAACTGACAATGAAACAACAGATTTACAATACTGCACTTTATCTTAGGTTAAGCCGAGATGATGAATTACAGGGCGAAAGTTCCAGCATTACCACACAAAGAAGTATGTTGCGTCTATATGCAAAAGAACATCATTTGAATGTGATTGATGAATATATTGATGACGGCTGGTCGGGAACAAATTTTGAAAGACCGAGTTTCCAGAGAATGATTGAAGATATAGAGGCAGGAAAAATCAACTGTGTTGTAACGAAAGACCTTTCCCGACTTGGCAGAAATTATATTATGACAGGACAATATACAGAATTGTATTTTCCCAGCCATAATGTCCGTTACATAGCGATTGACGACGGTGTAGACAGCGAAAAAGGCGAAAGTGAGATTGCACCATTTAAAAATATCATTAATGAATGGGTGGCAAGAGATACAAGCCGTAAAGTGAAATCGGCATTTAAGACAAAATTTGCAGAGGGTGCGTATTATGGGGCTTATGCTCCGTTAGGATATAAGAAACACCCCGACATCAAAGGAAAACTGCTGGTTGATGAGGAAACAAAATGGATTGTTGAAAAAATCTTCTCCCTAGCCTATCAAGGTTACGGTAGTGCAAAAATCACAAAGGTACTGCGAGAAGAAAAAGTTCCGACAGCGTCTTGGCTGAATTTCACAAGGTACGGTACTTTTGCACACATCTTTGAGGGAAAGCCCGAAAGCAAGCGTTATGAGTGGACGATTGCTCATGTCAAGGCAATCTTAAAAAGTGAAGTCTATATCGGAAACAGCGTTCATAATCGACAATCAACAGTTTCATTCAAGAGCAAGAAAAAAGTGCGTAAGCCCGAAAGTGAATGGTTTCGAGTAGAAAATACCCATGAACCGATTATTGACAAGGAAGTGTTCTATCGTGTGCAGGAACAGATAAAATCAAGGCGTAGACAGACAAAGGAAAAAGCAACGCCGATATTTGCAGGGCTTGTCAAGTGTGCGGATTGTGGCTGGTCTATGCGGTTTGCGACAAATAAGGCAAATAAAACGCCATACAGTTATTATGCTTGCAGTTACTACGGGCAGTTTGGCAAAGGTACTTGTTCTATGCACTATATCCGTTATGATGTGTTGTATCAAGCCGTATTGGAACGATTGCAGTATTGGGCTAAGGCAGTACAGCAGGACGAAGAAAAGGTGTTGAATAAGATACAAAAGGCTGGCAATGCAGAGCGAATACGGGAAAAGAAGAAAAAGGCAAGTGCCTTGAAGAAAGCCGAGAACCGACAAAATGAGATTGACCGCTTGTTTGCGAAAATGTACGAAGATAGAGCCTGTGAGAAGATAACGGAACGAAACTTCATCATGCTGTCGGGGAAATATCAGAAAGAACAGATAGAACTGGAACAGCAGATAACCAACCTAAGAGAAGAATTAAGTAAAATGGAACAGGATATGATAGGTGCTGAAAGGTGGATTGAGTTAATCAAGGAGTATTCCGTACCAAAGGAACTGACAGCACCGTTATTAAATGCAATGATAGAAAAAATCCTTATTCACGAAGCAACAACGAATGAGGAGAACGAAAGAATACAGGAAATAGAGATATATTACCGATTTATTGGAAAAGTAGACTGATAAAGAGGGTTCATATCTTTAACTAAGGGAAACTGGGTGATCATTTCCGGAACAGGAAGCGGGATGATATAAGAATTATAGTGGAGAAGGAAGCAGGCTTTGTGTGAGATTGACCTGCTTTTTTTATACAATCAGTATCTTTAACATATCTTTAGACTTTCTTTATGGAATGTGAAGCAGGGCTTGAATATGCCTTTAGGCAGAGCTGTTATAGTAGAACCATCAAGAAAACCTGAGTGAATTATCCAGATCGAATCAAATAAATCGAAATTTCTGGAAGGATGAAAAGGAGGAATAAAAATGTATAACAGAACCTACACAGGAAAAATCAAGTTAGCGGTACTCGACACTGCAGGAACTTTCTGCGACGGCCCTGGAGATTTGAGAGCAAGATGGCCGAAAGATGACCTTAGAGGCTGTAAAGCTCCGGTAATTCCTTTCTACGAAGCTCTGCAGCAGTTTGGAATCGAATGTGACTGGGCTGAAATCAGAAAGCCAATGGGTAACTTCAAGCCGACTCACCTGAGAATGCTGCTGAACCTGCCGGAAATTTCCGCACAGTGGGAAGAAAAGTATGGACGTCATTGGAACGAAGACGATTTTGATGCTGTACTGGCTGCTTTCCGTCCGCTGATGTCCAAGTACATCGTTGACGAAGACCTGGCAAGACCGGTAAAAGGCGCAGAAGAATGTATCAACAAGCTGAGAGAAGCCGGAATCCTGGTTGGATGCGACACTGGATACTATGAAGAAGATTCCATGGCACTGAACAAAGTTCTGGAAGATAAATTCGGAATGAAGTTTGATGTGGTGACCAATTCTGAAAAGGTTCCGGGCAGACCAACACCGTTCATGGTATATGACTGCATGCTGAGTGCTTACGAAATCACAAAAGAACCGATACCTTGTGAAGCAGTAGTTAAGATCGATGATACAGCTCCGGGTATGATTTGCGGAAACAATGCAGGTGCATGGACTATCGGTCTCTATGCTTCCGGTTCCAACAATTATGATCAGCTGGCAGCTTCCAAGCCAGACTTCTTAGTACCAGACGTATCTTATGTACCGGAAATCATCTTCGGTCAGATTGAACCAAGACTTAGAAGAGGTGAAAAACCGGGACAGGGATTAATCGAAACGATTTAAGGCATCCTACGATAAAAAATCAGGCGATGCGTGATGCTTATCTGGAACGAAAATGATATACACGATTTGATGGAAAGGGACACCCGTAGGCGAAAAATACAGGGTGTCTCTCGTCCTATAAATACGATATATCGAAATAAGAGAGAAAAGGAGGGAGTTCTATGAATGATGACAATGGTCAAAAAAATGTAAAGATGCTGGGTTATACGCCGGAACAGTATAAGTTATTTACCAAGAATGCATGGATCGTGTTGCTGGCTTTCTCAGTGCTGTACTGTATGTTGTACTGTGGAAGACAGAACATCAATTATATCATGCCAGCCATGATGCAGGAGGAAGGCTGGACAGAACTGGATCTGGGGATTCTGGCATCAGTACTGTTCTGGACTTATGGGCTTGGACATTTATTTAATGGCAGACTAGGTGAAATTTTCGGTGTAAATAAGTTTATCGTAGCAGGAATGTTCCTGTCAGCGATCGCAAATTTGCTGATCGGTTTTCAGTCAAGCCTTGTTATCATAGCGATTCTTTGGGGATTTAATGGCTATTTCCAGTCTATGCTCTGGTCGCCGGGAATGGCGCTACTGGCAAACTGGTGGCCGGGACACAGAAGAGGCTTTGCGACAGGTCTGGCAAACGGATTTTCGGGACTTGGTCAGGTATGTGCGGCCTTGGCGGTATCACTATCTATTATCATTCTGCCTGGCTTTGGATGGAAAGCGGGATTTATCATTCCGGCTGCTATCATGATCCTCACGGGAATCATTTACCTGTTCTTTATCAAAGACAGTCCGAAGAAGATTGGACTGAAAGACTATGTGGATCCGGATGCTGTGAAAATGGAAAAGGATGAGGAACTACGAGAGCTGGTTTCTCAGAAGGGTAAGCTGTATCCGTACATACATTTGTTCAAACAGTGGAGATTTGACTGCTGGCTGTTGATTATTGCCAGCTCCAGTATTGCAAGATACGGGCTGCTTACATGGATCCCGACGTACTATGTACAGAACTTTGGCGTTGACATTAAAGAGGGAGCACTGGGGACGATTCTGTTACCTCTGGGGATGGCATTTGGAACATTTATCATTCCTACGATATCAGATAAATATTTCTCAGAAAACAGACTGCCGATGGTTATCATTTGTGCAGCGGCTGCGGGACTGACAGTATTTATCTTCCGGGGAATCGATCCGGGGCCTATCGCTGGCATGCTGTTGTTCAGTGCTGGATTCTTCATCTATGGAATCAACGGTATTGTTTGGGCGTATGCTATCGATGTTGGTGGAAGAGTATTCGCTGGAACGGCTGCGGGGATTCTGGACTGCTTTGCATACCTTGGAGCAGCAGTGCAGGCGATCATTTTCGGAAGCGTATTGACAAGTACTGGAAACTGGACTTTAGTGTTCACCGCTATCGTAGGTGTTTGCGCTGGAATGATCCTGCTCTCCATTATTGCAGGATGGGGTCTGAATAAGAAGAAAGACATTGTATAGCCGATAGGAGGGGCGGCGTGAAATACGCCGCCTACAGGCATAAAAGTGTAATGTATTTTTTAGTAGAAAAGGAGGAGCAAAATGGAATATCCTAAAGTAAAAAGAAACGTACTGTTAAACCCAGGTCCGGCTACAACAACTGATACCGTTAAATACGCACAGGTGGTTCCTGATATCTGTCCGAGAGAAAAAGAATTCGGCGATATCATGAAGAAGATGGGAGAAGACCTGGTTAAGATCGTTCACGGTGACCTCAACAAGTACACTGCAGTACTGTTCACGGGATCTGGCACGATCAACATCGACGCTTGTGTAAACTCTCTGGTACCGGAAGGAAAGAAGATCCTTGTTCTCAATAATGGAGCATATTCCGGAAGAGCTGCGGAAGTGGCGGAATATTATCATATGGATCATGTAAACCTGAAACTGCCGATCACAGAACCGATCGATGTTGATAAGGCAGAAGAAGCGATCAAAGCTGACCCGGACATCGCTGTGGTATACTGCTGCCACCACGAAACGGGTACTGGTATTCTGAACCCGATCAGGGAAATCGGTGCTGTAGCTCATAAATACGGCAAGGTCATGGTTGTAGATACCACTTCCACATACGCTATGATTCCGATCGATATGGATAAAGATAATCTGGATTTTATCATGGCATCCGCTCAGAAGGGTCTTATGTCCATGACAGGGCTGTCCTATGTGATCGGTAATACAGAAATGATCGAAGCTTCCAAGGATTATCCGACCAGATCATACTACACGAACCTGTTCATGCAGTATGACTTCATCAAGAACAAGGGTGAAATGCATTTCACACCTCCGGTACAGACTATTTATGCTACCAGACAGGCAATCAAGGAGTACTGGGAAGAAGGCGAAGAAGGCAAGTGGGCTAGGCATCAGTCCGTATGGGAAGCGTTGTATAAGGGTCTTGACAAATTGGGATTCAAGACTATCATCCCACGTGAATTCCAGTCGAAGCTGGTGATCTCAGTTCTTTATCCGAATGATCCGAACTGGGATTTTACCAGAGTTCACGATTATCTATATGAAAGAGGATTCACGATTTATCCAGGAAAAGTTTCCGACTTGCCGACATTCCGTCTGTGTGCCTTGGGGATCATCGTACCTAAGGACATTGAAGACTTCTTCGAATGCTTGGAAACTGGCCTGAATGAGATGAACATCAAGGTTCAGTATTAAACACCTCGCCAGATAAAACAATGATATGCCAAGCAACATAAAACTCCTTTGAAGCAGAAGAACGGGGCTGACGCATTAACGATTTTAAATTGTTAATGCGTCAGCCCCGTTTTTCTAAAAGAAAGTTCATTCTTTTTCAGGTCCTTTGCAATACAATTCAACGATTCCATGTGCCCCTTGGAAAGTCTGCTGAGGTGGAACCCGTCAGCATTCATCCTAACTGCTTCGTAATTCAAGATTAACGATGAAACGCCTTCTAATTCATGCTCCTTACAAAGGCGTTCATCCTTATTTTGAGATATTGCGATTTCAGGATGAAAAGCCTTCTAAAGCTTTCCATTTTTTCATCCTGACTCGCACCAGATATATCACTGGATCAAAAAATCAAGATAATCTTCCGACAACAAGTCGTCTTCATTGCATGACACGTTAGAATACAGGCACTGCCTGCAAACCAAATCCGCATAAAAATATCTCCAACCATACAACTACGGCTGGAGATAGAAAAATTTTGTTTTTTATCTGTCTACTTGACAGTGAGCTGTTCAAAGGAGCAGCTCACACGTTAATGCGACAGCCCCGTTTGCTAATGCGTTTATTCTTTTGGAACTACCAGCTTATAGCCAACGCCTCGCACCGTATAAATGTACTGTGGTGCGCCAGGGACTGTTTCCAGCTTTTTTCTCAGGTTGCTGATATGCACCATGACAGTCCGGACATCCTCTTCAAGTCCGTATGTATTCCAGAGACTGTCGAAAATCTGGCGGCTGGTGAATACCCGGTTGGGATATTTACAAAAAAGCACCAGCATTTCGAATTCTTTAGCGGTCAAATGGATCGGAGTGCCGGAAACGACTGCGGTGTGCGCCGACAGATCGATCTGCAGATCACCGGCAGACAGCATGTTTCGTTCTTCCGTATATTCGTCACTTTGTGTACCGCCGGAAAGATTGCGGCGCCGCAGGTGTGCTTTGACGCGTGCTACCAGTTCAGCAGGGCTGAACGGTTTTGTGATATAGTCATCGCCCCCGATGGAAAGCCCCAGGACTTTGTCCATATCCTGATCACGGCAGCTGACAAAAAGGATCGGAACATCGCTTTGCTCCCGGATCCTGCCGCAGAGTTCGATCCCGGAAAGACCGGGCATGACCACATCTAAAAGGATGAGATCCGGTTTTTCCTTTTGAGCAAGCTCTGCAGCTTTGGTGCTTTCGGTGGTCCATACCACCTCGTAGCCTTCCCTGGAAAGATAGAGCTTGATCAGCTGTATGATCTCCATTTCGTTATCGACGACCATGATTTTATCCTGAGCCATTTGTAAAGATCCTTTCTGCTGCAATATGCATTTGATCGTGATGGCCTGACTGCAGCTCAGACGGCTTTGCTTCTACATTATATTTTAATCGAAAATCTGCGGAAACACAAGGAATCAGGCTTGTTTTTCGCGGTATTTTTGCAGCTGCAAAGCGGCATGCGCGCCGGAGGCTTTGCAGGAGAAAAAAGAGTGCCGCAAAGGGAAAGGACTGTTAAATTTCTGCTTAAATTTCAATAAAAAAGGCACTGAGTTGCGGACATTTTTCAGAATTCTTGTAAAATAGATGATGGAGGCAGATATGTACCGGAGAAAGAACAATGTTTTTGTAGATTTTTAAGATGGTTTGTGTTATAGTCTTAGACGTGAGAGACTGTTTTCCCCTTAGAAGACAGTCTCCTGCATAAAAAATAGTTGTTTTATCAAAAACTCTGTGTACTATTGTTTAAAATACTCCTCGTGACGTTATAAATTTGTCGTCATTACGCTACTGATTTGCGGTGTGACCGGCGGAAACCCGGGCCCTCAGTGCTAAATTTTTAACGATCGCAGGAAGGAAAGGAAGGTTTTGAAAATGGGACAGCAAGGTAAGCACCTGAACAGCATTAAAGTAAGTCACGAAAAGCATACTGCTGGATGTGCCACTGAAATAATGGCTATACCTGAAACTGTCTGTATTTCTATGTCTCAGCATATCGGAGCACCATGCAAGCCTCTCGTAAAGAAGGGCGACCAGGTGAAAGTGGGACAGCTGATCGGAGATACAGATGCGTTTGTAAGTGCCCCGATCCATTCAAGTGTATCCGGTACGGTAAAGGAGATCTCCACGATCCGTTCGGTAACAGGAGGGGATGATCAGGTAGTTATCATTGAGACAGATGGCAATCAGGATGTCTATGAAGAGATCAAGCCACCTGTAATCAATGATATGAAAGATTTTATTGCAGCAGTAAGAGCCAGCGGTCTTGTTGGTCTGGGCGGAGCTTCGTTCCCGACTCACATCAAGCTGAATCCTAAGAATCTGGAGGAAGTGGACACGCTGATTGTCAACGCTGCAGAATGTGAGCCGTTTATTACATCGGACCACAGACTGATGCTGGAGAACACGGAATACATCATCAAAGGTGCCGTGGCTATCATGAAGTATCTCGGCCTGAAGAAAGGCCACATCGGCGTGGAGGAAAACAAGCCGGATGCTATCGAAAAGCTCAGAAAGGTAATTGCAGACATGGGTCACTCCGGGGATATCGAAGTGAACGTTCTCAGAGCAAGATACCCGCAGGGCGCAGAACGAGTTATGATCTATGAGATCACGGGCAAGACGCTGAGGGCAGGAATGCTCCCGGCAGATGTAGGCGTGATCCTTTCCAATGTTACGACCATCGCATTTATCGGTCAGTATCTGGAAACAGGAAGACCGCTCACAACGAAGAGAGTGACGGTAGACGGCAATGCCGTTGCAGAACCGAAGAATATCATCGTTCCGATCGGTGCAAGGATCGCAGATGTTATCGCAGCATGTGGAGGATACAAGGCTGAGCCTAAGAAGATCCTCATGGGCGGACCTATGATGGGACGTGCTGTGTACTCGGATGCATTCCCGATCATCAAGAACAATAATGCCATTCTGGCCTTTGACGGACCGCAGGCACTGATCCCGGAAGAAACCGGCTGCATCAAGTGCGGAAGATGCCACGGAGCATGTCCGTTCGAGCTCCTGCCGGTATCCATCGCAGAAGCTTATGAAAACAAGGATGTAGAAAGACTGCAGGCGTTAGAGGTAATGCAGTGCATGGAATGCGGAAGCTGTTCCTATATCTGTCCTGCGAGAAGACCTCTGGCTTTCATCAATAAGATGTCAAAGGGATTTTTAAAGGAGGCGACAAGTAAATAATGGATAACAAGTATCATGAGAAACTGATCGTATCATCGTCTCCGCATATGGTGACAAAGACAGATACGAGCAAGATTATGGGAACAGTGCTTATCGCACTTCTGCCGGCATTTGCAGTCGGTATCTATCAGTTCGGATTCCGCGTAGTGACGCTGACGGCCGTGTTCGTAGCATCCTGCGTACTGTTCGAATATCTGTATAACAAAATCGCGAAAAAACCGCAGACTGTCGGCGACCTCAGTGCAGTTCTTACCGGTGTGCTGCTGGCATTCAACTGCCCGTCCAGCCTGCCTTATGAAATTGCCATCGTAGGTTCTTTTGCAGCGATCGTTGTGATCAAGCAGCTCTTTGGCGGTATCGGTCAGAACCTGGTAAACCCTGCGGTAACTGCCAGAGTATTCATGTTCATCGCGTTCGCTACACCGATGACTTCCTGGCCGACTCCGAGAGGCGGACACGCGACAGGTGCTGTTGTGGATGCTACGACTTCCGCAACTCCGCTGGGCGTACTTTCTCACGGAAGCTTTGCAGACGTGTACAATGACGGATTCACCAAGATGGATCTTTTCCTCGGAAACGTAGGAGGATGTATCGGTGAAGTCAGCGCGCTGGCGATCCTCATCGGCGGTCTGTTCCTGATCTGGAAAAAAGTCATCTCCCCGATCATCCCTGTTACGTTTATCGCAACAGTATTCGTGCTGGGCTTAATCTGGGGCGGATTTGACGGCGCTCTGTTCCACATCCTGGCCGGCGGCCTGATGCTGGGCGCATTCTTCTGTGCTACAGACTATGTAACATCCCCGACACTGCCTCTGGGCAAGGTGATCTTCGGTATCGGATGTGGTCTGTTCACTATGCTCATTCGTATTTTCGCATCTTATCCGGAAGGTGTTTCATTCGCGATCCTGCTGATGAATATCCTGACTCCGTACATAGATAAGATCTGTGAAAAGAGAATGTACAAACTGCCGAAAAAAGCGAAGGAGGGAGAGAAATAAAATGAAAAACAATAATTTTAAAGAAAATTTCATCCCTGCTATCGTACTGGTCTGCATTTGTCTGGTAGTCAGCCTGGCACTTGCAGCAACATACAACGTAGCAAATCCGACCATCATCGCCAATCAGCAGAAATCCGCTGATGAAGCGAGAATGGAAGTTCTTCCGGACGGCGACAGCTTTACAGAATACGACGGCAAGCTGGTAAACGGCGTAGATGACTGCTACATCGCAGACAACAAGGCCGGCATGGCTGTGACTGCTGAATACAAGGGATTCGGCGGTGCTGTTAAAGTTATGATCGGTATCGACGCCAACGGCGAAATCACTGGTGTGAAGGTAACGGAACACTCCGAAACTCCGGGTCTTGGTACGAAAGCTGCAGATCCTGGATATCTGAAACAGTATCAGGGCGTTTCGGAAGCAACGGCTGGTCATATTAACGATGACCCAAACATTGACGCAGTAACAGGTGCGACAATCACATCCAACGCTGTATATGGCTCTGTTGTCGAAGCACTGGCGCAGTTTAAAGAATGCGGAGGTGTGAAATAATGAATAAATTAAGTATCTTAACGAAAGGTATTATTAAGGAAAACCCCGTACTGGTCCTGCTGCTGGGATGCTGTCCGACTCTGGCAACGACCACAGGAGCGATCAACGGACTGGGCATGGGCGTTTCCACACTGGCGGTACTGGTGTGCTCCAATATCGTAATTTCCTTATTGAAGAATATTATTCCGGATAAAGTAAGAATCCCGTGCTACATCGTAGTAATCGCCGGATTCGTAACCATCGTTCAGCTCCTGCTGAAGGCTTATCTGCCTGCACTGGACGCTGCGCTTGGTCTCTTTATCCCGCTGATCGTAGTAAACTGTATCATCTTGGGAAGAGCGGAAATGTTCGCATCCAAGAACAGCGTTCTGGACTCCGCATTAGACGGACTGGGCATGGGTATCGGTTTTACGCTGGCTCTGGGCATCATGGGTCTCATCAGAGAATTCCTGGGCTCCGGTACTGCGTTTGACATTCCGATCTATGCCAACACAGGCGTGGAACCGGCTGGTATCTTCATGCTGGCTCCGGGCGGATTCTTCGTATTCGCTATCCTGATCGCTGCAATCAACTACTTCAGCAAGGGCAAGGCAATCAAGAAGAAGGAAATCGGTTGTGAAGGATGCGCGATGGCAGACTCCTGCGGTGGCGCATGCGATGGAAAGGAGGCTGACGCATAATGACAGCTATTTTATCGATTATGCTTGCGGTCATTCTGACCAACAACTATGTATTAGCTCAGTTCCTGGGTATCTGTCCGTTCCTGGGCGTATCCAAGAAGCTGGACTCCGCAGTAGGTATGGGTGTTGCGGTAACATTCGTAATGCTGCTGGCAACGGCTGTGACCTGGCCGATTCAGATGTACGTTCTCAACACGTTCAACATCGGCTATCTGCAGACGCTGGTATTCATTCTGGTTATCGCATCTCTGGTACAGCTGGTTGAGATGACGCTGAAGAAATATATGCCTCCGCTCTACAATTCGCTGGGCGTATTCCTGCCGCTGATCACGACTAACTGTGCAGTGCTGGGTGTTACGATCCAGAATATCACAGATGGATATAACTACGTGGAATCCCTGTTCTGTGCTATCGGCGCAGGCATCGGCTTCCTGCTGGCAATGGTACTGTTCGCAGGAATGAGAGAGAAGCTGGAAAACTGCAAAGGTATTCCGGAATGCTTCCAGGGAATTCCTATCACACTGATCTCTGCATCGATCCTGTCCATGGCATTCATGGCATTCTCCGGTGTAGTTGACGGAATATTTGGTTAGGAGGTAAGGATAAGATGGGAACAATAGTATTACCTGCTCTTATTGTAGCAGCAGTTGGTCTGATCGCCGGTATCATCCTGACTATCGCAGCAAAGCTGATGTTCGTTCCGGTGGACGAACGTGTGGCTGCCATTGAAGAAGTGCTCCCGGGTGCCAACTGCGGTGCCTGCGGATTCGCAGGATGCTCTGATTATGCCAAGGCTCTGGGAAATGATGCTGATGTCAGCACATCTCTCTGCCCGGTAGGCGGTGCGGCTGTAGCATCTCAGATCGCTGAGATCATGGGTGTTGCAGGCGGAGATGTAGATCCTAAGATCGCCATGGTTATGTGTAAAGGTACGCTGGAGGCAACGAGACAGATCGAAGAGCTGGATCGTATCCACTCCTGCAAGTCTGCCAAGATGTTCTACGGCGGAAACTGGGCATGCCCTTATGGCTGTCTGGGAATGGGAGACTGCGCAGATGTCTGCCAGTTTGACGCGATCCGCATTGTTGACGGTGTTGCTCAGATCGACAGAGAAAAGTGTGTTGGCTGTGAAGCCTGCATGAAGGTCTGCCCGAACCACATCATCCAGATGGTGGGCAAGAAGAATCTGTTTGTCGTTGCATGCCAGTCCAAGGCGAAGGGTGCACAGACGAGAAAGGCATGTACAGCTGGTTGTATCGGCTGCATGAAGTGTCAGAAGATCTGTAAGTTCGAAGCTGTTACAGTGGAAAACAACCTGGCAACGATTGACTACGACAAGTGTAAGAACTGCGGTATGTGCGCGAAGGAATGCCCGACTGGTGCGATCCTCAGCTTCCGCAAGAAAAAAGCCCCTGCCAAGAAGCCGGCTGCTCCTAAGGCAGAAGCTCCGGCTGCAGAAGCTCCTAAGGCTGACGCTCCGGCAGAAGAAACAAAGAACACAGAAGCGTAAAAACTCATATATATTGAGCTGCGACCCCGGCGGAAATCCGCCGGGGTTTTTGTGATATGACGAGCAGGTCGGCGAATGTCTAATCCCGATTTCTGCTGCCGGCACGTTTTTATGGTTTTTTGATAGGATTCGCATAATCTCCATAGTTCCGACAGGCCTGATCTGACAGATATTTACATTTAAGTTTAATAATGCCACATAGAATCATCTAAAGGCAGGTTCCTTTGCCCAGTATTCCCAGAATCACCTCGAATTACACGGATCTGGAGAACCGAGCGTGACCGCTGGATCAAAACCAGTCCGGTTGAGTCTTTGCAATACATAAAATTATGGATTTATCACCAAAATCAAGCCGAAAAGCTAAATTCCAAAATATGTATGCTCGTACAGACGCAGTATTTAAATACAACATACAAATACGATCCTTAGAAGCAGCCTGCAAACGCGATCCGCAGAAGCAACTTTTCTATATCGCACGTGGCAGAATAAAAAACTCGATAATTTCACGCAAAATCTGTGGATCACGTATATCCTCCTCAAATGTGCAGATGAGATTGCGCCACTGCCGCCAGCCGTTTTTGCGGTAATCCTCATACGTGTCTATCAGTCCGAAATGTTCCCAGATTATAATACTGCCATCACGACAGTGAATCGTAAAATCCGCATAATAAAAATAGCCCTCCACTCGCCGGTCATAATCATAATCCAGTCCGTATTCCTCCAGCATATCGCCGATGCTCCGCTCGGATTTCGATCGGACCACCTCGCCGCCGTTGGTCACATAGAGAAGATGTTCCGGGTGAGATGTATTTTTATCATAATCATGCGTAACCCGCTTCTTGTAAAAATACTGCCGTGGAAGCTGGCGGACCCTGAGAGGGATTCTTTGGAGGATCGCATCTAAACTGTAAGATTCGCATACGGACAGCGTTTTCTTGATCTGTGCAAGATTGTTCTGTATGATTTTTCGCTCTTCCATCAAATACCGCTTTCGTGCCAGCTTTCTCACCAGCTCCGGATTCCGGGTGATCCCGCGCCGTTTTGACTGTCCCCGCTGATAGTAATAAGTCCGGTTTTTCATCTGCAAAGCTTCCAGCCGTCCCGGCGGTAACGATTTCAGTTCGCTTCGTATTTTTTGAAGTCGTTCGGCGTGCTCCCGTTCCGACTGTTGCAGCAAAGCCTTTAAATCTCTCATTTCATAACCTCCTGCCCTTGTTGCAAATACCATATACTGGAAAATATTCCCTGTCAAGCCTATCTTATGCAAAATCATATTCTCGTCACCATAACTTCCACAAAATGACATATTATTTCAATGCTGGTTGTTATGGATTTATCACAAAAATCAAGCTGAAAAGTCAAATCCCAAAATAGGGATCCGCAGAATGCCCCCGTAAATAGAACTAAAATGCGAAACATAAAAGACACTCAATTCAACTTGACTTATAAGGGGGAGGGCGTGTAGAATATAACTGTAATTTCAAAATAGGGGAATTTTATACTGAAGATGTTTTGGGGCATCGTTAGGACATGAGTAACCATGAAAAAGAATGAAGCTAACAATATACAATATTCCAGATCTGCTAAGATCATGAAACGCATCATATGGATGCTTTGCATCCTGCTGGTTTTAAACGGCGCAGGACTGGCGATCGTTTCGGCTGCACCGCAGGATGACAGCCCTTCGCTGGAACTTTATAAAAACCATGCGAAGGACAATGAACCGTTCCAGGTCAGCAACATGGTGCCGGGAGACAAAGTGTCCCAGGATTTTACTGTACGGATCCATCATAAGGATCAGGTCACACTGTACTTTAAAGGTCTGATCACAAAGCAGAGTAAAGATCTGGGCGATGTCCTGCAGGTACGCGTTACGGATAAAAATTCCGGCAAGATCATCTGTCAGGGCACATTCAATACGATCAACAATAAAGAATACTCCCAGGAAATCGCCCAGTCAGGCAACGGACAGACTGATGTGACATATCAGGTGGATGCATGGCTTGACACCAGTGTAGGAAATGCATATCAAAAGGCATTTTTAGATGCAGATTTCCAGTGGTACGTCAAGGATGACGGCAATACAGAACCGACACAGCCATCGGATAATCCGACGACTCCGACCGATCCAACCAAACCGAGCCAGTCTGGTGGCAGCAGCGGATCAGGATCTCATGGCGGACTGACAGCCAGGACAGGAGATACAGCGCACATCGTTCTATGGTGCGTCTTTGCAATCTGCGCACTGGCTATCATCATCCTTCTCATCAAATCCCGCAGAGACAAGAAACTGGCAGGAGAAGATCTGGATGACTCTGATTCCGAAACACATAAGAAGCTCCGCAGAAGTATGTTCATCGCTGTTTTACTGGCACTGATGCTGGGCGTGACCACCTTTGCACTGATCACATCCATGGTAGAAGTAAAAGATAACCACTTTGACACTGGCGTCGTGAAGATCAATCTCAACGACGGTAAACCGGTGATCAGCGAAGACGAATACCTCTTCGAACCGGGCATGCGCGTAGTGAAGGACTTCTTCATAGAAAATGAAGGATCCATCGACGCTTACTATAAGATTTATCTGGAAGATGTGAAGGGCGACCTGGCAGATGTGCTGCAGCTGACGATTCGCGAGAAAGGAACTGACAAAATCCTGTATCAGGGAACTGCAAAGGAACTGACCCGGGGTTCTGCTGCAGTAGACGAGGCTGTACTGTCGGCCGGGGAGCGCAAGGATCTGACTATCCGTTTCTACTTCCCGAAAGAGCGGGGAAACGAAGCGCAGGACAAGACCTTATCTTTCAAAATGGGAGCAACAGCTACCCAGGTACGGAATAATCCGGATCACAGTTTTGAGTAAGACATAAAGCATATCATTCAACGAAGGAGACCTCTTTTCAATGAAAAAAGCGTGGAATATTATCAGGAAAATCATCGTGTGGGCGATCGTCGTGTTTTCGCTGGGAATGATGGCATTCACCATTATTTCCGTCACGACATTTGACCGGGCAGACCGCAGCGTATTTGGCTACAGTGCATTCATCGTACTGTCGGATTCCATGAAAGCTACGGATTTTGACGCCGGTGATCTGGTTATCATCAAACAGACCGATCCAAGCACGCTGAAGGAAGGCGACATCATTTCATTCCAGTCGCCGGACGAATCCAATTATGGAGAAATCGTGACTCATAAAATCCGTGAAGTCACAACGGATGACGAAGGGCATCCGGGATTCATCACTTACGGAACGACGACCGATTCCAATGACCAGGGAATCGTAACCTATAATCTGGTGATCGGTAAATATCAGGGACATATTCCTAAAGTCGGGACATTCTTCAACTTCCTGAAGTCAGTTCCGGGATACTTCATCTGTATCTTCACTCCGTTCTTTATATTGATCCTTGTTCAGGCGCGCAACAGCATCAAACTGTTCCGCAAATACAAGAAGGAACAGATGGAAGAGATCCAGGCAGAAAAGAAATCCCTGGAAGAAGAGCGGGTTCGCTCGCAGGAGATGATGGAACAGCTGATGCGGATGCAGCAGGCAATGGAGAAAAACGGCGGACAGCTTCCGCCGGAATATCTGGCACAGATGCAGGCAGCTCAATCTGCAAAGCCTCCGGCTGACGCTCCGGATCATGCAAAGACTCCGGCTGACGTTCCGAAAGCTGCGCCGCAGCCAGTGTCACATGAAGCAACGATGCCTCAGCAGCCGATACAGCCGCAGTATGCAGCAACTCAGCAGCATACAGCACCGGTAAAGCCGAAAGCACCGACACGACCGGTACAGCCGCAGCAGGTTCGACCGGAAACTCCGGTGCAGTCGACACAGTATCGATCGCAACAGCCTGCACCGCAGAGGCCAAAGCCATCGCAGTCAGCACCGCAGCAGGCACGTCCGGCACAAAGACCGGTACAGCCGCAGCCACAGTCAAGCCCTGCACCTCGCGCTCACGACAGCGCAGGCTTTGATATTAGAACTATTGTTGGAGAAGCCAATGACTCCGAAGATAGACAGAAATAGAAACAGGCTTTAGGTATTATAAATCATATCATCATTTGCGAGAAAGGAAAAGACTATGAACGAAAGCACGAAAACGAAAAAAGCGCTCCGCGGCAGTCTGTTCGCATTGTTCTTATGCATCGTACTGCTGATCGGAACAACATTCGCCTGGTTCACGGACACTGCAAGCACAGGCGTGAACAAGATTCAGGCAGGAAATCTGAAGGTAGATATTGTAGATGCAACAAATACTGCAAAATCTCTTAAAGGAGATACGCTGAAGTTTACAGATGTAAATAATTCTACAGATATCCTTTGGGAACCGGGAGTAACCTTTAATACACCAGCATTTAAAATCAAGAACGCAGGTAATCTTGCCCTGAAATATAAGCTGACACTGAATGGAGTTACTGGTGACCAGGAATTGCTTGATGCAATTACGTTCTCGGTTGTTGATGAAAATGGAAAGGCAGTTAATCTTGATACCTTCGAAGGAAAACTCGCAAAAGAAGGAATGAGTGGTGCTCTCTACATTCAGGGACACATGGACGAAGCAGCTGGTAATGAGTGTCAGGGTAAATCTCTTGAAAGTTTGAGTCTGACAGTTGTTGCAACGCAGGATACAGTAGAAAACGACAGCTTTGGTCCGGATTACGACAAGAATGCAACCTATCCGGTAGCTTCCGCTTCCGAGCTGAAAACTGCACTTAACAATGGTGGCACGATTTCTGTAACGAAAGATATTAAAACAAACAACAGTGAAGATAGCGCTGTTGCTCGTATGGTCATCTCCAATCCGACTACACTGAACCTGGATAAGAAGATCATCAGCCCGGATAATATGGGGAACAACAGTAAAAATTTCGTAGCACTTTATGTAGAGGCAAATACGACGATCAACGCAACAAAAAATGGTGGTATTGATACTGGCAATAACGGTGGATATGGCATTAATGTTATGAATGGTGCAACATTGACGATAAACGGTGGATACTACTACGGTGGCGGTACTGCTGTTCAGGTGCAGGAGGGTACGCTAATTATTAATGATGGAACTTTTGCTTGCGAACCTTATGACAATCCGACATATGGGTACAATTTCCAGATAAATTGTATTGATAGCGCATATAAAAATGGTGCGGCAAAAGTTATCATTAAGGGTGGTACTTTCATCAACTTCGATCCGTCGAACAATACTGCAGAGGGTGCAGGTACGAACTTTGTAGCAGACGGCTACAAAGTAGTACCCGAAACTCATGGAACCGACACTTATTACAAAGTTGTAAAGAAATAATTAATTAAACGAACAACACACCTTTTAATTTTCATTTCTCCGCTCACCACCCGGTGAGCGGAGATCAAAGGGCATGGATCGCCATGATGGCAGAGTGCGTGTCCTTTGATCTCCGAGAAGGAGAAGCTCCTCTCCACGAAAATTTTTGGGGAGGGGGGTACAACGTACATCATTATAAAATATGGAGGAGCAAAACTATGAACGAAAGCACGAAAACGAAAAAAGCACTCCGCGGCAGTCTCTTTGCATTATTTTTATGCATCATACTGCTGATCGGAACAACATTCGCCTGGTTCACAGATACAGCAAGCACAGGCGTGAACAAGATCCAGGCAGGAAATCTGGATGTGGAACTGGAATACAGTACAGATTGTTCCACTTGGAAGACTGCAAATCAGAATACTCAGATGTTTAATGACAACACACTTTGGGAGCCGGGGCACACAGAGGTTGTATATCTCCGTGTGAAGAATGCTGGAAATCTGGCACTGAAATACAATATAGCTACAAACTCTTATGATATGGAAAGAGGAAAAAATGCTGCGGGTGATTTGTTCTATATTGATCAATATCTGAAGATCGGTACCGTGCAGACGGATACTGCTTTTGCAAACCGTGAAGCAGCGATTGCAGCAATCGCTGATACAGAGAAGACAATAGCAAAAGAAACTCCGATCAGTAATGATTGGACTGTTTTGAAGGCTGGCGAAAAGAGTGCACCAACTGCGGTTGTTCTCTATATGCCGACTACAGTTGGTAATGAAGCGAACAATGTTCAGTCTTGGCGTAAGCCTTCACTGAAAGGACTCGGACTGGTTGTAAATGCAACTCAGGCAACTGTGGAATCTGATAGCTTCAATAATACATATGATGAAAACGCTGCAACGACGCTTTCAACAGTAAGTTACAGTTCTGGACAGCATAATATTACTGGAAAAATTCAGGCAAATGGCAGTTTTGGTGCAGTTCAGGCTGAGGGAACAGCTCAGTTTACCATAGATGCTGACGTCTATGCTGTGTACAATAATGGCGGTGCCATGGCTGTTGAAGCTGGTGGAACCAGTAGGGTTATCATCAATGGAGGAGACTTCCGTCAGGTAGGAGTACCGAAGGATGATCCTGTATGCGATTTGATTTATGCAACGAATAGTGCGACTATCGAGATTAAGGGTGGAACTTTTAAAGCCGTTACACCTGCCAATACTCTCAATGTTAAGGACACAGATAGAGGTAGTGCGAAAATTATCGTTAAGGGCGGATCTTTCTATAAATTCGATCCATCGAAAGATAATCCTGGAGAGATTACAATTCCTGACGGCTACAAAGTAGTAAAGGACGGCGACTGGTATAAAGTCGTTGCTAATAACTAATTTCAAACAACACACCTTTTAATTTTCATTTCTCTGCTCGCCGTCTGGTGAGCGGAGATCAAAGGACATGGATCGCCATGATGGCAGAGTGCGTGTCCTTTGATCTCCGAGAAGGAGAAGCTCCTCTTCTCGAAAATATTCGGGAGGGGGTACAACGTACGTCATTATAAAATATGGAGGAGCGAACTATGAACGAAAGCACGAAAACCAAAAAAGCACTCCGTGGCAGTCTCTTTGCATTATTTTTATGCATCGTGCTGCTCATCGGAACGACCTTCGCTTGGTTTACAGATACAGCGAGCACAGGCGTGAATAACATCCAGGCAGGGAACCTGAAGGTGGATTTACAGATGAAAGATGCCAATGGTAGTTGGGTATCTGCTGAGGGTAAAACGATTGATTTTGTAAAAGCTTCAGGACATGAAAATGAAGCGATTCTCTGGGAACCGGGATGTACTTATGAATTGCCGGTACTCCGCGTTGTCAATAAGGGGAATCTGGCATTGAAGTATAAGATCAAGATAAATGGTATCCAGGGAGATGAAAAGTTAAATGAAGTCATCAATTGGACTATCAGCGATGTTGCCCTTGATACAGATCACAGTCTTGCAGCAGGCGCAACTTCAGAGGATCTTACAATTAAAGGTCATATGCAGGAATCAGCAGGCAATGAATATCAGGGACTGTCGATCGATGGTATTAGCATTACAATATACGCAACTCAGGATACGGTAGAAAGCGACAGTTTTGGTAATACATACGATGCGAATGCTGGTTATCCAGTTACGAAGTATTCCAATATGAAGAAAGCTTTTGCTGATGGTGGATCGATTGCAATCAATGATAACATCACTGCAGATGAGTCGAAAACAGCAGCAGCGGATCGTGTAACTGTCAAAGCTCCAACGACGTTATATTTAGGTGCTATGTATACTGTGCCGGGAAGCTTGGAAGATTCTAATAACTGGGCAGCATTGTATGTGAATAAAGACCTGACGATCAATGCCTCTAGCAAGGGAGGAATCAATTGCCTGGATAAAACAGAGGCAAGTGCATCTTATATAGGTGGTCCATATGTTGCACACATTAAGGGTGAAGATATCACGGTCACTGTCAATGGAGGAAAATACTATGGAGGCGGTACGATTTTCAATGTTGAGAAGGGAACGTTGATCGTAAATGATGGCTTCTTCCAAGTTGCACCTGATGTTGATACGAAAGATTACAGATACACATTAAATTGTATTGATGGGAATTATAAAAATGGAACTGCAAAAATCATTGTTAAAGGTGGTACTTATGTAAACTTTGACCCGTCTAACAATGGTGCAGAAGGTTCAGGAACAAACTTCGTAGCAGATGGTTACAAGGTAGTCTCCGAACCCCACGGATCTGACACTTGGTACAAAGTTGTTGCAGAATAGAAACGATTAGAAAATCTAAGATTGATATACTCAGCTCACCGTCCGGTGAGTAGGAAGTAAAGGATATGTTATCAGACTGTATAATGATAGGTACTGTGTCCTTTACTTTCCGATGGAAATGGGTATTGAATTAGAAAATTTAAGCAGAAAGGAAGAAGCAAATGAACGAGAGCACAAAAACGAAAAAAGCACTCCGTGGCAGTCTCTTTGCATTATTCTTATGCATCGTGCTGCTGATCGGAACGACCTTTGCCTGGTTCACAGATACCGCGAGCACAGGCGTGAACAAGATCCAGTCAGGGAATTTGAAGGTGGATTTAGAAGTTGCCACTGCATGGGATGATAATGGGACTGTTACAAAGTGGGAATCTGCAAAGGATAAGACACTGGATTTCAAGAAAGCAAAGGGTGCTGAAGAAGATCAGATCCTTTGGGAACCTGGATGTAGATATAAACTTCCAGAAATCAGGATTGTTAATAAAGGTAATTTAGCATTGAAGTATCGTCTTAAGATTGATGGAATCAAAGGTGATGCAAAGTTGAATGAAGTCATCGACTGGACGATTGGTGATAATACGATTGATGAAGAAAAAGTTCTGAATGCTGGAAAGAATTCTGAGCCAATGACAATTCAGGGACACATGCAGGAATCCGCAGGCAATGAATATCAGGGACTGTCGATCGATGGTATCAGCATTACAGTATATGCAACGCAGGCTTCGGTAGAAAGTGACAGCTTTGGTCCGGAATATGATCAGAATGCGGCTTACACTATTTCTGCCAAGGATGCAAACGGTCTGACAAAGGCTATCAAGGATGCCAAGGCAGGAGATACGATCACATTTGATGAAAATGTTGCAATCACACCGGTTGTTGAAGACACTACTGAACAGACACTGGTTCCTCAGACGGTTCTGAACAAATCAGCAACATTGAATTTAGCTGGCAAGAAATTGACTGTGGATGGAGCGGCTGCAGATTATGGGAAGGCATCTCCACTTATCATGAATGTTGATGGTGCAGATACAAATGTAACTATTGAAGGTGATGGTGAAATCAATTGTGAGGCAGGTAATAACCAGGTTTACGGAATCAACATTACAAATGGTGCAAGCTTAACCATAAAAGATGGCAAATACTATGGTGCAATGACAGCAATTCAGGTACAGAAAGGCTCACTGACAATTAAGGGTGGATTCTTTGATATGGCACCTACATGTAAAGCTCAGGTTCCTCAGTATGCGAAGTATGTTGTAAATGCGATTGATTCAGCATATAAAGACGGTACCGCTAAAATTTCCATTACAGGTGGAACGTTTGTAAACTTTGATCCATCGGCTAATCCGGAAGGCACAGGAACAAGCTATGTAGCAGACGGTTACAAAGTTACTTCTGAGAAGCAGTCTAATGGAGATACTTGGTACACAGTAGTAAAAAAATAAAATCGACAGCAATATAGAATTTTAATTTTTCATGTTTCCACCCGCCTTTTGGCGGGCGGAAATCAAAGGGTACAGAGAATAATATTGTGTGCCTTTTGATTTCTGAAAACAGACAGAAGGAGATTCTGATATGAAGCGGAGCAGTACAACGAAAAAAGCTCTTTTTATAAGTACGTGTGCGCTGTTGTTCAGCATGTTGATGATGGCTGGAAGTACTTTCGCATGGTTCACCGACAGCGTCAGCAGCGGCACTAACACGATCATGACCGGCAAACTGGACGTGCAGCTTTTGCATACAAATCAGTATGTGACAACTGCGGAGGAAGTGGGGCAGAATACGTTACTGTTTACGGATAAAGAAGGAAAATCCATAGACTGGGAGCCGGGTGCAGTGGCGTATGAAAATTTCACCGTAAAAAACAGTGGGGATCTGGCGCTGAACTACAGACTGGCACTGGACCTCAACAATGCCAACACCATTGCAGGAACAACCAAGTCATTAAAAGATGTATTGAAAGTCAAGGTTCTGGATCATGAAGTAACTTCAGAAGATGTGAAAGAACAGGCTTTGAAGAATGCAGAGGACTTTGTATCAGTAACAGATGGACAGATCAGCATCCCGACACAGGCAAAGGATCCTGCGGAGCAGAAACTTTTGCAGAAAGGATCTGAAGGAGATTCTAGTAAAACTTACGGAGTCATCGTTTACTGGCAGCCGGATCCGGAAAAGGATTATGAGTATAACCTCTCCAACTATCCGGACAAGAACGCTGCAGGGAAGCCGATCGATAAGACGAGTGACGGTAAGACGGAGCTTTCCATTGATTTGGGCGTAAGCCTGGGAGCTACGCAGGCACCTGAAGAATCCGACAGCAATGGAAGCGATTATGATAAAAATGCTATTTACCCGGTATCCAATAAGGGTGAGCTGGAAAAGGCGTTACAGACCGCAGAGAAAGGTGATGTGGTCGAATTGACCGGAAATATTACATTGACTGCGCCGCTGCCGATAACGAAGGATGTAACGATCCGAAGTGTTGGTGGTGCTGCGATTTCCGGCGAGGCTTTTGAGGTCAGCTCGTCTGCCGATGTGACTTTGCAGGGCGTGACTTTTAAAGCACCGAGAACATCGGACAACCAGGGCGTCAGTCTGAAGGCTTCTGAATACGCGGGCAAACTGATCTTACAGGATTGTACCTTTGAGGAGCCGCAGTGGAGCAGCGTGGTCGTTACGGCGACGGCGTCTGCGGATATCACGATCAAGGGCTGTACCTTTGATGCAAAGTCATCAGCAGGGCATAAGGATGATTCGACTGGTTCCTCTGCGTTGACTAAGGGCGCTCATCAGGTTATGAAGATAACGGGTGAGTCAGGAACGAAGCTAGCTTTGACGGGAAATACGTTTACTGGATTAAAAGAGTGTCATGCTTCGTCATCGGTAGTTGTCAGCGGGATTTCAGCGAATGGAATGACCTGTGAGAAAAATACTGCAGACGAAACAGCGAAAATCAGCATTGCGAATAACGGCAGCCTGAAAGGCTTTGCAAAAAAATAACGAGAGGACGTGTTACTGTTGAAAAGACGACAGAACAATTTCATAAAAGGCGAGGCGGCGGCAGAGTCTTCTGTCTGGAAGATGTTGCTCCCATCGGTTTTGGGGATCATCGTTTGTACCATCTGCCTTGCAGGCATGACCTGGGCGTGGTTCACCAGTGGGGTGCAGTCTCAGTCGACTATCAGTGCAAAAGAGTATTCGCTGAATGAGACGATTACTGTACAGAACGCCAAATCAGGGGCTCCTGAAAAATCGTCTGACGGAAATTATACATTGGCTGAAAACACCACGTATGTTGTCAAGCTGAAACCGAGTGTGACTCCGAAAAGCGGTGGATACTGCATGCTGAAAATCACTCCTGCAGACGGAAGTGAAGCGGTGTATTATACGCAGCCATTGAAAGCCACACATGAGGTTAGTTTTACGATTTCCAATGGAGATGGAGCTGCGACTTGCCAGTTGATCGCGGCATGGGGCGCGCCGGATGTATCGAAAACGGTAAACAAAAAGCTGATTGTCTCCGGTGATACGATCGAAATTAACGGCGGTGCACCGGCAGTGTCTACGGAACAGCCAGTGCAGGATCAGGGAAATTCCGATTCTGCTAAGCCTTCTGCGAATTCCAATGGGGGAAAAGACTCTACCGATTCAAACGCCTCTACGAACGGAGATCAAAAAGATACAGGGGATTCTACGACGACCCAGAAAAACGATCAGGAAACGACTGGAGAATAAAAGTGCTGATTTTCGGTGTTTTTTATTCAAACCGGAAACGGAATTCCAGTAAATTACAATTGGCGCTAGGAACTGGTTGATTTATAATAAATCAACCAGAAAAACGGTAATTATGGCCATTGAAATCACAAAAAATCCGAGGAGCTCCATTCCTCGGATTTTTATTTTTTGATACCATAGGCCGGGAACGCTCCGGCATGTTTTTATGATTTTATCGCAGTATATTGGGGAGAAATCATAGTGACGGGAGAGGAAGCAGAGCAGGAGAACGGATCAAGAACTTATAGAAGAGTATATCACAAGCAGATATTCCATTGTATTGCAGCAGAGGGTAAATCTGGGTGAAAAAATCAAGCTTTCCACTGGGAAATACTAGCAAACAGGTAAGAAAGAGAACCATAGGAAGCTATTTCAGGGCAAAGAAAGCGCTTGAATCAGATGAACTATGATTTTGATGAGCGAATATTAAACAAAAAGTGGAATTGCAATATATGGAACAAAGCTGATTCGAGAAAGGATGAAAATCTGGAAATTATTAGGATGATTTTCATCCGAAATTGCGATCCGCCTAAAATAAGGATGATTAGATAAAAAACCATCACCTAAAACAGGGCGATTCATCCTTATTCCCAGTCCTCGCACAAATAAGGATGAAACGTCCTCAAATCGCAGCTCATGGACTGGAAACGCCCTCAAACCGCAGCGCCCGAGTCTGGATGAAACTATACCCGCGGCAGCCTTTGCAGGATCAGCCAGGAGATAATGCCGATGGCTGCGCCGCTGGCGACGCCGGAGAAGATAAGCACCGGGACT
>NZ_JACRWC010000096.1 GCF_014306095.1 Lentihominibacter faecis
ACAGCAAACTATCTGTGGGATACTCCCGTAGGAGCCGATGAAAACAGCGTTTTTTCAAAAAATGAAAGAGGCTCTGAAATCCTTGGAGTATCCTCCACCCCAACATTTTTAACAGAGCCTAAAAAACCCTCTGAAACGTTGAAATTTCAAAGGGTTTTCGTTATCCTTGGTTGCGGGGGCAGGATTTGAACCTACGGCCTCCGGGTTATGAGCCCGACGAGCTACCAGCTGCTCCACCCCGCGACATCAGTTATTCAGTTGTATACGCTGCACCTTGTTGCCTGAGTATTGGTGCCGGAGACCGGGGTCGAACCGGTACGATCGGTAAGGATCGCAGGATTTTAAGTCCTGTGCGTCTGCCAATTCCGCCACTCCGGCAAAATATAATCTGAAGTCGCTTTTCACAACTTCAGATTATTGATTGGCTCCAAGGGTGGGGCTCGAACCCACAGCCTATCGGTTAACAGCCGAGTGCTCCACCATTGAGCTACCTTGGAATATTAGGTTGCGCTTCGTAACGACAAGAATTATTATATAGTATCCTGCCATCCGCGTCAACCTATTTCTTTAAAAAAATCGAACTTTTTTTACATTGTTTTTTCGATATTTTTTCACAAATTTATTCTTGCTTTTAATCGATTTTTATGGCTTATTTTTTGCCAAAACGCTTTACAAGACCTTTCCGTTTTTCCTTCGGTTCTGCTACCTCTTCTTCATCGGCATCCGCCAAATCTTCCGAGGTTTCCTCAGCATCATCCTTTGCATCAGCAGGCACAGCATCCGCCATCTTGTCGGCATCTCCCGTGTCGATATGCTCCGGCTCCATAAGCTCCGGTTCTTCTTCCTCCAGCTTTTTGTCCTCTTCCTGGATTTCCTCTAAATGCTGCTGATGTTCTTCTTCCATAGCCGCTTCAATGAGCTTGATCTTTTCACGATATTTTCGTGTATTCTCCCGATCGCCTTCATCTTCATAGATAGACATCAGTTCCTTCATGGTTTCCAGATGACTTCCATTGAGTTGGAGAACCTTGCGGAATGCACTGACAGCCTCAGAGCGACGTCCCGTCATCTCGTACGCCACGCCCAGATAGTAATGCAGCGGCCACCAGTCATTGAAACGACTGCTCAAAAACGGCTCCAGAAGACTGATACCATCTTCGTATTTGCCTGCTGTGATTTCATTGCACCCCGCCTCGATCTGACGCGGTTCTGTGATCTGATCCAGTCTTTTCCGGATCTCCTTCTTGTCCTTGTTATTGTGGCTGAAACGTATAAATTCACGCCATGTAATATCTGCTTTGGCATAAAGGCCCAGATTCAGATACGCATATCCCAGGTAATAATAGCCTTGTGCAAATCGCGGATGAGTTTCTACCAGCAGTTCAAACCAATCCAGGGATTCCGCCTTGAATCTTCCAACATATTCTTCATTTCTGCTGTGAAGATACATGGCTCTGCAGGCTCTTGCATAACTGTACATGCTGTGCAGATAATTGTACTGCATACATAAAGACGCACGGAAGTGAATGCAGGCATTGTCCATATCACCGCGTTCTGCAGCATCTCGCCCTTCCTTCATCATGCCTTCGTACAGTTTGTAGTTGTACAGCTTCTTCAGGATCGCCACATAGTCTTTCGTATACTTGAAATGGGGATCGCAGCCCATGACCCATGCCATGTTTTCCGCAAGCACCAGCATATCGATTCCTTCGCCGCCTGCAAATTCCTTGATTTCCTTTTTTCTCAGCGGGATCGGCACACCGCGCATCAGATCTCCTGCTTTTGATTTTTTCATGAAGTCCTCTGAAAACTCCACGAATACAAATTTATTCAGATACTTTTTGAAATACTTTCCGATACGATCTTCCCGCAGCTGAATATCACATTCTTCTCGCGGTCTGATAACAGTTCTGGTGATCCCCATGTTCTGGGCGATACTTTTCTTTTCTTTGCTCATACTCTACCTCTCAGAGCTTTACAAGGCTCTGAACCTTTCATCCTTAAACATATTATGGTTTTCCATCGCCGTTCTCAAAGTCTTCATCATAGCTTCTTTATCTTCAGGCAGGTTTCCTCTGAGGGAGACGTAATTGGAAGCGTGATTGCTCCGCAAAACACAAGTTTTAGATACATCTGTGTGTTCCAGCATCAAAAGCGTTTCCGCCATAACCTCTTCCGGAGTCAGCGGAGTAAATGTCCCATCTTCTATTTCCTTGGCCATCGGAACGTTCGGCTCCACGATCAATGTCAGAAGTCCAACATAAGATGGTTCCATTTCGCTGATCATAGTTCCTGTCTGGATCGCATGATCCTCCCAGCCTTCTCTTCCCGCAAGACCGGAAATAAATGTAACGGAAGACTTCATGCCGCAGGCTTCCACCTTCTTGACTCCATCGATGATCTGCTGACGGGTCTCTCCTTTGCAAACAGCCTGCAGAACCTTGTCGCTGCCGGATTCTGCACCTACATAAACCATAGTCAGACCCGCATCATACAATTCCTTCATTTCCTCATCCGTCTTCTTGATGATGTCGCTTCCTCTGCCATAAATAGACACTCTCTCGCATTCCGGAAAATTTTCTCTGATGTAGTTTAAAATCGGCATCAGTCGGGCATTTGAAAGTGCCATGGCATCACCGTCACAGAGAAAGATACGCGGCACGCTGCGATACTGTGCCCTTGCCCACGCCAGATCTTCCAGCACTTCTTCCAGCTTCCGCACGCGGAACTTCTTGTTTTTAAACATTTTGCAGAATGTACACTTATTATGGGTACATCCGATCGTCACCTGCACCAGCAGGCTATAGGCCCCACTTGGAGGTCTGTAAATATCTCCTTCATATCTCATGCTATTCCTTGCTCCTTTCCTGCGGCTACATTTTTTCCGGCGCCTTCATTCCCAGAAGACCGAGCCCGTTTTTAATGGCGGTCTGTACTGCCAGAACCAATGCTACCTTCGCCGTCTTTTCCTTCTCATCCTCTACCAGGATATGTTCATCATGATAGAACTTATTGAATCCCTGTGCGATATCTACGATATGACGTGTCACGATGGACGGTTCATACTTTTCACCAGCTTCTTTGATCACTTCAGGCAGTGCATACAGCAGCTTTATCAGATGGTGTGCGCTTTCTCCCGTGATCCAGGATGTATCAAATCCCTTCTTTGCAGCCTTTACGGTATCTTCTCCGGCTCTGCGAAGGATACTGCAGGCCCTTGCGTGAGTATACTGCACATACGGACCTGTCTCTCCTTCGAAGTTCAGTACTTTATCCCATGAGAAAACATAATCCTTGATCCTGTAGTTAGACAGTTCGTTGAATACTACAGCCCCCACTCCGACATCATGTGCCGTTTCATCGATATTCTCTGTTGTAACGTTCTTTTCCAGAATGATCTGCTTTGTCTGCTCCACAGCTCTGTTGAGAACATCTTCCAGGAACACAACTCGACCCTGCCGGGTAGACATTGTTCCATCTTCCATGCTGACCAGACCAAATGGCACATGTACACAATCCTTCGCCCAGTCATATCCCATCAGTTCAATAACCTTGAACCACTGCTGGAAATGCAGATTCTGCTGCGATGCTACAACATAAATATTTTTATAAAAATCATAGGTTTCCTTACGATATACCGCTGCCGCGATGTCTCTTGTAATGTAAAGGGTCGATCCATCGGATTTTTTGATCAGTGCCGGCGGAAGATCATACTCATCCAGTTTTACGATCTGCGCTCCATTATCTTCTACCAGCAGTCCCTTTTCTTTTAGCTCATCCACGATTCTCGGCATTTTATCGGAATAAAAGCTTTCCCCGTTATAAGAATCGAATTCTATTCCCAGCATATCGTATACACGGTTAAACTCTTTCAGGCTCTCTTCCCTGAACCACTTCCACAGTTCTACTTCCTCAGGTTCACCCTTCTCCAGTTTAGCAAAGATCGCCCGTGCCTCATCTTCCAGTGCCGGATCTTTCTCTGCTTCTACATGGAACTTCGTATAGTAGGACAGCAGCGACTTGATCGGTTCACGAACGACATCTTCCTTGTTTCCCCACCTGCGGTAAGCACAAATCATCTTGCCAAACTGAGTGCCGTAGTCACCCAGGTGATTGATTCGAATGGTATCATATCCCAGAAAATCATAGATTTTGTAAATGGAATTTCCGATCACGGTGCTTCGAATATGTCCGATATGGAACGGTTTCGCAATGTTCGGAGAAGAATATTCCACGATCACCTTTTTCCCCTGTCCCATATTGCTTCTGCCGTAATCGTCTCCTTTTTCGATCACTTCAGAAACTACTTCCTGTGCCATTTCCTCCCGAGAGAGAAACATGTTTACATATGCATTGACGTTTTCTACTTTTTCAAAAACAGACTCCGCTCCGATCGCCTCTGCCAAAGTCTGTGCGATCATCTGTGGTGCCTTGCGGAAGATCTTTGCCAACTTGAAGCATGGGAACGCATAATCTCCCATCTTGCTGTCAGCCGGTGTCTCCAGCATGTCCAGGATCTCATCCTTTTCCAGCCCATCTACATGTGGCGCCAGGATCTCTGCAATTTTTTCTTTATAGCTGATCATAGTCCATCTCCTTCTTCTATGTTACTTATCTCAATTTTACAACGGTCACGCCGTCACCGCCTTCATGATAGCTTCCTTTGCGGAAGCCCTTGACGTTCTTATTGCGCTTCAGCGCTTCCTGAATACCCTTTCGTAGGATCCCTTCTCCGCGACCATGAATGATCGTCACTTCTTCCAGCCCGGAAATAAAGGCATCATCGATATATTTTTCTACATCCATCACTGCATCATCAAGGCTTTTTCCACGGACATCAATCGACACCGAGATCGTCTGTGCTTTTTTTCTGTACAGTGTACCATAGCCAGACTTTTTCGGCTTGCTCTTTTTCACCGGCACATGATCGATGAGCATGATATCTCGCAGATTCACTTTGATTTTCATCATCCCTACCTGCACCTGCAGATCACCTTTTTCATCCGGCAGCGAAATGATTTCACCATTCTGATCCATAGACAATATCTTGACTCTGTTTCCCAGCACCAGCTGAGAAGGATCTACCGGTTCACGACTGGTCTCACGTTTTATGGAGCTTCGGTTTTTCTTTTCCAGCTCCCGCAGTTTTCGTCTGTTTTTGTCAAAGGCAAGATTACGTTCTCCCAGACTTTCCAGCTTGGAAAGTTCCTTTAGCTCGTCTTTTACCTCGTTGGAGACCTGACGAGCTTCCCGCACGATCTCACGCGCCTGTTCTCTCGCCCGCTCCAGCTCTTTTTCTTTTTGTCTTTCGAATTTGCGGATCTTCTCTTCCAGTTCTTCTCTCATCCGCTTCATCTCGATATTCATCGCAATAGCTTCATCACGCTCTTCTTCAGCGATTTTTTTATCTTCTTCAAGCGAAGCTATTACGTCTTCAAATGCGATATCGCCGCCCTCAAGCAGCTGCTTTGCACGCTCTATGACACTATCAGAAAGTCCGAGCTTTCGAGAAATCTCAAATGCATTGGATTTGCCCGGGATCCCGATATTTAAACGATACGTGGGACTAAGGGTCTCCACATCAAACTCCATGGAGGCGTTTTGGACACCTTCCGCCGAGATCGCATATTTTTTTAATTCCGTATAATGCGTCGTAGCAATGGAAGACGCCCCCTTTGAAGCTACTTTTTCTAAAACCGCGATCGCCAGCGCCGCTCCTTCGGTCGGATCTGTTCCTGCTCCCAGCTCGTCGAAAAGCGTTAGGCTGTGAGGCCCGGCTTCTTCCACAATAGTTACGATAGTCTTCATATGAGAAGAAAATGTAGAAAGACTCTGTTCAATACTCTGTTCATCGCCAATATCTGCGAAAATATTATCATACACAGGCACTCTGCTTCCCGGATCTGCTGGTATATGAAGACCCGCCTGTGCCATCAGCGACAGCAGCCCTGCCGTTTTTAATGTGACGGTTTTACCACCGGTATTTGGTCCTGTGATCACCAGCGTCTCATACCCGTCTCCCAGTGCGATATTGACCGGCACAACTTTTTTTCTGTCAATCAGAGGATGCCTTGCCCGCTTCAGATCCAGGATCCCATCCTGATTGATCTCAGGTTCATCAGCTCCCATATCTATTGAGAGTCTGCCTTTAGCCATAAAAAGATCCAACTTGGTCAGCAACACCTGATTGTTCTTTAAATCGTGGTAATGCTCCGCTGTCCGTTCCGATAAATCCGTCAGGATCCTGTTGATCTCTGCTTTTTCATCCAGTTCCAGCTGACGAAGTTCATTATTGAGATTTACCACCGCCTGCGGCTCGATAAACAGTGTAGCACCGCTACCGCTCTGATCATGAACGATCCCCGGCACCCGGGCTTTATGTTCCTGCTTGACCGGGATCACATATCTGCCATTCCTCATGGTGACGATGGCATCCTGCAAAATCGTCTTGTTGTCTGAAGAGTTTAAAATGTGATTGATCTTTGCTTTCAGCGCTTCATTCTGACGAATGATAGTTCTTCGAATGCTTCGAAGCTGCGGGCTGGCATTGTCTGCCATCTCATCTTCAGAAAGAATACATCTGTCGATTTCAGCCGACAGATCCCTGTGTTCCGCAATAAGCTCCGCAATGGCCATCAGTACCGGAAGATCAGGAACGTCCCCCTTTAAAAAGGCTTTTACCCTTTCTGCAGTCTTCATATTATAGAGCACTTTTAAAAGCTGTGCCATAGTCAGTGTGCCGCCCTTGCGAGCGAAGGACACAATCTCCTCAATATCATAAAAACCACCGACAGGTAATGGCCCTTTATGTTGTATGAGTCTTACCGCTTCTGTGGTTTCCGTTTGGTGCTCCCGTATTTCAGACGCATCAAGATAAGGCATCAGCTCTGAAATGACCTTTTTCGTCATTTCAGAGCCTGCCTGCTCTCGCAGCATTTCTATTATCTTGTTATATTCCAGTACATGTAACGTCTTTTCTTTCATTGCATGCTATCCATTGATGTTCTTATATTTTTCAAGTTCCTTTTTCAGCTGGAGGTTTTCCATCTGCAGGTCGAAGAAACTGTTTTCCAGTTCTTTACACTTGTCTTCGACTTCACGAACGACTTCCTCCATGCTGCTCTGCGCCTGCTGTCTGGCATTGTTCACTGCTTCATGCAGCTGCTGTGCCTCCGCTTCCTTCTGCCGGATCTCATTGAGCAGATCATCTCTTTGAACTACAATCGCCTGAGTCTCTTCCTTATAATCCATATAGTTTTTCTTGGATTCATCCCACAGCTGCACGTAATGCTGCGCATCTTTTTCCAGCTGCAGATTCAAGCGTTTCAACTCCTCGATCTCTTCAAGGACCTCAAAATATTCACTTGCAATATTGACAGCAGAAAGAACTGCAATATTGGAAGGTGATGCCCCGAGAGATTTCGCGGCTTCTCCGATCTCCTGCATTTTCATGTCAACATGTGCAGCCACCTGAATGATTTCTTCTCTCGGTTTATCTCCGGCGATCACATATTCCTGTCCATAGATCTTGACGTTTACTTTATTGGTTTCCATAAGCACTCTCCTATCACTTGGTTTTCACCGGCTACATTTCACGCAGCACAGCGTTCAGTTTATGCTCAAGAGCTTCCAGTACTTTATTGTGTACCTTCGCTACATCCTCATCGGTCAAGGTCTTATCCTTATCTCTGTAAGTCAAAGTAAATGCAACGCTCTTCTTGCCTTCTTCCACTTGCTTTCCTCTGTAAACGTCAAAGAGTTTTACATTTTCCAGGATCCTGCCGCCCTCTTTGCGGATCAGCGCCTCGATCCTGCCAACTTCCAGATTTTCTTCTACCAGCAATGCGATATCTCTGGATGTGGATGGGTATTTCGGCAGCGGCGTATAAAGAATCGTTCTATCGCTGTTATCTCTGATTGCGTCAAACATCAATTCACAGCAGTAGATCCTCACACCTTCCATCCCATACTGTTCTGCCACGTCCGGATGGACTTCACCCATAACGCCCAGCTGCACAGGTTCGCCGTTTTCCCCGGAAATAACAGAGATCCGCGCACATCTTCCCGGATGGAACGCACCCAGATCAGCTTCTCCTGCAAAGATCGGATCTTTGATCCCCAGTACACGGAACAGCTCTTCCACTACGCCCTTCAGGCTGTAGAAATCTTCATCCTTACCGTACATCCCAATGCAAAGGGCATATTGTTCATACGGAAGCACGTCGTCTTCCTGTGTATTGTTCACAAAGGTATTGCCGATTTCAAAGGCGTTTACCTTATCGATATTTCTAGTGTAGTTGCGAGCCAGTACTTCCATCATATTCGGCATCAGAACCGTTCTCATAACGGAGTTTTCTTCGCCCAGCGGGTTGATCAGCTTTACGAAATTCCTCTCCCAGGAGCCTTCTGCCGTGCGGATGTAGTCCACACCCTTCGGACTTACAAAAGAATATGTCTGGATCTCGTTGAGACCCATACCGCAAAGGGAATCTCTCGTCAGATCACGCAAAGCACGATCTTCCGGGATACCGGCTTCCGTATTACCCTTAGGCAACGTTACAGGCATCTTATCGTAGCCATAAATTCTTGCTACTTCTTCGATATAATCCTCCTCTTCCAGAAGATCCTGACGAATCGTCGGAGGCGTTACAGTCATGATATTTCCGCTGCCAGCCACCTTGATCTCAAGGCTTTCCAGGATATCGACCATTTCCTGACGTTCCAGTTCAATGCCCAGAACACGATTGATCCGATCCACACGGATATCGATCGTCTTTGCTTCTTCCGGAACGGGATAATTGTCTACGCTTCCCTTGCAGACTTTTCCTGCGCCCGTCAGTTCGATCAGACGGCACACTCTGTCTGCTGCCGCTTCACACAGGTTCGGGTCGATGCCTTTTTCAAATCTGGCAGATGCTTCGGTACGCAGTCCCAGTTTTTTAGACGTTGTGCGGACGCTACTTCCTGCAAAGTTTGCAGATTCCACGATGATCGTCTTGGTATCCTCTTCGATCTCAGAGTTAAGTCCGCCCATAACGCCTGCGATAGCGATACCACGTTCTGCATCCTTGATCAGCAGCATATCGTCTGTCAAAGTTCTTTCCGTACCGTCCAGCGTCGTGAACACTTCGCCGTCCTTTGCATTCTCAACGATGATCTTGCCGCCTTTTACCTGATTGATATCAAATGCGTGGAGCGGCTGACCATATTCCAGCATAACAAAGTTTGTAATATCTACGATGTTGTTGATCGGACGCATGCCTGCATACATCAGTCTCTTCTGCAGCCACCACGGAGACTGCTCCACTTTAACATCGGTTATGACACGTGCCACATAGCGTTTGCAGCTTTCCGGATTCCTGATTTCTACGGAAACATAGTCCTTGGATTCACCTTCTCCGTCTTCCTTCTGGATCGCTGTATCCGGATAGGAGAACGGCTTCTTGAACGTTGCAGAAGCTTCCCTCGCCATTCCGACCATCGCCAGACAGTCCGGACGGTTCGGTGTGATTTCAAAGTCGACGACAGCCTGTTTCAGCTGCAGAGCTTCTGCAAAATCCTGGCCCAGAGGATATTCTCCTTTCAGGATCCAGATGCCGTCTTTATGTGCTACAGGTACTACTTTATCATCAAAGCCCAGTTCGCCTGCGGAGCACAGCATACCAAAAGATTCCACACCTCTCAGTTTACCCTTCGTGATCTTCACGCCGCCTTCCTGCTTCGGCTGCCCATGCAGCGGTCCCGGGATCCGGCTTTTGTGAAGTGCCACCGGCACCAGTGCGCCTTCAAATACGTTCGGTGCACCCGTTACGATCTGGATCGGTTCTTCTTCGCCTGTATTGATCTGACACACCACCAGCTTATCTGCATCCGGGTGCTTTTCTATTTTCTCGATCTTTCCGACTACCACGCGTTCCATTTCTTCACAGAAATGCTCGCAGGTTTCCAGGTTGGAACCGGACATGATCATTCTGTCACAGAACTCCTCATCGGAAACATCTATATCGATATAATCATTCAACCACTCGATTGGAACTAACATATGACACCCTCCTATTTAAACTGGTTTATGAAACGCATGTCGTTTTCATAAAATAATCTGATATCGTCAACGCCGTACTTCAGCATGGCAGCACGCTCCACGCCCATGCCAAATGCAAAGCCTGTGTATTTCTCGGTGTCCAGTCCGCCTACTTTCAATACATGCGGGTGAACCATGCCGCATCCAAGGACTTCGATCCATCCGCTGCCTTTGCAGACCCTGCAGCCTTTGCCGCCGCATTTGAAGCAGGACACATCCATTTCTGCACTCGGTTCTGTGAACGGGAAGTGATGCGGACGGAATTTCGTCCTTGTCTCTGTTCCAAACAGCTGCTTGGCAAAACTATCCAGCGTTCCTTTCAGGTCAGCCATAGTGATCCCTTCATCTACCACCAGTCCTTCGATCTGATGGAACATCGGGGAGTGAGTTGCATCCGGTGTATCACAGCGGAAACATCTTCCCGGAGAAATCACCTTGATCGGCGGTTTCGTTTTCATCAGTGTTCTTACCTGTACCGGAGACGTCTGCGTTCTCAGCAGGATATCCTCTGTGATATAGAACGTATCCGACATATCTCTGGACGGATGATCCGGACCTGCATTCAGTGCATCAAAGTTGTTGAACACAGTTTCTACTTCCGGCCCTTCCGCGATCGAAAATCCCATGCTCATAAATACTTTCGAGATTTCTTCGATGGTTATAGTCAGCGGATGTTTTACGCCCAGGGTAACTTCTTTCCCCGGTTCCGTGACATCTATCTTTTCCAGTTTGAACTTCGCTTCCTTGGCCGCGGCCTTCATATCTGCAAAACGACGTTCCAGCAATCCTTCGATTTCAGAACGCACGGAGTTTGCCATTTGACCTGTTGTCTTTCGTTCTTCCGGTGACAGCTTCCCCATCCCTCTGAGGATCTCTGTCAGCTTTCCTTTTTTACCCAGCAGCTTTACCCGGATTTCATCAACATCGCTGACGGATGCCGCCTGCTGCAGCTGTTCTTTCGCTTCTTCTAAAATTTTGTTTAACTGAGCTTGCATAGTTTTACCTCTCAATTTTATTTTATGATTCGTGACTGATACATCAAGATGCCGGCCGCCACCGCCGCATTCAGCGATTCAATGGAGCCTGCCATCGGAATCCTGATTTTTATATCTGCAATATCCAGAAACTCCTGCCGTACACCACGCCCTTCATTTCCAATGACAAGCGCAACGTTCTCACCCAGGTCAGCATCACGGTAATCCTGTGCTTCTTCCAGGCTTGTTACTGCGATTTTTCGATGCAAAGCTTGCAGCCTTCCGGCAGTTTCTGCAATATCGTTTTCCTGTAAAATCGGTATGCGGAGCAAAGAACCTGCTGCCGCGCGGACAACCTTCGGTGCATATGTGTCAGTACATCCCGCCATCAGCAAAACGCCACCATATCCTGCAGCTTCTGCAGTACGAATGATCGTCCCCATATTCCCAGGATCCTGCAATCGATCCAGTATCACAATGTTCTTCGTATTATTCTTCAGCAGGTTCGAGAAACTGTCCCAGTCGTGCTGTTTTTTCTGTATCACGGCAATGACTCCCTGAGAATGCTCCGTGTCCGCAATACTGTCAAAGAGCTGTGCTCCCAGTTCCAGCACGATCTCCGGAGTGACCTTCTCCAATGGAAAAAAACTTCCTTCCCGTACCAAGATCGTATCTATCGAAATTCCCAGAGATACTGCATCCGCTAAAGGTTTGATCCCCTCCAGCAGGTATTTGCCCATCTGATCTCGATATTTTCGTTTTGTCAGTTTACAGACAGATTTATAAATGGGATTTTCCCTGGATGTGATTTTTTTCATATCTGCTTGAAACGGAACAATAGCCGGATAAAACCGGCTATTGCAATACTCTTACCTTTCTGTTATCTCTTTAAGAAAGTTGGGATGTCGATCCCGGACATTCCCTTGTATGCATCTTCTGTCGAAGGTGCTGTCTCTACCGGTGCGCTGTAGCCATCTTCTTTCGTCTCTGCCTGTTTGTTCGGGATGACCGGACTGTTGAGGATATCCATATCCTGCGGCTTTTCGAATCCGGCTGCGATAACAGTTACTGCAATTTCGTCCTGCATTTCTTCTTTGATGGACGCACCCAGAATGATGATCGCATTTTCATCAGCTTCCTGATCGATCTGTGATGCGACTTTATCTACGTCAAACATCGTAAGATCTCTGCCACCGGTGATATTGATGAGAACAGCTCTTGCACCGGAAATCTGAGTTTCCAGAAGCGGACTGTTGATAGCGCCCTGAACAGCATCTTCCAAACGAGTTTCGCCTGTGCCTCTGCCAACGCCCATATGTACGATTCCTCTGTCCTTCATGATCGTTGTTACGTCTGCGAAGTCCAGATTGATCAATGCATCGTCTACTATGATATCGGAGATACCCTGCACTCCCTGTTTCAGGATCTCATCTGCCATTTCAAATGCTTCCAGCAGAGAAGTCTGTTCCTGTACCGTTTCCAAGAGCTTATCATTCGGTACAACAACGAGGGAATCCACGTACTTCTTCAGGAACTTGATTCCAAGTTCTGCATGCTCGCTGCGTTTTTTTCCTTCAAAACGGAAAGGCTTGGTTACTACCCCTACCGTAAGAATCCCCATGTCCTTGGCGATTTTAGCGATGATCGGCGCAGCACCTGTTCCTGTGCCTCCTCCCATACCGCATGTCACGAAGATCATGTCGGATCCTGCAATGAATTTCTCCAGATCTTCCAGATTTTCTTCTGCCGATTTCTGCCCTACTTCAGGGTTCCCGCCGGCACCCAGACCTTTCGTCAGTTTTTCTCCGATCTGAATCTTTGTTTCCGCCTTGCTTTTTGCTAAAGCCTGCTTGTCCGTATTGACAGCAATGAAAGATACGCCTTTCATTCCCGAATCTATCATTCGATTTACTGCGTTGCATCCGCCGCCGCCAACTCCGATGACTTTGATTTCCTGCAGCTTAGAGTCATTCACTTCAAATTGTAACATTCAGAAGTACCTCCTGTGATTTTTTAAATAATTCCATTTTTTATTATAACACATTAATTTTGCGGCGTAAAGGAACAATAATTATTGCTTCCAATGTTGATAATTCCAGCCTCTATACCCTTCTGGTACAAATCAAATACCACGGTTTTCAGTGCGCCGGAATCCATGCATGTGAGAAGATCCTTATACGCTCCACGACAGATCAGTCCGTCATAAATATAGGCATCCACGCGACTGCCGTCAATGCTCAGTTTCTTAAAATATAAATCGTCTTCTTCCATCTTCTGAACGATCTCCATCGCTTTATCGTAAGTAGCAGTCTGCTTCACTTCGATGGTCTTTTTCTTTTTCGCTTTGGTCACTTTAATATTTTCTACCAGAGGGACCTTCTGCTGCTTTTTCTCAATGGCAAGCACCATGCCTTCATTATCTGTAATGACAAAACGTTTTCCCATTTGGAACTGTGCCTTGCCACTTCGTTCCGTAACAGAAATCTCGATTTTATTGGGCAGCTTCCGTTTGACCCGCACCTTCTCTATGTAGAGATTCTCCTTGATCCTGTGCTGTGCAAACAGTGGATGCACATCAAAAATATTCTCGCCTACTTCCAACTCGGAAAGTTTCAGGATCTCTTCATCTGAGATTTCCTCGTTTCCAACGACTGCGATCCCATCCACTTTGAAATAATCGATATGTACGCCAAAATATATACCGACACAAAGCAATATCAAAAGCAGGAATCTCAACAAATACCGTTTTTTTCGTCTTCGTCTCTTTTTATGAACTTTTTCCGCTCGATTATCCCTTCGCATATTCGGTTCATTTCCTATCTTTCAAATTCACGGATATTGTCACAAATCACACCTGCTGCATCCACAGGTGCGCACAACAGACTTTTTTCTGCCATATCACGCAGGATCTCCGGATCTTTTTTCATCTGCAGGATCCTGTCCACCAAAGACTGATGATCCAGGTCTTTCTCCTCGATCACAACAGCACCGCCTTTTTCTGCCACAGCTTTGGCATTGAAATACTGATGGTTCCCCGTCACATGAGGAGAAGGAATAAAGATGGCAGGCTTGCCGCACACCGTGACTTCCGCTACAGTAATAGCACCACTTCTGCTGATCACAAGATCGGCCGCCGCCAGGTAGCGGTTCATGTCACTGATATATTCCATCACTTTGATATTGGAATTGATATCGATCTTTTTTTCCGTCAGTTCACTGCAAACTGCATCATAATAATACCGTCCTGTTGCCAGGCAGATTTTCATATCTCCGATGCGCTGAAACGCTTCAATAACGCTGATCATAGCCTGATTGATCCGCCCTGCGCCCTGACTTCCGCCAAAAGCAAGCAGCACAAAATCCTTTTTTCTAAATCCCAGATCCTTTCTCGCCTGCTCCCGGTCCATCCCATAAAAGCTTTTTCTTACCGGATTGCCCGTCGCCACATGCTTTTCAGGATGTCTAAAATACTCAGAGCCTTCTTCAAATCCCAGGAATACTTTTTCCACATGTTTTTCCAGCATTTTATTAGTCACACCCGGGAAGGCATTCTGTTCATGGATGTAAGTAGGAATATGCATTTTCTGTGCCATTTTTACTACAGGGGCACTTGCGTATCCGCCTGTTCCGATCACAACATCCGGCTGAAATTCTTTCAGAATCTGCTTTGACAGCTTGTTCCCCTGCTTTAGATCGCGCAGCACCTCAACGTTTTTTAATGGATTTTTGCGATTAAATCCCTGCACCGGGATCAGCTTGATCGGATATCCGTTATCTGGAACCAGCGTCTTTTCCAGACCTCGCTTTGCTCCAACAAACAGAATCTCTGCGTCCGGAAATCTCTTTTTAATTTCATCTGCTATCGCTATTGCCGGATAAATATGGCCTCCGGTCCCACCGCCTGTCATGATCACTTTCATTATTCGACTCCTGTATTCTTCGGCGCATGCCTAGATATATTAAGCAGCACTCCCGCTGAAAACATAAACATAAGGAGTGCGTTTCCTCCATAGCTTATAAATGGCAGGTTGATCCCTGTCGGCGGCATGGAAGATGTTACGACCGCAATATTTAAAATAACTTGTATTCCAACCATCAGCACGATCCCGGAAGCCAGGAGCATGCCGAACTGGTCCGGAGCATTGATCGCCACATGGACGCCACGCCACAAAAAACAGCAGTACAGTGCCAGAACCAATACGATCCCGATAAACCCGAGTTCTTCTCCTATGATCGCCAGGATAAAGTCGTTCTGCGGTTCCGGCAGATACAGGTTTTTCTGCACGCTTTTTCCAAGACCAACACCGAATAAACCGCCCGACCCCAGAGCCAGCAGCGACTGCACCGCCTGATAGCCTTCTCCCAGCGGATCCTGAAACGGATCTACAAAGCTGGTCATTCTCTGATACCAGTAAGTATCTTTCATAAACAGTAAGATACTGAGGATCCCTGCGCCGCCCAGCGCAGCAGTTCCAAACACATAGCGCCACTTCATACCGGCCACCAGCATCATGGATACGATTATACCGCACACTGTGATCGCCGTCGAAAGATTCGGCTGCTTGACGATCAAAAGACCATATACCGCGGCAATGCCGACCAGAGGCAGTATCCCCCTGGTCACCGATTTGATCCGATCCGGCTTCTCGCTCAGAAACCATGCTGTAAATATAATAACAAACAGCTTGGCAAATTCACCCGGCATAAAGGTGATCGGTCCGATCTTGAGCCAGCGTGTCGCATTGTTGGCTGTATGTCCTAACGGTGTGAAAATCAACGCCAGCAGGATCACGCCCAGGATCAAAAGCGGGATCGCGAACTTCCGATATCTCCTATAGTCAAAAGCCGCACCAAAAACCATAGCACAGAAGCCTGCTATCACCCACATGATCTGTCTTCTCAGGTAGCTGTACGCCGTCCCGTCCTGACTAATGGAATAATAATAGCTGGCACTGAAAACCATGATGATCCCGAAAATCACCAGTGCCGCCGTGAAGATCATCAGCAGAAAATCTCCCGAACGCATTTCGTTCACTTTCGCCCATTTCGGATTCCCCTGTGTCCGCTTTTTCTTATTCTCTTTGTTCTCTTTTCCCTTGGCTTGCTTTCTCAATTTCAGTCGCTACCTTTCCAGTTCCCGAACGCACGCTTTGAAATGTTCCCCTCTCTGTTCAAAGCTGGTATACATATCCCAGCTTGCACAGGCCGGTGACAACAGCACAACATCTCCAGACTCTGCCAGACGATAAGCCTCCCGCACACAAGCCTCCATATCCTTTAAAATCACTGTATTCGTAAAACCGGCTTTTTCCGCCGCTTCTTTTATCTTAGTCGCCGTTTTGCCTAAAAGCACCAGTGCCTTGACCTTGCCGTCAAACGCATTGACAAATTCATCAAACGAAGCACCTTTATCATATCCTCCGGCGATCAGAATAATATCACGTTTCATCGCTTCGATGGCGCGAATGGCAGCATCCGGATTAGTTCCCTTAGAATCGTTCACAAAACGGATCCCGTCGATCTCATTGCAAAGCTCGATCCGGTGCTCCACACCCTGGAATTCCCGCAGTACCTTTGCGATCACTTCCGCATCGATTCCTGCAAAGTGCGCAATAGCGCACGCCGCCAATGCGTTTTCAAGGTTATGGGTTCCCGGGATCTGAAGGTCTTCTACACCGCAGATCTCGCATACGCTTCCGTCTGCATCCTTGATGACGATGTTCTCATCCTTTACATATGCACCAAAATCCAGTATTTCCTTTCTACTGAACGGAACCGGTGTTGCGTTGCATTTTTCTATCAGCTTCCGACACTCTGCATCATCATAGTTGAGAATGCAGTACTGATCCTTCGTCTGATTTTCGAAGATACGCGCTTTCGCATCGATATAATTCTGCATAGTCTTATGACGATCCAGATGATCCGGTGTCAGATTCAGGATAGTAGAAATTTCCGGGCAAAAATCCCGAATGGTTTCCAGCTGAAAGCTGCTGGTTTCCGTAATGAGCCAGCTGTCTTTTTCCGCCGACAATGCTTTGGAGATCACAGCAACACCAATATTTCCTACTACATAAGTCTGCCTTGCCGCTGCTTTGAAAATCTCTCCCACTAATGTCGTCGTTGTCGTTTTGCCGTTAGTTCCGGTAATTGCCACGTATCTGCCGTGACCTACCCGGTATGCGATTTCCAGTTCACCTATGATCTCTGCTCCGCCCGCCTTAGCTTCTTCTATGAACGGCAGTCCCGGCGGAACTCCCGGACTTAGGATAAGCAGATCAAACTGAGTCATATCTTCTGGCTGACACGCCCAGTAACAATTGATATTCTTGTCTTCTAAATATGCCTCCAGCTGAGAATCCACCTCATCCTCCGGCTTATTGTCCTGGATCGAAACGTGTGCTCCCAGTTTTACCATGGCCTGTGCAGCAGCCTTTCCAGACTTGCCCGTTCCTACGATCAAAACGTTTTTATTTTTCATGTCAGAAATAATTTCTTTACTCATGATATCATCTCCTAATCAACTCAATCTTGTTTACTATATAATAAAGAATCCCGCGACACAGCAGAGAACGGCAAAGATCCAGAATCCTGCCACCACCTGCACTTCACTGAACCCGCATTTTTCAAAATGATGATGGATAGGCGCCATCTTAAAGATCCTTTTTCCACCGGAAATTTTAAAATATCCGACCTGAAGCACCACAGAAAGTGCCTCGATCACATAAAGCAGTCCCACGATCGGGAGCAAAAGCTCCAGCTTCATCAGGATCGCCGCAGCCGCCAGACCGCCGCCCAGCGCCAGCGAACCCGTATCGCCCATAAATACCTTTGCAGGATTCCTGTTAAACACCAGAAATCCCAGACATGCACCACACATCGCACTACAGAAATACGCTCCGGTAGCAATAGCGTAGGTAAAGCCTGCCACTGCAAAAAACAGCGATATGAATGCCGTCACACCGGAGGCCAGGCCGTCCAGTCCATCCGTCAGATTCACCGCATTGGTCATGGCTAGCACGACAAATACGACAAACGGGATATACCAGATACCAAAGTTTACATAAATATCAGCAAAAGGAATATAAACTGATGTGCTCCCTTCCGTATAATTAGCCAGATACACAGCCAGTATCACCGATAAGATCGTCTGCAAACCGAATTTCTGATAAGCCCGCAGCCCCAGATTGTTTTTCTTGATCACCTTCAGGTAGTCATCAAAGAAACCTATTAGTCCGAAACCTACAAATACCAGGAGTATGATGGCACATCCAAGGCCATCGATCTTTCCCATAACCGCTGCGCCGATCGTAGTAAGGGATGCGGCAATGATGATCGCGATCCCTCCCATGCTCGGGGTTCCCGCCTTAGAAAGATGAGACTGCGGTCCGTCTTCCCGGATATTCTGCCCGGCTTTCCTCTTCAGAACCGGGATCTCCACTTTCGTAATGACCACCGATATGATAAAAGAAATCAACATAATAATTCCTATACTGATATACTTCATGACAACTCCTACTGTTTCAAAATATTTTCTACAACCTGTTCCATTTTCATTCCTCTGGAACCTTTTACTAAGATTATATCCCCATTCTCAATGAATCGATCCTTATCCTGATAAAAATCTTCTTTTTTTTCATAATAAGCTGTCTGCGGGTTTCCGCCATCTGCGCCTTCACAGATCTTCCTGGCGTGCGTTCCGATAGCGATCAACGTGTCGATCTTAAGCCCTCCGGCAAAAAGCCCTACACCAAAATGCTGTCTGTCACTGTCTTCTCCCAGCTCATACATGTCACCTAAAATGGCGATCTTTTTCCCATCACACCTGCTGTGTTCCAGCACGCGAAGCGCACTTTTCATGGAGTCCGGACTGGCATTGTATGTATCGTCGATCACGCAAATGCTGCCGTTTTCTCTCCTTTTAAGCCGGTTTCCCGTCAGATCTGCAGCCGCAAGCCCATCGGTTTCTTCTTCAGGGGAAACGCCCAGAAGATCTCCGACCGCAACAGCCAGCGCGCTATTGATGGCATTGTGCCGCCCCGGCAGCGGCAAACTGATCTGCCGCACTTCCTGAGCATGCTCTAAAGTGAATTTTATACCATCCATACCGAAGTCGTCAACCGACGATATTATATAATCATCTTTTCCTTTTTCTCCAACCGAAATTTGATCATAATTTCCCTTTGTTCTTTCTTTCGTCAGAAACTCGCTGTCGCTGGCATAGATCAGCGTTCCAGGCAGTTCATCATCCCCGGCGATGTGCTTTGCGATCTCCATCTTGGCCTGAAAAATACCTTCCCGGCTTCCCAGGGATTCCATATGTGCCACACCGATATTTGTGATCACGCCGATATGCGGTTTCACGATACTTGCCAACCGGTCGATCTCACCGAAATCGCTCATGCCCATTTCCAGCACGACAACTTCCAGACTGTCATCAAACTGAAAGATCGATAGCGGGAGACCTATGAAATTATTGAAATTTTTCAAATTACGTCCGCAGCGGTATTTTTCATTTACGACATAATAGATCATATCCCGCACAGATGTTTTGCCGACACTTCCTGTTACTGCGATTTTCTTCACGTTTAAAGTGTCCAGATAATACTTTGCGAGTTCACCCATAGCATATACGGTATCCTCTACCAAAACGACAGCTGCACCTAAGGCTTCCGCCTGTTTCAGCCATTCGCCTTCCCGTGACACCAGCACTGCCCGGCACCCATTTTCCAGCACCTGACCAATATACTTATGTGCGTCCTGATTCTCTCCGATAATTGCAACAAACAAATCATCTGCTCCACATTCTCTGGAATCATGTTTAACACCTGTGATCACATCACTCGGTTTTCCCATCAGCAATGTGCCGCCGGTCGCTTTTACTATTTCTTTTACGGTAATTGGATTCATTTTTCTTCTCATTTCTGCAAAATTTATTTTTTGTATAGATAAACCTTGCTGCCTTTCTTTACACTCGTTCCTGCTGCCGGATACTGCTTGGCAACGACGAAGTCTTCTGATTCTGCGGACTTATCCATATCGTAAGACAGCCCCTGTCCGCTCAGGATACCGATCGCATCTTCAACACTGCTTCCCGTCACATCCGGCACCTTTACCTTTTCTGCCGCAGTCTTTGTCTCTGTTTCTTCATCCGGCGATACGTTAAGGTACCTCAGTGTATCTGAAAGGATCTGCTTCACACCGGGACCTGCTGTAACACTGGCATAATGGACTCCCTTCGGATTATCTACGATCAGCAGTACGCAGACCTGAGGATCATCCATCGGCGCCATGGCAATAACGGAAGAATACGTGGTATCGGAATATCCGCCGGCATTCGGTTTGTTGGCTGTACCGGTCTTACCGCCGACTTTATATCCATCGACTTTAAAAGCTCCGCCACCGCCATTATCAACAACATACTGCATGATATCCTTCATTTCATCTGCAGTCTCTTTTGATACTGTCTGCCGGACTACTTCCGTATCAAAAGTCTTTACCGTCTTCCCGTTGGAATCCTGCAAAGCTTTTACCAGGCGGGGTTTCATCATCTTGCCGTCATTTCCAAACGAAGAAATGGCTGTGATCAGCTGGATCGGCGTTACAGCAATACCTTGCCCAAACCCGATCGTTGCAAGACCTACCGGTCCGGCATTCTCCTTGGACTGCAGCAGCGCTGTCGTTTCACCTGGGAAATCGATCCCGGTAGTTCCCGTGATACCAAAGGTTCCTAAGTGTTCGTAGAATTTATCAATACCTACCTTGGTTGCCAGCTGCACGAATACCGGGTTGCAGGAGTTACTTACGGCTTCGGTCAGAGTCTGATGTCCGTGCGGATTTCCCCGGCGCCAGCAATGGATCGTCTGATCGGCCACCTGGATAGACCCCGTACAGTTATACGTGCTCTTCGGCGTTGCCACTCCTTCCTCCAGAGCCGTCGCCGTCGTGATCAGCTTAAAAGTAGATCCTGGTTCGTATACATCTGATATCAGCGAGTTTCTCCACATCTTATTCCAGTAAGCGACTTTTTCTGATTCCGACATACTTTTCAGTTTCGCCTGCTCCGAGCTGCTGGATGGCACCTTCGGATTGTTCAGGTCAAAATCCGGCGTCTGCGCCATGGCGAGGATATCTCCGGTTTTCGGATCCATCACGATCGCCAGTACGCGATCTGCGCTGGTAACCTCCATGACCTGATCCAGGGCCTTTTCCGTATAATGCTGGATCACCTGATCGATGGTCGTCACCAGACTGTAACCATCTTCGGCCTTGTAATATTTTTCTTTACCGTAGGACAGGCGGTTTCCGCTGGTATCCGTATAATTGATCCACCTTCCAGCCACACCGCTCAGGTAAGTATTGTACTGCAGCTCCAGACCTGACCGTCCGGTGTTGTCGTCCGTTACCGTTCCCAGCGTCTGTGATGCAAATGCTCCCAGCGGATAATCACGCTTGGTGTCCTCTGCGATTTCCACTCCGGAAAGGTCAGACTTTCGGATCTTGTCCGCCACATCTTTTGAAACGCCTTTTTTCACCTTAACGATACTCTGCTCTTTCGTTACCATTTTGTAAACTTCATCGTAATCCATGTCCAGCGTTTCCGACAACGTTTTAGAAACTTCTTTTGTTTTCTTTTCTATTTCAGCCTTCTGTTTCGCGGCATCCTTTTCTTCTGTTTTCTTCACATCTGCCGGACGCACCCATATCGTATAGCATGTCACACTGACAGCCAGTTCGTTGCCGTTTCTGTCATATATAGTTCCTCGTTCTGCTTCGATGGGAGTATCACGAGTCTGCTGCTCTACTGCCTTTTCGGAATACGTGCTCCCTTTCACGATCTGGATCCACCCCAGCCGTATCACAAGCAGCAGCAGAAAGGCAAATACAATGCCCAGTATCAGTATCAGATTTCTTTTGCTGTTATTTGATGTCGGTGTCATACTGCTCCCTTAAAAACACCCCGGACATATTCGAATTGTTCAATTGTCCGGGGATCATTTCATACTTGTTTCATCTGCTAAAACTTATTATATTTTTCTTGTATCAATTATATGCCTTTTCTTTCAGGACATCACTGAACCCCTTTTCCGGAACATCATCCACGGTAATATATACCTTGTCACTGGTGTCAGGATATGTCATTCCCAGTTCACTGACAGCCTTGTTTTCTACGTAATTGATATTGTTAGTTGTATACATCTGCGCCTGCAGGTTTTCGATTTCACCCTCCAGCGCATTGTTTTCCTTGATCATAGAGTTGATATCATACCGGATATTGGCTGCATACGCTGTAACGATGATCAGCATGATCATGATCACCCCGATAGCCACAACACCAGAAAAGGCCATCTTCTTCCCGCTTGCTAACGGAAACGGCACCTTGACAGTTTTTCTCTGCCTGGTTCGTTTTGTCGGAGCTGGTTCTGGTTCCGGCTTTGGTTTCATATCAAACCCGTATTTTTGATAATTTCTTTGATATTCATACCATCTTTCAGGGTCAATCATTGTCTTCTTACCTCTTCTTTTCTATGATCCGAAGCTTCGCACTGCGTGCTCTCGGATTCTCCGTCAGTTCTTCTTCTCCTGAAATAATCGGTTTTCCCGTCACCTTAACTACATCGGTCACTTTCCCGCACACGCACACCGGAAATTCCTTCGGACATGTGCAAGGGTTAAGTCTTCGTTGAAATGCCTCCTTCACGATCCGGTCTTCTAACGAATGGAACGTGATTATGCAAAGCCGGCCTCCCGGCCGCAGCACATCGCAAAACCGGTCTATAGCATTTTCCAGCTGCTCCAGCTCGCTGTTTACTTCGATCCGGATCGCCTGAAACGTCCGCTTCGCCGGATGCGGTCCCTCTCTTCTTGCAGAAGCAGGGATCGCCGCCTTGATAATATCCACTAATTCACCGGTGGTTTTGATATCTCCTTCTTCTCTCCGGTGCTTTACAATAAAATCACTGATACGAGAAGCCCATCGTTCTTCTCCGTATTTACGAATGATCTCCGTCAGTTTCTTTTTATCGTATCCGTTCACTACGTCGTATGCGGAAAAAGAATCATCCTGGTTCATCCGCATATCCAGCGGTGCATCATGCATATAGGAAAACCCCCTCTCGCTGTTATCCAGCTGATAAGAGGAAACTCCAATATCCAGCAGCGCACCATCGATCCCGTCGATCTGCAGCTGCGTCAGCACATCCTCGATCTGATCATAGGTGCTTTGCACCAGAAACTTCATACACGAAAGAGACTCAAGCCGCTTTTCTGCTGCTTTGATTGCCTCTTTATCCCGGTCGATGCCGATCAGGATACCTTTTTCACTGAGCCTGCTTCCAATGCCAAACGCATGGCCTGCTCCACCCAGCGTCCCGTCCACGTAAATCCCGTCCGTTTTGATTGCCAGACCTTCCAGACATTCTTCGTAAAGAACCGGCACATGTTTAAAATCCATACTGTTCCATCCCCTCTGCGATCTCGCTGGCGTTCATCAGTTCTCCGGTATCTTCATCCAGTTCTTCATGCCAATTTTCCTTGCTCCAGATTTCAATGGTCCGGTTGCTTCCGATGGTCACCAGATCCTTGTCGATACCAGCATACTCCGCCAGATCCTGCGGGATTTTCATTCTTCCCTGCTTGTCCACATCACATTCTGCGGCGGACGAAAGGAAGTGACGTTTCAAGCGTCTTGCCTGCGGGTTGGAATCCGGCAGCAGTTCCAGCTTCTCGTTAACGAACTTTTCCCACTGTTCAAACGGATATACCGTAAGACACTTGTCCAAAGCTTTCGCAACGATGCATCTGCCGCCCAGTTCAAGTCTGAATTTTGCAGGCACGATGACTCTAGATTTGCTATCTATTGAGTTGTAATATTTGCCTACAAACATAGACTCTCCCTCCATTTTGATTTTACTCCATTTTAAACCACTTCAAACCCTTTTTCAACAAATTCGCTCCACACTGTGACCTTTTTGCTCCAAAAAAGATTTTTTCACGGTTTCAGAAGGGGCTGCAAAGTCTACCAGGCACAATATCTAGTGTTTCAAGGCTTCGTATTTGCCGAAATATTGATTTTTGACGCAAAATAGCCTCCGAGGAGCAAAAAACACAAAAAACCGCTCTCACGAGCGATTTGTGGATGCCGGTTTTTTGAGTTTTATTCAACACTTTTATGAGGGTAACATTCGCGATTTTCACATTTTCATGAGTGAAAATCAGTGCAGTATTGCATTTTCATGATCGTACGTTTTCTATAAACCATAGCTTGAGGTGTACCCCAGCTTGAAGGTATACCCCAGCTTGAAGGTCCTGAAACCCGTAAAGCTTGCAAAATCTTCGTTTCGCAAGCTTTACGATGTAAATCGAGAATCTGCAAAGGTTCTAGCTGCAGGATCTGTCTCTTATACACATCTCCGAGCCCACGAGACGG
>NZ_JACRWC010000088.1 GCF_014306095.1 Lentihominibacter faecis
GAGACGGACAGATCGTCATCGGAGCACGTTCGGCAGTATTTGCGCCCCTGGAAAACATCGGGCTGATCGTGATCGATGAAGAACATGAGACTACGTACAAATCAGATCATACCCCGAAATACGATACCATCGAGGTGGCGCTGAAGCGGGTGCAGGATAAGGACAATAACGGGATCCTGCTTCTGGGAAGCGCGACGCCGTCAGTTGTATCGTATCAGCGGGCACAGGAAGGGATCTATGAGCTTCTGGAATTGACAGAGCGCTATAATAAAGTGGTGCTGCCGGAAGTCAGCATCGTCGATATGCGTGAGGAACTGAAACGAGGAAATCGTTCTATCATAAGCAGCGAGCTTTACAGTAAAATGAAGGATACGCTGGAAGCGGGCAGACAGGTGATCCTGTTTCTCAACAGGCGGGGATATTCTACGTTCGTGTCCTGCCGGGAGTGCGGCTATGTGGCCAGATGCCCCGGCTGCGGTCTTTCTCTGACTTATCATAAAGCAGGCGGCCAGGCGGTGTGTCACTACTGTGGCTATCATGAACCGGCGCCGAACAAGTGCCCGGAATGCGGCAGTAAATATATCAGGTATTTTGGCAGCGGGACAGAAAAACTGGAAGAAGCCGTATCGGATCTGTTTCCGGAGTATGCGGTGGAACGCCTTGATTTGGATACGGTGAAGCGAAAGGGAGAACTGACGCGGAAGCTGAAGGCTTTTCGCAGTGGAAAGACACAGATCCTCATCGGAACGCAGATCATCGCCAAGGGGCTGGACTTCCGCAATGTAGGTCTTTCCGGGATCGTTTCGGCTGATGTGTCGCTCAATATTCCTGATTTCCGCTCGCCGGAGCGTACATTCCAGCTGATCACGCAGGCTGCGGGACGGGCGGGGCGCGGCGACAGTCAGGGTCACGTGGTCATCCAGACCTACAGCCCGGAGCATTACGCTGTAGCCTTTGCATCACAGCATGATTATAAAGGTTTTTTTGAAACAGAAAAACAGCTGCGTGCCTACATGGGGTATCCACCATACAGCGATCTGTTCCAGATCGTGTTTACGGCAAAGAGGGAGGATGCTGCAAAGGATGGAGCGGAAAGCTGGTATGAGCGGATCCGCGGCAGGATGGCGCGTGAAGATCAGGAAATGGTATTTCCGCCTCAGCAGGCGTATCTGGGAAAGATCAAGGATATCTACAGGTATTCCATGCTGATCAAGTGCCCGCAGGGCCGAAGAGCAGAATATTCGCGCATAGTAGCGGCGGTTCGTGAAGAAGATATTGAAAAGAAGAAAAAAGATTATACGGCGATCGTAGATATCAATCCATACAGTTTTATTTAGCAGAAGGCGGCCGGAGGCTGCTTTGCAGACAGGAGGAAAAGATGGCACTTAGAAATATTTTGGAGGATGGTGATCCGATCCTGCGCAAGACGTGCAGGGAAGTGGATCAGGTGACGGAACGGACGCAGATGATCCTGGATGATATGGTAGAGACCATGCGTCAGGCACAGGGCGTGGGACTGGCAGCACCTCAGGTCGGCATCGTGAGAAGGATGTTCGTGGCAGAGCCGCAGCCCGGGGAGCTTTACTATTTTGTCAATCCGCAGATCGTCTCTAAGGAAGGTTTGCAGGAAAGCGAAGAAGGATGTCTGTCGGTTCCGGGATACGTGGGAGTGGTAGATCGTCCGGAAAAGATCGTCATAAAGGGTCTGGACCGGGAGGGAAATCCACAGGAGTTTGCCCTGGAAGGATTTCCGGCTATCGTGATGTGTCATGAATACGATCATCTGGATGGTATTTTATATAAGGACAAGGCGAAGGAAATGTATGAACTGACCGACGCTGCAGATACTACAGAGGAGTGATGCCGATGAAAATCGTATATATGGGGACGCCGGATTTCGCTGTGCCGTCCCTGGAAGCGCTGGTCCGCGCCGGCCATGAAGTGGCATGCGTGGTAACGCAGCCGGATGCTGTGCGAGATCGCGGGAAAAAAATAAAATATTCACCTGTGAAGGAAAAAGCTCTGGAACTTGGAATACCGGTCCTGCAGCCCGTAAAAGTTCGGAAAGACGCGGAATTTTTGCAGCAGATGCAGCAGATCGCTCCAGATCTGATCGCGGTAGCAGCATACGGTCAGATCCTGCCAAAAGAGATCCTGGAGCTACCGGAGTATGGCTGCCTGAATGTGCATGGTTCGCTTTTACCTCGGTTTCGCGGTGCTGCTCCGATTCAGCGGGCTATCATTGAGGGCGATGAAGAGACAGGTATCACGATCATGTATATGGAAGAAGGTCTGGATACCGGGGATATGCTGGCAAAGGCGGCGACCCCTGTTGGACGGAAGACCGGACAGGAACTTCACGATGAGCTGGCACAGATGGGCGCGGAGCTTTTAGTGGATACGCTGGATCACTTAGGGGAGCTTCCAAGGGTGAAGCAGGACGATGCATTGTCCACTTATGCACCGATGATCTCAAAAAAAGAAGGACATCTGGACTTTTCGCAAATGCCTGTACGTCTGGAACGAACGATACGGGCTTTTGATCCGTGGCCGGGAACCTTTGGATATCTGGGAGACAAGATGATGAAATTCTGGAGAGCAGAAGTGCCGGGAATACAGACGGATGCAGCAGATGGAACTGTGGTGGCTGCCGGAGAGGCAGGGATCGATATTGCCGCCTGCGGGGGGATACTTCGGGTGACAGAAATCCAGATGCCCGGGAAAAAAAGAATAGAGGTAAAAGAATATTTAAAAGGTAATTCCATTGAAATTGGAACAGTTTTAGGATAAAATATTTTTCGAGAGGTGATTTTATGTATTTTGGGATGTTCGATCCGACGATCGTGATCCTGATTCCTGCCATTATTTTCGCATTGTATGCGCAGGGAAAGGTAAAAAGTGCATATAACCGTTATGCGCAGATCAACAACAGACGGGGGATCACCGGTCATCAGGCTGCGCGTATGATCCTGGATGCCAACGGACTGCGACATGTTCCCGTTGAAATGACTGCGGGGACGCTGACAGATCACTATGACCCGAAAAATGATGTGATGCGACTTTCCAGTGAAGTCTATAACGGGACTTCCATTGCATCGGTCAGTATCGCGGCTCATGAGTCAGGCCATGCGATCCAGGACGGGACTTCGTATGCGTTTCTCAGATTCCGAAGTGCTATCGCTCCGGTAGTAAGCCTGGTATCTGTGGCATCCTGGCCACTGATCCTCATAGGACTTGCTATCATCTGGGCCGGCAATCAGACAACAGGGAATATGATTTTTGATCTGGGAATTTTGTTTTTTGCGGCAGTTGTGCTGTTTCACACGGTGACTCTGCCGGTAGAATTAAATGCCAGCAAGCGGGCGATCCGCCAGCTGGTGGACTTGAGGATCATTGAGCCCGCAGAGACGGCCGGGGCGAAAAAGGTGCTGTCCGCAGCAGCAATGACATATGTTGCGGCACTGGCGACTGCAGTGGCGAATCTGATCCGTATTTTAATGATTAGGGGGCGTGACTAATGGATATCAATCGTAAAACCGCATATCTGGTGCTTGTAGATGTAGAATCGAAAAAGGCTTATTCGAATCTTGCACTCAATCATCAGATGGTCATCAATAAGCCAAATGCACCGGGATTTGTTCGGGAACTGGTATACGGAGTTCTGGAAAACAAGCTGACGCTTGATTACTATATAGACCTCCTGGTCAAAGATGGCGTGAAAAGTTTAAAAACACCGGAACTGATCATTCTCAGAATGGGTGTCTATCAGATCGCCCACATGGGGTCTGTTCCGGAATATGCCGCTGTTAACGAGAGCGTTGTACTGGCTAAGAGATACTGCCACAGCAAAGCTTCTCTGGTCAACGGCGTTCTCAGAGAATACATCAACAAAAAGATCCAGCTCAGACTTCCGGCAAGAGGCGAGGATGAAGTGCGCTATCTGTCAATAAAGTATTCTTATGCTCCATGGATCGTAGAAATGTGGCTGGATCATTACGATATTGATTTTGTGGAAAAGCTGCTGGCAGCAGGCAATGAAACGCCTCCGATGACGATCCGCCTCAACTGGCTTAGGGTCATGAAACCGGATCTGATCAAGAACCTGCAGGAGAGAGGCTTTACGGTGGAGCAGGGGTCGCTGTGCCAGAATGCGCTTCATGTCAAAGGAAACAATCTTCTGGATTCCGATATGTACAAGCTGGGACTGTTTACTCCGCAGGATGAGAGCTCCATGCTTGTGGCAGAAAAACTGAATCCGAAGCAGGGAGACCTGGTGCTGGATGTATGCGCAGCTCCAGGCGGCAAGACGACAGCTATCGCAGAACGTATGAACAACACAGGACGGATCATAGCGTCCGATGTATATAAAAGAAAACTGGAACTGATCGAAAAAGAAGCGGAACGTCTGGGAATTCGCAATATCGAAACCAGATCCTGGGATGCTACGAGAGTAGATTCATCCCTGCTGCAGAAGGCAGATCGCGTTCTTGTAGATGCACCGTGCTCCGGTCTGGGTGTGGTGCGCAGAAAACCGGAGATCAAGTACAAGGAATATTCGATGGAAATGGAACGTCTGCCGAAGAAACAGCTGGCGATCCTCTCCGCATCATCTTCCTATGTAAAACCAGGCGGCACGCTGCTTTACAGCACCTGCACGGTAAATCCGGAGGAAAACGAAGAAGTTGTAGAAGCCTTCCTGCGCAAAAATCCTTCGTTTGAAAAGAAAGAAAAGCTTCTGCTCCTTCCACAGGTGGATGGAACAGATGGATTCTTCATCTGCGTGATGAAGCGTTCCGAAAGCTTGATTTAAAAGAAAGGCAGATAAAGTATGGTGCAGATTGGATTTAAATGCGACAAGGGGATCATGAGGCAGAATAATGAAGATGCCTGCTTTGTTGTCCCCGGGCGGAACGTTTATGTCGTGGCTGACGGAGTAGGGGGAAACAACTCCGGAGAAGTAGCCAGCAGGACTGCAGTCAGTGAAATTGCCCGCATGGTCAATGAGGCAGCGATGGATCAGTATCGCAGTCCGGAAGAGATATTTGGATTCTTCGCGGATATCATCGAAGACGTAAACGAGCAGATCTATCAGATGGGCCTGCAGTCGCAGCAGAATCGAGGCATGGCCACGACCATCGTGACGGCCTACATAAGGATGAACTCGGCTTATATTGCCAACATTGGAGACAGCCGTGCATACTTGTTCCGCAGCGGAAAGCTGGGGCAGATCACCAGGGATCACACCTATGTCAATGAACTGATCGATAAAGGCGTGATCACGGAAGATGAAGCGGAACACCATGAACAAAAAAACGTTATCACCAAGGCACTTGGAACGGAACACAGGGCGGATCCGGATTTTTATAAGGTGGATCTGGAGAGCAATGATATCCTGTTGCTTTGTTCCGATGGACTTTACGGAGAAGTGCCGGCAGAAAAAATAGCACAGATCCTGAAAACGGATCAGAATATGAACGATATGTGTACAAGTCTGGTGCAGGAAGCACTGGCAGCCGGAGGCCGTGATAATATAACGGTGATTTGTTTGAAAATATAAACTGAGGAGGAAAAGATGAGTAATAAGGTACTCGCAGGCAGATATGAGCTGTTCGAGAGAGTCGGCGAAGGCGGCATGTCTGTAGTATACAAGGCAAAAGACAAGCTTTTGAATCGTTTTGTAGCGATCAAGATCTTAAAGCCTGAATTTATCAACGACCATAAATTTATCGACAGTTTCAGAAGAGAATCACAGGCGGCGGCGAGCCTGTCCCATCCTAATATCGTAAATATCTATGATGTAGGCCGGGAAGGAAACATCCACTACATAGTAATGGAGCTGATCCAGGGGAAAACGCTCAGCGATTACATCAAGGAGCAGGGCCCGATGCCGTATCCGAAAGTGATCGCTTTGTCCAAGCAGATCGCTGCAGCACTGGCTTTCGCTCACAAGAATCACATCATTCACAGGGATGTGAAGCCGCACAATGTTATGATCACACCCAATGGTACAGCTAAGATCACCGACTTTGGTATCGCCAAGGCGGTCAATGCTGCGACTATAGTAGACAATACAGAAGGGATCATCGGATCTGTTCACTACTTCTCGCCGGAACAGGCAAGAGGAGGGTATGTGGACGAGAAATCCGATATCTACTCCCTGGGCATCGTGATGTATGAAATGCTGACAGGAAGAGTGCCGTTTGACGGCGACAATCCGGTAAATATTGCACTGATGCATATCAATGGGGAGATGATACCGCCATCCAAACTGGTAGATGGAGTTCCTCCGGCTTTGGAACACATCATCCTCAAGTGTACTGACAAATATCCGGTGAACCGTTTCGCGTCGGCAGATGAACTGATCGAAGCATTGAATAACCTGGAATTTGTCAGCACGGTAGTAGGAGATTCCGTTTTAGTAAACGGTAGAAACCGTGATGAACAGAGAGGTCCGATCGCTGAAACAGATTACGATGACGGCGAGGACGAATACGTAGATGAACGGGATTACAACCGGAAAAAAGGCAAGAAGCCGCCGATGAGTAAAAAGAAGAAGATCATCATCATCGCATCGGCAGTCGCAGCAGCATTGCTGCTTTTCGTTGTGATCGGATTTGCGACAGGTCTGTTTGGAGGCAAGGAGATCGAAGCTCCGGACTTTAAGAACATGACGCTGAAAGAAGCGAAGATCGCGGCGAAGGAATACAAGATCCGCATCAAGAAGGGCGATGAAGTAGTCAGCGAAGAAGTGGAGAAGGGACGTATCGTATCGCAGGATCCAGACGCTGGTACGACGATCAAGACGGGAAGTACCGTGACCGTAAATATCAGCAAGGGTCTGGGAGACGGATCGGTTCCTGATCTGCGGGGCAAGAAGCAGAGCGAGCTTGCCGACTACCTGGAAGCAGCCGGATTCAAGCTTGGAACGGTAAGCGAAGAAGCCAGTGAAGAAGAAAAGGGCACTGTGCTCAGTCAGGATCCTGATGCAGGTGAAGAAGTGGAGAAGGGAACTGCCATCAACGTTGTAGTCAGCGACGGATCCAAGGCGAAGGCGACGGTTCCGTATCTGGTAGGAAAATCCATAAATGATGCGCAGTCAGCATTGTCCAAGGCAGGACTTTCGCTGGGTTCCATCAGCTATGAATACAGCTCCACATATGCAGAGGGAGAAGTCATCTGGCAGCAGTACGATGCCAATGCACAGCTTGACAAGGGGACTTCCGTGCGGATCCGTGTCAGCAAGGGCGCGAAACCGACAGAAACAACGACCGCACCGGATGAAGATGATTGAGGACGTTAATGTATGAGCGGTAAAAAAGGCTTAATAGTAAAAGGAATCGCCGGGTTTTATTATGTAAAATCCGGCGATGAAGTATATAGATGCAAGGCAAGGGGTGTGTTCAAGCAGAGAGCGGTCAAACCGGCAGTAGGTGATGAAGTCGAATTCGAAGTGATCCCTGAAAACGATGACAGCCTTATCACCGGCGTGCTGCCGCGCAGGAACAGTTTTATCCGCCCTTTTATTGCCAATGTAGATTGTTTTGCGATCGTTACGGCAGCAGCATCGCCTGCACCGATTTTGTCAGTCATCGATAAATTCATGGTGATGGCGGAGAAAAACGGTACAGAGATCATCCTTTGTGTCAATAAATGTGATCTGGCAGAAGGAGACAGGGAAGCTGCGAAGAAGGCACAGGAAAACATTGCCGCGCTGCAAAGGATCTACGGATCTGTGTATCCGGTACTTTTGATGGATCCGGATCGAGAGGAAAGTCTGGCGGAGTTTCGGCGCATGACACTGGGGAAAAAGGTGGCGCTGGCAGGAGCTTCAGGTGTAGGAAAATCGACGATACTAAACAGGCTTATTCCTCACGCGCAAGCTGAGACCGGCAAGATCAGCAGCAAGTCCGAAAGGGGAAAACACACGACACGTCATGCGGAGCTGTTTTCTATCGATGAGAAACATGGCACAATGATCTTCGATACGCCGGGATTCACATCCTTTGATATTCTGGAAGCAGAGGAAGAGGAACTGCAGCATTTGTACCCGGAGATGACAGGATTTCTGGGCGGTTGTCGATATCATAACTGCAAGCATTTGTCAGAGCCGGGATGCAGTATCCGGCAGGCAGTAGAAGAAGGAAAGATCGCTATAGAGCGATACGAGTCATATAAGAGCCAGATGGAAGAGATCCGCAAGGCAAGACAGTACTAAAACAATATATGTGCAGAAATGTGAGGTAACTACTATGATCGAATTAGCACCATCTATATTATCCGCAGATTTTTCGCGTCTGGGAGAAGATGTGAAACAAATCGAGAATGCCGGAGCGCATCTGATCCATGTAGATGTCATGGACGGACATTTTGTACCGAATATCAGCTATGGTGCAACGGTGATGAAGAGCCTTTGCGGCAGGACGCAGATGCCGTTTGATGTGCATCTCATGATAGAGAATCCGGATCAGTATATTGGTGATTTTGTTACGGAACAGACAGAATATATCACGGTGCATCAGGAAGCGTGCCGTCATATCAACAGGACGGTGCAGCATATCCGTTCCATGGACGTCAAACCGGGAGTGGCCATCAATCCTGGAACGCCGGTTTCCGCTCTGGAATACGTGCTGGAAGATGCAGATCTGATCCTGATCATGTCGGTCAATCCGGGATTTGGCGGACAGAAGTTCATTCCGTCAGCTATCAGAAAGGCACAGGAATTAAAAGGGCTCCGGGAAAAATACGGACTTGATTTTCGTATCGAAATCGATGGAGGGATCAACCTGGCCAACGTAAAAACAGTGATCGATGCCGGTGTTGAGATCATCGTAGCCGGATCATCCGTATTTAAGGCGGAAGATGTTCCTGCACGTGTACAGGAATTTTTAGATATATTTGAGAATAGAGAATAACAGAAAAGAAGAAAACGAGTAAGAAAAGAGGAAGAACATGAATATTGTATTAGACGGCATGGGTGGAGATTATGCCCCTCATGAAATGGTAAAAGGCGCCGTACAGGCGGCAGAACTGATCGAAGATGATATTTATATCGTTGGTAAGGAGGATATGATCCAGGCAGAGCTGAACAAAATGGGATATCAGGGTGAGCAGATCCATATCGTCAACGCGCAGGAAGTCATCACGATGGAAGACAGCCCGGTAAAAGCCATACGCAGAAAGAGCGATTCCTCCATGGTGGTCGGACTGAATATGATCAAAGAAGGAACCGGAGATGTATTTGTTTCCGGAGGAAATACAGGGGCGCTTGTGGTAGGCTCCCGGCTGATCCTGGGAAGGATCGAAGGAATAGATCGTCCGGTGCTGGCAAGCGTTTATCCATGTATGGGAAAGGAACCGTCCATTCTGGTAGATGCCGGAGCAAGCTCGGAAGCCAAGGCTCATAACCTGCTGGAGTACGGTCTTATGGGAAGCATCTTTATGGAACATGTGTGGGGAAGAAGCAATCCTCGCGTTGGTCTTGTGAACCTGGGAGTAGAGGAGAGCAAGGGAACCAGCATGACCAAGGACGCATTCAAAAAACTGAAAAAAGCACCGGTTAATTTCGTTGGAAACGTAGAGGCCAGAGAAGTGCCGAGAGGTGCCTGCGACGTCATCGTCTGTGACGGATTTGTCGGCAATGTCATCCTCAAACTGACAGAGGGCGTAGCCATGAGCATTCTGGAACTGGTGAAATCCAAACTGATGGCTAGCATCAAGAGTAAAATGGCTGCACTGATGCTGAAGCCACAGTTAAAATCATTAAAAAAAGAATTTGACTATGAAGAATACGGTGGTGCGCCGATCCTGGGAGTAGACGGACCGGTGCTTAAGATCCACGGATCGTCTACAGCTAATGCAGTACGCAATGCCATCATCAAAAGCGTTCCGTACAGCAAGGAAAACGTGGTGGAGATCATCCGTCAGTCCATGCTGGAGCTGGAGGAAGTTATAGAAAAAGATGAAGAGGAGTATTCGATCAATGAATGAGCGACATCAGCTGGAAGAAAAGCTGCAGTACAAGTTCAATAATAAAAAGCTCCTGATGACGGCAGTGACCCACAGTTCTTACGTGAAAGAACACTGTCACGAAGAAAAAAGCAATGAACGCCTGGAATTCCTGGGGGACGCATTCTTTGACGCAATCATCGGCGAAGAACTGTTTCATATTTTCCCGCAGGAGGAAGAAGGGTTCCTGTCGCGTATCCGAGCCACGCTTGTCTGCGAGAAATCTCTTGCGCAGGAAGCGAAAAAGCTGGAGCTGGGACAGTATCTGCTCCTGGGGAACGGAGAAGAAAAGAGCGGTGGCAGAACCAGAGAGTCTATTCTGGCAGACTGTATGGAAGCGATCATCGGAGCTGTTTATCTGGATGGTGGATTTGAAGCCGTGAAAGACTGTGTGCTGCGCCTGTTCGCATCTTCCATTGAAGATGCCAGACATGGGAAATATATCATTACAGATTACAAGACCGCACTGCAGGAAAAGCTGCAGAGCCGTGGTATCACGGATATCAAATACCGCCTGGTCAAGGAGATCGGGCCGGATCATGACAAGACATTTATCGTGCAGCTGATCGTAAACGGCAGACCTGTTACCAAAGGCAGAGGAAAGAGTAAAAAACAGGCTGAGCAGCAGGCAGCGGAAGAAATGATGGAAAGGGAAATGCATGTACTTTAAGAAAATCGAAATGCATGGGTTCAAATCCTTCGCGGAGCCTGTTACCATAGATTTCAGCAGCGGGATCACCTGTATAGTAGGTCCAAACGGCAGTGGTAAAAGCAACATCAGTGATGCGATCCGCTGGGTACTGGGCGAACAGAGTCCGAAGATGCTGCGTGGCGGCAAGATGGAGGAAGTCATTTTCTCGGGAACATCCAGCCGGAAATCACGCGGAATGGCAGAAGTGACTCTGGTGATCGACAATGGAGAAGGGACGCTGCCCATCGATTATAAAGAAGTTGCTTTGACACGGCGTATGTTCCGTTCCGGCGAAAGCGAGTATCATATCAATGGCAACCAGTGTCGCCTGAGAGACATCAGAGAACTGATCATGGATACCGGTATCGGAGTTGATGGATATTCCATCATCGGACAGGGCAAGATCTCAGAGATCCTCAGCAATAAGACGGAAAGCCGCAGAGAGATTTTTGAAGAAGCTGCCGGGATCGTGCTGTACCGTACAAAAAAGGCAGAGTCCGAGCGAAAGCTGGAAGCTGCCAATGCCAATATGGATCGTGTACAGGACATCATCGGCGAAATCGAAAGCAGGATCGACGGGCTGAAGGAAGACAGTATCAAGGCGAAGGAATACCTGAAGCTGCGAGATCGCTATAAAGAACTGGAAATCAATATCATACTGAAAAATATAGAAAACCTGAAAGCAAAAAGTGAAGGCATCCATGAGGATCTGAAACAGCTGGATGAGAGCCTTGCCAAAACCCGCGGGGAAAGGTCGGCAGCGGAACAGTCTGCAGCCTCCCATGAGGAACGCAAGGAAACACTGGAATCCATAGCAGAAGAGACCAGAACTCAGCTGATGGAAGTGATAGATGAACTGAATCATCTTGTCAGCCAGGAACAGATCGATAAAGAACGCCTGGGTGTCATTGCAGAAAATCAGGAGAGACTGACAGCTGAGATCCAGGAGCTGCAGGAAAAACTGCAGCGAGAGGAAGAAAATCAGAAATCTTTGCTGGAAGGAAGCAGGCAGACGGAAGAACGCTTTGCGCAGGCCAAAACAGTACTGGATGAAAAAGTGGAGCTTTATGACTCCCTTTCGCAGAAGCTGGCGAGTCTGATGCAGCAGGCGGATCAGCATAAAAACGAAGTGTTTGAGCACTCCGGTGACAGGAGTTCTGCAGAGGCGGAAATCAGCAGTCTGCAGCGGATGGCAGAGACCCTTGAAAGAAGAAAAGCCGCGCTTCTCAGTGACAAAGACAGCGGAGAGGACAGCAACAAGGAAACCCTGGACAATTTAAACCAGATGCGTCATGAAAAAGAGCGTATCGTAGACAATCTGGAACATATCAAAGAGCAGAGGCTGCTGAAAAAAGAAGAATTCGCGGCGATGCGGGAGGATGAGAAAAAACTTTCCCGCACCTTTGAAGATCTGCGGATCAGTCTTAGCCAGCTTTCTGCACGAAAAAAGACCATCGAGGAAATGGAAAGCAATTACGAAGGGTATAACTATGCCGTTCGTTATATCATGCGTTCAGGACTTTCGGGGATCCACGGCGTAGTAGCAGATCTGATCACGGTCCCGGAAGGATATGAGACTGCCATAGAAACGGCACTGGGAGCCGGACTGCAAAATATCGTCTGCGAAAACGATGAGAGTGCAAAGGCTGCGATCCGTGCGCTGAAAGCGAATAAAGCCGGACGGCTTACGTTTCTGCCGGTCAGCTCAGTGAGAGGACGGACGTCGTATGAAGAACGGTTGCGGCAGGAAGCAGGATTTCGAGGGTTTGGACCGGAATGCCTGACTTTCGATCCCAGATATCAGGGGGTCATCTCTTATCTGCTTGGCCGGGTGGTGATCGTAGATGATATGGATCACGCGGTACGGATGTCTAAAAAGGGAGGCGGACTGCGGTTTGTCACACTGGATGGAGAAGTCATAAATGCAGGCGGCGCCATCACCGGTGGTAAATATAAAAATAAAACGGCCAATATCCTGGATCGAAAAGCAGAGATCCAGAGCCTGGAAAAAGAGATCATAGGAAAAAACAACCAGAAGGATGAAGTTGGACGCAAGCTGGAAAGCCTGCGGGAAGGAATCGGCGGATACGGGAGCCAGATGGAAGATCTGGAAGAAGAGATTCGCAGTACAGAACGGATCCTGCTGGAAAAAGAGCATGAACTGAAGCTGACAGAAGCAGCCCTGCGGGAGATCCGCAGCAGCAGTCAGCGGCTGGAGCGTGAGCTTTCCAGCATTGAAACAGAAAAGAAGCATTCTGCGGAGATGGTGGAAACTTTGCAGAAGAAGATCGCAGAAAATACCGAAGCGGTCGCAGAAGCCGAAAAAGCCGCAGAGCGATGCCTGGCAGAATACAACCGGCAGAAAGAACAGTTCGATGGTATCAGTGAGGAGATCACGAAGGCACGGATCGAGCTTTCCAGCTGCGAGCAGGAAAAATCCCACATGGATTCCATGAAGAAACGGATCAGTGATTCTCTGGCGGAAATGCACAGCGATATCCACAGAAGGAAACTGCAGCAGACCGAGCTGAGACAGGAACAGGAAAAACTGACAGGGGAAAGTGGCGCTTCCAGTGAGCAGATCCAGGCGAAAACGGAAGAAAAAACAGCACTGGAGAGCAAGCTGGAGCAGGTCGGAGAAGAAAAGGCAGAACTGGTCAGAACGCTGGCGGCATCTGCAGAAGAACGAGATGCGCTTTCAGAGACCATCGAAAAACTGCAGAATCAGAAATACGAGCTTGATATCAAAAATACACGGAATGAAACCCAGCTGGACACCTATAAAAACAAGCTGTGGGAGGATTTTGAGATTTCATACATACAAGCCATGGAATTCCGTTCGGAGGAGTTCGTTATGTCTGCGGCCATGAAGGAAAGCCGTCAGGTGAAGAACCGGATGCGTGAACTGGGAGAGGTCAACGTGGGCGCTATCGAAGAATATGAAACGGTGCGTGAACGGTATGAATTCCTTACCGGGCAGCGGGCGGACATTCAGGAAGCGGCTGACGATCTTCACAGGATCATCGACGATATGGACAAGACGATCCGGATCAAGTTCAAGGAAAGCTTCGATCAGATCGTCATCAATTTCGAAGAGAAATTTCAGGAACTGTTCGGAGGCGGACATGCCGAGCTGAGACTCTCTAACGAAGAAGATCCGCTCAGTTCCAATATAGATATCGTAGCGCAGCCGCCGGGTAAAAAACTGCAGAACATCAATCTGCTTTCCGGTGGTGAAAAGACGCTGACGGCTATCGCGCTGATGTTCGCGGTACTGAAGGCAAAACCGACGCCGTTCTGCATCCTGGATGAGGTGGAAGCTGCGCTGGATGACGCCAACATAGACCGGTTCATCAACTGTCTGCGAAAGCTTTCCGGGATCCAGTTCGCACTGGTGACTCACCAGAAAGCGACCATGGAACACGCGGACGTCATTTATGGTGTGACCATGCCGGAGAAGGGCGTTTCTCGTGTGCTGTCCCTGGACATGGACAGTGATTTTGCATTATAACAGCCGTAAAACGGCGAAAAAAGGAGAAACTAGATTATGATGTTCAGAGAAGAAAAAAAATCGTTCTTTGGGAAAATGTCTCAGCGGATCGGTGATGCGCTGGCAGGCAAGGCGACCATTGACGATGATTTTATGGATGAGCTGGAGGAGATCCTGATCACATCGGATATCGGTATGGAGACCACCATGAAGATCGTAGATATGCTGCGGACCGAGGTGAAGACCAATAATCTGACAAAGCCGTCTGTCATCAAGATCCGTCTGGCCAAGATCATATCCAGCGTTATCAATAAGAAAGAAGAACAGAAGCTGTGTCAGGATACCCCTCTGGTGATCCTGATGATCGGCATCAACGGAGGCGGCAAGACTACGTCCATCGGCAAACTTGCCCATAAGCTGCGACAGGAAGGCAAAACTGTGATGTTGGCGGCAGCTGATACGTTCCGTGCCGCTGCTGCAGAGCAGCTTTGCATCTGGGGTGACCGTGTCGGTGTCAATGTCATCAAGCACAAGGAAGGGGCGGATCCGTCGGCTGTTATCTACGACGCGATCCAGTCTGCAAAGGCAAAGCACATCGACGTGCTCATCTGCGATACGGCCGGAAGACTGCAGAACAAGAAAAATCTTATGGATGAGCTGAACAAGATGAACAAGGTCATCGGACGGGAATACCCGGAGGCAGCCAGAGAGAATCTGCTGGTACTGGATGCAACGACTGGAAAGAACGCTGTTTCCCAGGTTCAGGAATTCGGGGATGTGGCCGATATCACAGGCATCATTTTAACGAAGCTGGACGGCACTGCCAAGGGTGGCATTGTCGTTACGATAGCGGATGAGTTTGATATGCCGGTCAAGTTTATCGGTGTAGGAGAAGGGATCGAGGATCTGAAGGAGTTCGATCCTGTAGAATTTGCGGAAGGAATTTTTAATGAGTAAACCACTGGTAGCCGTAGTAGGACGGCCAAACGTAGGAAAATCAACTTTTTTCAATAAAGTTGTAGGACGCCGGGTTTCCATTGTGGAAGATACACCGGGCGTGACGAGATAGGATATACGCGGAAGCGGAGTGGAAGGGGATCCATTTTGCACTGATCGATACGGGCGGTATCGAGCCGGACAGCAAGGATATCATCCTTTCTCAGATGCGTCACCAGGCAGAAATGGCCATGGATACCTCCGATGTGATCCTGTTTATGGTGGACGGCAAGGAGGGGATCACGGCAGCAGACCGGGAAGTCGCTTCCATACTGATGAAAACGGGCAAAAAAATCGTTCTGGCTGTCAACAAGATCGATAAAGCGGAGCTGCCGGATGATTTTTATGATTTTTATGAGCTGGGACTCGGGGAACCTATCCCGATTTCCGCAGCCAACATGCTGAATCTGGGAGATCTTCTGGATGAGATCGTGGACAGCTTCCCGGAAGGAGCAGGAACGGAGGAAGATGATTCCATCAAGATCGCTATGATCGGGAAACCAAATGTGGGAAAATCTTCTCTGGTGAACCGACTTCTGGGAGAAGACCGTGTAATCGTTTCTCCTATCGCAGGGACGACCAGAGACTCTATCGATACCCCGTTTGAAAAAGACGGCGAGCAGTATCTGCTCATCGACACGGCGGGGATAAGACGAAAGAGCAAGGTCAATGAAGATATTGAAAAATTCAGCGTGCTCCGTGCGGTGGCAGCGATCGAACGCTGCGACGTCTGCCTGCTGATGATCGATGCCCAGGAAGGGATCACAGAACAGGATAAAAAAATCGCCGGGATCGCCCATGAAGCCGGAAAAGGGATCGTTGTCGTGGTAAACAAGTGGGATCTTTTAGAAAAAGACAATCACACTATGAACGACTTCAAAAAAGAGATCGCAAGAGAGCTGACTTTCATGTCATATGCACCGTCGGTGTTTATTTCAGCACTGACTGGACAGCGTGTGGACAATGTCATTGCCATGGCGAAATATGTGGCGGAAAACAGAGCGATGCGCATACCGACGGGGCAGCTCAACAGTCTGATCACAGATGCGACCATGATGAAGCAGCCGCCTTCCGACAAAGGAAAGCGCCTGAAGATCTACTATGTGACGCAGGTGGGTGTCAAGCCGCCTCTCTTTTCCTTTAAGATCAATTCAAGACCGTTGATGCATTTCTCGTATTCACGGTATCTGGAAAACAAGATCCGGGAAAGCTTTGGGTTTGAAGGTACGCCTTTGAAATTCGTGTTCCGGGAGAAAGGGGAGAAAGAAGATGTCTAATGTAAACATCTGGCTGTGGGTACTGGCTCTCATCATCGCTTATCTGCTGGGGAACATTTCTCCTTCTACACTTCTGGCAAAAGCGAAGGGGATCGATATCCACAAAGAAGGAAGCGGTAATGCGGGTACGACCAATGCTCTGCGTGTCATGGGCAAGAAAGCCGGCGTCATCACTTTGGTAGTAGATGTTCTGAAAGGAACCATCGCTGTACTGATCGGATTTCTGCTGGCTGGTTCTACCGGGGAAGCCTGGTGTGTGCTGGCAGTATTTTGCGGACACGTATGGCCGGTATTCTATAAATTCAAAGGCGGCAAAGGTGTCGCCACGGCGTTCGGAGCGCTGCTGGGGTTAAATCCTCTTATGGCGCTGCTGACTCTGCTGATCGTTGTGATCGCAGTCCTGATCAGCAAGCGAATGTCGGTGGGCTCCATCACAGGAGCGGTAGTATTCCCGTTTATCTCCATGTTTATGGAGAGGGATTTTCTCTATATCGGGATCGTGCTGGCGATCATCATCCTGGTAAAGCACCGTGCCAACATCAAGCGGCTATTACAGGGAAAAGAGCCGGTCATGAGTATCTTCGAAAAGAAAAAGACCAGCGATGGTCAGGAGGACTAGCGTTATGAAAAAGATAGGTATCATCGGAGCAGGAAGCTGGGGCACAGCGCTGGCAACAGTTGTAGCAGACAAGGGAAATCCGGTAAAGATCTGGGACATCGATGCAGGTCATCTGCAGAGAATGGAAGAGAACAGAGAAAATGTGGATTATCTGCCGGGAGTTCCTTTAGGAGAAAATATCGCTATCGCGTTATCTCAGGAAGATGCATTGAGAGACGCTGATGTAGTGCTGTTTTCAGCGCCGGCGCAGCATTTCCGTTCCGCACTGGAAGGCGCACTGCCGTACATAAAAGACGATGCTCTGATCATCAATGTTGCAAAGGGCATCGAGCAGAAGAGTTTGAAGCGGATGTCTGAGATCGCAGCGGATGTGCTGGATATGGACCGCTACGTTATGTTATCGGGTCCGTCTCACGCAGAGGAAGTGGGAAGAAAACTGCCGACTACAGTGGCTACAGCAAGTCGTAATCTCAAGGCGGCAGAAGCCATCCAGGATCTTTTTATGACGGAACGTTTCCGCGTTTATACCACGGATGATGTGGTAGGCGTAGAACTGGGCGGCGCTCTCAAGAATATCATCGCACTGGGTGCAGGGGTATCCGACGGCATGGGTTTTGGAGATAATGCAAAGGCGGCTCTTATGACACGCGGCCTTGCAGAAATCACCCGCCTGGGGCTGAAGCTGGGCGCCAGAGCCGAGACCTTTGCAGGACTGACGGGAACAGGCGACCTGATCGTAACGTGCACCAGCATGCATTCCCGTAACAGAAGATGCGGGATCATGATCGGAGAAGGCATGAGTCCGCAGGAAGCGACCGAAAAAGTCGGCATGGTCGTAGAGGGCATGTTCACCACGGAAGCCGCGTATGAACTGGCACGAAGAGAAGGCGTGGAAATGCCGATCACAGAAGCGATCTACCGTGCTATCAAAGGGGAGATCAAGGCGGCAGATGCAGTTGGCATGCTGATGACAAGAGACAAAAAACGGGAACAGGATTAGTAGGCATGAACAGAGAGAACAACCGTAACTTTTTAGAAGGAAAGAAATACAATATCATTACATTTGGTTGTCAGATGAATGAGCACGATTCAGAGACCATTGCCGGAATGCTGGAAGAGGAAGGCTGCCGGCAGGTCTTGACCAAAGAAGAGTCGGATATCACGATCATCAATACCTGCAGCATCCGTGAAAACGCCGATAAGCGCTTTTTCGGAACGCTGGGACAGCTAAAAAAAATCAAGGAAAAGAATCCATCCTACATGGCCTGTGTCTGCGGCTGTATGATGCAGCAGCAGCACGTGATCGATACCATCCACGAAAAATATCCATGGGTGGACATCATCTTCGGGACGCATAATATCGACCGGTTCCCGGAGCTTTTAGAGCGGGCCTACATGGAACAGGCTTCCGTTATGGAAGTGCTTGCAGACACCAGTCATATCGCAGAAGGCCTTCCTGCAAAGCGGCTGTATCAGCACAAGTCTTTCGTCAATATCATGTACGGCTGCAACAACTTTTGCACATACTGTATCGTACCGTATACGAGAGGACGGGAAAAGAGCCGTGCTCCCGAGGATATCCTGCAGGAGATCGAGACTTTGGTGCGTGACGGCGTGCGGGAAGTGACTCTGCTGGGACAGAACGTCAATTCCTATAAGGGTGAGGATGCAGAAGGCAGAAGGTGGGATTTCTCAGATCTGATCTACAGGATCAACGCGATCGACGGACTGCAGCGGATCCGGTTTATGACATCCCATCCGAAGGATCTTTCTGACAAACTGATACAGGCATATGTGGACTGCGACAAGCTTTGCAATTACATACATCTGCCGGTGCAGTCGGGGAGCAGCCGGGTGCTGAAGCGCATGAACAGGCGATACGATCGGCAGAGATATCTGGATCTGGTGCAAAGACTCCGCCGCGCTGTACCGGAGATAACCATCAGCACGGATATCATCGTTGGTTTTCCGGGAGAGACGGAAGAAGATTTTGAGGACACTCTGGATCTTGTGAATCAGGTGCAGTACGATTCGGCGTTCACATTTCTGTATTCTGTGAGAAAAGGAACTCCGGCGGAAAAGTTCGAAGATCAGATCCCGGAAGATGTGAAACACGCACGCTTCGAACGGCTGGTGGAAGCCGTCAATGAAGCAAGCAGCAAGAAAAATGCGGCGTATGTCGGGCGTATCGAAAAAGTGCTGGTGGAAGGTGTCAGCAAGAAAAATGAAGCGACTCTCACCGGACGTACGGAAGGCTTCAAGCTTGTGGACTTTGCCGGAAGCAGAGATCTGATCGGACAAATGGTGGATGTGGAGATCACCGAGGGCAAGACCTTTAGCCTCAGTGGAAAAATCGTTGAAAAATAAGAATACTATCAGAACCTCCTTCGTATACTGTAGGGATAACAGTACAGGGCGCGGGGAGGTTTTTATTTTGGAGAATATGAGTATTTATGAGAATATTGGCCGTCGGACAGGCGGAGACATTTATATCGGCGTCGTGGGGCCTGTGAGAGTAGGTAAATCTACGTTTATCAAGCGATTTATGGATCTGATGGTCATCCCCAACGTAAAGAACCGATACGAGCGGGAAAGGATCCTTGATGAGATGCCTCAGAGCGGGAATGGCAGAACCATCACGACGACGGAGCCGAAGTTCATCCCGGCGGAAGCCGTCGATCTGGATGTGGAGAGCACTCTGCGGCTCCGTGTGCGGCTGGTGGACTGTGTCGGTTATCTGGTGCCGGGAGCATTGGGGGATCAGGAGGATGGGCAGCCACGCATGGTAGCCACCCCCTGGGATGAGGAAAAGCTTCCGTTTGAAAAAGCTGCTGAGATCGGGACTGACAAGGTGATTCGGGAGCATGCTACGATCGGTATCGTGGTCACGACGGATGGCAGCATCGGAACGATGGAACCGGGAAGTTACGGGGAAGCAGAAAACCGGGTGATCCGTCAGCTGCAGGCACTTCACAAACCTTTTGTGGTCGTCTTAAACTCTGTTCGTCCTGAGTCTGATTCTGCACGGGAGCATGCTGCTGTGATGGAGGAAAAATACGGTGTGCCGGTGCTCCCCCTGGATTGTGCAAAGGCTTCGCAGGCTCAGCTTACGGAACTGATGAGCAGACTTCTGGGCAGGTTTCCGATGAAGGAGATCCGGTTCAGTCTGCCGGGATATGTGGAGGGACTTGATGCGGATCACTGGCTGAAAAAGCAGCTGATCGAAACGGTTCGTCTCTGGTCACAGAAGTTTGATACAGTGGAAGAACTGCGTGGATCGGTGGCTGCTCTTCAAGATGGAGACGTGGTGGAGCATGCTCAGATCCGTTCGGTGGATCTGGGCAGCGGGCAGGCAGAGTTAAGGCTGGAACTGTTTGAACCGTTGTATTACAGGATCATTACGGAGCTGATGGAGGAGCAGGTAGAAAATGACGCCCAGTTCTTCGGACTTTTGAAAGAGTTCTCCAAGGCGAAAAAAGCTTATGACAAGCTGAAGGATGCCATGAAGCAGGTGGAAGATACAGGTTATGGTATCGTGGAACCGAAGCTTCATGAAATGACGGTAGAAGAGCCGGAAGTATTCAAACAGGGAGATAAGTACGGAGTGAAGATCACAGCCAGAGCACCGTCGCTGCACATTATCAGAACGGATATCACAACGGAAGTCTCTCCGGTGGTCGGGAGTGAAAAGCAGTCAGAGGATCTGGTCGAGAGTCTTAAAGACGATCTGCGAAACGCGCCTAATGGTATATGGGACACCAATATTTTCGGCAAATCTCTGTACGAAATGGTAGCGGAGCAAATGGAAAACAAAATCGCAGGAGTGCCGGATAATATTCGCATTAAGATCCAGAAATCCCTGCAGAAAATCAGCGATGAAGGAAAAGAATACTTTATCTGTATCGTGCTGTGAGACCGAACTGAGACTGCCGGGACTGGGAGGCGGAATGCTGGGACTGTAACTGCTTGGGCTGTGAGGCGGAGTTGAGAGTGCTAGGACTGAGAGGCAGAATGCTTGGACTGTGACTGCTTGGGTTATGAGGCAGAGTTGTGACTGCCGGGACTGTGACTGCTTGGGTTGTGAGGCGGAGTTGAGACTGCCGGGACTGAGAGGCAGAACCGCAGCTGCTTGGGCTGTGAAGCGGAGTTGGAAGCTCCGGAAGCGTAAGGCTGAACCGTGACTCCTTGGAACGTGAGACGGAACCGTAGATGCCGGGATGTTGGCGCAGTGGTAAAATCTCAAGGCACTGTACATACTAAGGAGTATGAAGACATGTGAGAAAAGGAACAATGGAATGCGGAACGAGCAGATCAGAATGGCGAACCGCCCGAAACCAAAGCAAGATCAGGCGGCCGGAATGCCTCAAACCCTGAAACCAAAGCAAGATCAGACAGCTGGAATGCCTCAAACCCCAAAACCAAAGCAAAGTCAGGCGGCCGGAATGCCTCAAACCCCAAAACCAAAGCTTACGATTCTGGTGGTGGTGCTGACAGCATTCGTCACTACCTTTACAGGAAGTGCGCTCAATTTGTCCATCCCGGACCTGTCACAGGAATTCCATGCAGGCGCCGGGATGGTCGGCTGGCTTGTGACCGGATATACGCTGGCGGTAGCTGCCTGTTCTGTTCCTGCAGGAAGGGTGGCGGATATCACCAGCCTGAAATCAGTACTGGCGATAGGAGTTGGTTTGTTTACGATTTGCTGTATTGCAGCTGTTTTTTCTATATCCATAATGATGCTGATTTTGATTCGAGTAGTACAGGGAATAGGAGCAGCTATGATATTCAGCACCAATACAGCCGTACTTCTTAAGGCATTTCCAGCGGAAAACCATGGACGAGTCATCGGGTATTCTCTTGCCGCCACTTATGCCGGTCTTTCCTCAGGCCCTGTCCTGGGAGGATTCCTTAACCAGCATTTCGGATGGAAAGCAATCTTTATCGTAACGGGTGTGATCACAACTGCAGCATGTATCGCAGTGCTTAGACTGCCGGGAGATAAAAACGTAAAAAATTTGAAGACGGATAGCTGTGGAGAAAGCCACCACCTTTTGACTGATACTGATTTGCATGGAAAAACTCTGCAGCAACTTGTCAGAAGAAAATCAAACCAGCAGCAGGATCCAGAAGAGACGCTCACAAAGCCACACAGCCTGGATCTGACTGGAAATTTACTCTATCTGATCTCGATCGTTCTGCTGATGTATGGGCTGTCGGAAATCGGCAAGGGCTGGATCTCACCGGTGTTGGCGGGAGTGGGACTGGCTGTAGGGATGTTTTTCCTTCGCCATGAATACAGGACAGAAGAACCGGCGGTGGATATCCGCATGTTTCGTGAAAATATCGGATACGGGTTTTCCAATCTTTCGGCATTATTAAACTACGGAGCCACCTTTGCCATCAGCTACCTGGTATCCATCTACCTGCAGGTGGTGCAGGGATTTTCATCTCAGGCGACAGGGCTGATCATGATCGCCCAGCCGGCGATCATGGCGGGCCTGTCGCCAGTGGCAGGAAAGCTGTCAGATCGATTTTCTCCGTTCAAACTTTCCTCTATCGGAATGGGTCTTTGTGCACTCGGGACGTGCCTCTTCGTTTTCCTGAACCAAGGCACGTCCCTCTGGATTGTCATCACAGCACTGATCATAACGGGGTTTGGTTTCGCCCTGTTCTCATCGCCTAATACCAATGCTGTGATGTCCTGTGTGGAAGAAACAAACTATGGTGTAGCCTCTTCCATTTTAGCAACTATGCGCTCCATCGGTCACACCATCAGCATGGTGATCGTCACGATCATAGTTACCTGCTGTATGGGAGATGCTTCCCTGGCGGAAGCATCCCCAGGGATTTTGATCCGCGTGATCCGAATCGCTTTTATCATTTTCACCGGTATATGCATCGCAGGAGTTTTTATTTCCCTGAAGCGGCGGTGAGCTGCCGACATCCCGATCCGGAAGTCTGACTGGCCGCCAGCTTTCCGTTGCCGGTATTTCAACCTGGAAGTTTTGCTGCCAGCCTTCCTCGCTCTGGCGATTTGCCTGTCGCCTCGACACCGCCAGCCTTTCTCACTCTGACGGTTTGACCAACTCTCGACACTGCTGGCCTTTCTCACTCTGACGGTTTGCCTGTCGCCTCGACATCGCTGGCTTTCCTCCGGCGGTTTGTCATCACCGATTCTTTTAAAATCATGAATTCCCAGATAGAAAATAATTTGAGTTATTTGGGAACTAGCTTCTCAATTTTAATGGCTTTTCTATTTATGAATTCCCAGATTGACATTTATGATAGTCATATGGGAAGTGAACAGCGGCAAATCCATTGGATATCAGGTGCCGCACTCTTTGCAGCCCAGAAAAATTCCCGAAACAACATAAAAATATACAATGTGGGAACTCCCCAAACAGACATTGTAAAAAGATTGTAATGAACTTCCCATATGCTAATATTTTTTTTCGGAATGGGAATTCACGAATGCGCGTGCAGTGAAGAAAAGGCAAATAATCCAAATCCGAGTCCTTTTGTCCTCGATATGGGAATTCACGAATTCTACAACAAGATAACACACTCTGATGATTGCACTTTAAATACAGAAATGGCAAAATAAAACAAAAAGGAGGAGATCATACTATGGAAAAGAGATTATTATATCAAAATTCGATGGAGGAAACTTTGCAGCAGCTGCTGCAGGATCGAGAACAGCAATTGATG
>NZ_JACRWC010000063.1 GCF_014306095.1 Lentihominibacter faecis
CCGCCGCCTACCCAGGCCTGTACGGAAGTCCATCCGCAGGCTGTGATCGCTCTCAGCAGAGCCGGGATCTGTGCACCCAGTGTTCCGAATGTCAGTCTTGCGAACAGAGGGAACGGGATGCCGTATTTTGTACCGATCTGAGAGTTCAACTGGATCGGTACCAGAATGATAACGTTACCTAATGCTACGTTTAAAACGGAGAGCCATGGGGATACGCCCAATGCGATAAGTCCGGATGCCAGGGATAAGGATGGGATACAAATCGACATACCTACCCAGAGCATTGTGATGCTGTATGTAGTCCAGCTTCTTTCAGAAATTGAAGTTGGAGCCAAGTCATCATTATAATACTTAGAAGACTTGAGTTCCGCAAGAGTCGCTTCGGATATTTCGAAGAGACCGCCTCTTTCTACTTGCGTGATGGTGTTCATAGTCCATCTCCTCCTTTAATAAAAAATAAAACAATGAAATAAATAACGACTTAACTATACAAACGATACTTGGGTTGACGTCAACTTGACAAAACGGGAAAATCTACAGTTAACTATAGCAAAAGTGAAGATTTCGTGAAAAGTTTATGTAGCTACTTACACATTTCCTTGACCAACGGGAACACAATAAAAAGAAGCTGCTGCCCCGACACCTTCGGTGTCAGAGCAGCAGCTTGCTGCACAATATGACTTAATTACATTTTCTAAATCACATTACGATTATATTTTCTGTCTTTCTGTGAATGCTTCGTGCTCTTCTTCTGTAACGCTGGAGTTTCCAGCCAGGCTGGTCTTCATCAGCAGGATGTATACTACGAAGCCGACTACGAAGGACCATACGTAGTTGATCGAGTTGATGAATGTCCAGAATGCACCCTGTACTCCGAAGTATGTAAGGAGTGGGAAGATGAATGCCAGAACCCATGCGATGATTGCTGCTATGTTGAAGCCGCCGGAGTACCAGTATCTGCCTTCAGCACCCTTGAACAGGGAAGCGATGTCAGCTCTCTTATGCTTAACGATGAAGTAGTCAGCGATGAAGATACCTGCGATCGGAGCCAGGATAGTACCATAAGCGTTCATCCAGGTGAAGTATGCAGCGCCGGAACCATAGATCCACCATGCCTGCAGGATGAAGAATGCGATGATGATCGTGATGATAACGCCCTTCTTGTAGGAGATCTTCTTAGGAGCCAGGTTGGAGAATCCATTTGCAGGAGCTACTACGTTAGCTGCTACGCAGGTAGTGATAGTAGCTGCAACAACGCCGACAGCTGCGATGAAGATCATGATCTTGTTATCCAGGTGATAGAATACGCCGGTCGGGTCGAACATTGCTTCGCCGTAAGCCATCTTAGTAGCCTGGGAGAAGTAAGCGCCGATGAATGCGCATGCTGCCATTGGAAGCGGCATTCCGTATAACTGGCCTCTGAACTGGTCTTTCTGAGTCTTGGCATATCTGGAGAAGTCAGGAATGTTCAGTGCCATCGTTGCCCAGAATGCGATGTTGCCCATCAGACCGGTAAGATATACGAGTGCGAATCCGCCCTTCTGTGTGATCAGAACGCTGTCATTTGGCTGAGCCATAACTTCGAAGAATCCGGTTCCGTCCGGAGTAATGGAGTATGCCCAGAAGAGCAGTGCGATCATTACTACGATCAGGATCGGGGATCCGATGTTCTGTACCCATTTGATCTGGTCGATACCGTTGTATGCAACCCATGCTACGAACAGCATGAAGATCACATAACCGATGAACTGTCCGCCTGCTACAGACTGTATGCCGCCCCAGGAAGGAAGACCGATCGTCCAGCCTTCGTCAGCAAACTTAGGAACGAATGCACCGATCATAGCGCCGACAGCGCCGCCGCCTACCCACGCCTGTACGGAAGTCCATCCGCAGGCTGTGATCGCTCTCAGCAGAGCCGGGATCTGTGCACCCAGTGTTCCGAATGTCAGTCTTGCGAACAGAGGGAACGGGATACCGTATTTTGTACCGATCTGGGAGTTCAACTGGATCGGGATCAGGATGAGGATGTTACCAAGAGCTACGTTTAAAACAGAGAGCCATGGGGATACGCCCAGACCGATAAGTCCGGATGCCAGGGATAAGGACGGGATACAGATCGCCATGCCTACCCAGAGCATTGTGATACTGTATGTAGTCCAGCTTCTTTCAGAAATGGAAGTCGGAGCCAAGTCATCATTATAATATTTAGAAGACTTGAGTTCCGCAAGGGTCGCTTCGGATATTTCGAAGAGACCGCCTCTTTCTACTTGCGTGATGGTGTTCATAGTCCATCTCCTCCTTTATAAAAAATAAAACAATGAAATAAATAACACCCTCATTCTAACAAGTCAAGATGCGATGAAGTCAATATAATAAAATGAAAATTTAGAAAGTTGTGTCGAAATGTGAAAATCCAAACCAATAACATGCAGTCCGACTTTAATCCGCATAAAAAATACGGATAATCTCAAGACCGCACAACTCTTTACACTCGGAACGTTTCCTTATATAATTTTAAATACATAGAGGAAGAGGAAAAGGAGATAGCTGATCAAACGAAAGGTTGGTGAGTGTTGTGAAAATCGGAGAGTTTGCACAACGGTATAATATGAATCAAAGTGCGGTGCGGTATTATATCGAGAAAGCTTTACTGACACCGGTGCGTAAGAATGGTCAGTATATTTTTGACAAGACATGCACGGAACAAATGGAAAAAATATTGTTTTATAAAAGTCTTGGATTCTCTTTGGATGAGATGGGGACGATCGTTTGCTATGAAGATGCATCCCATTTAAAGGATAAGACTGTTCTTCTGCGTCTGCTTGATCTGATGCAGAAAAAGAAGCAGGACGTGCAACGGGTCATCGTTGCACAGGAACGCATTTCCGAAAGACTGGAGACCGAAATAGGAAAGTATGAAGAACTGCTGCAAAACTGGGAACAGGGCAGTGATCTCCCTGGCATGCCACTGCAGGCATTGGAGATCCTTCGCTGTCCGAAGTGCGTCAAATCCATCGAACTGCGAAATGCCCTGATCTCCGGTGCAGGGATACAGACTGCGAAAATAAGGTGTGAATGTGGCTATCAGGCAGCGATCGAAGACGGTGTTTTTATCGGGGAAGGCAGTACGAAGGCCTCTCCGGTGAAAACCTCTGAGAATATAGATTCCGTGTCTGCAATCACAGAGGATTTCAGCCTGGAATACGCGAATCTGGTCAATAAAGGGCATCTGTGGCTCTATCAGAAATTTTCACAGCAAATGGAAAACCTTCGTTATGTTATGGCCGGTCCGTTCACCTACAATTTCATATTGAAATATCTGAAAAAGCTTCCGAAGGATGTGATCTATATTTTAATGGATGTATCTATCGATAAAGTACGAAAACTGCAGCAGTGCTTTTCGGAACTGGACTATCAGATCGTATATATTGCAGCAGGTTCTGATATGATACCGCTGCGGGAACGGTCAGTAGATTATTATATCGATGATTTTTCCACAATAAATCACATGCTGTCATACGGAAAGGATCTTATGAAGTCTGTCGGACCGCTGATCTCGGAACATGGCAGGATCATAGGTATTTTAAATGACTATCGCGAGGCAGGGGGCTCTTTGGAAAATATGAAAAAAGAGTATAATACGTTTGAGCCGGAGGAGATACAGTTGAAAAAGCTGTATCAGAATCTTATGCGTTCAGGCGTTCAAGTATCAGAACGTGACAGCCTTGGTATTTCAGGAGGCAGCGAAAAAGCTTTTCGCCAGCAGGCGGAAAATGAAACGGTAAGTTTGATCGCTTACATGGCAGAAAAGGAGCAATAGGACAATGAGTTGAAACGGGGGGAACCTCCGTTTTTTCTTAGGGAGTGTTTAAGTCTGGTTAAAATTCTTTGAAACTCGTTTCATAAAAAGACAGGAAGTGTTAGAATAACGTCGTGGTAAATCACAGAATGGTGAGGTATAAAAATGAAAACTTTGAAAGTGATCGCGGCGATCCTGATTGCGCTTGCCCTCGTAGCTGCGGAAGGGCTGGCGATGGGGATTCTTTCTGTTGACAGGGCGCTGTCAGAAGGGACTATCAAGAAGTCCATCGTAGAAACAGGAGTAGTAGACGATGTTATCGGCGAAGCGCTCCGTGAAAATACCGTAAGCATGGGCGGCGCCTACGGTGAACTGGTGCAGTCAGTCATGAAGACCGACGTTATGAATGATTTCTTTGCAGCGTACCTGTCTTCAGTGATCCGCAGTGAAGTATACGGTGAGCAGTATGAGGAGATCGCAGAGGATGATCTCATGCAGGCATTTTCCTCTGCAATAGACGAAATGGAAAAGTCAGGAGCGATCCGGATCTCCCAGGAACAGGAAAGCATCATAAAAAATATGATCAAAGAGGAGCTCCCGAGGCTGACGCAGGACCTCAACAGTCTTGCGATGCAGTATGATGCAAGCCGTGGCGAGCTGACAAATGATGCGACATCGGCGAATGATGCGGTGAAAACTGTCCTGAGCAGAGGGACGCAGATGATCATGCTTCTGATCAGTGCCGCTTTATGTGCAGCACTGATCGCGCTGTTCTGGAAAAATAAGAGCGGATTTATATGGTGTGCTGTCGTAACGGGTGTTGTGACAGCGTGCTATGTCCTTTTGACAGTACTGGGAGCAAGTGGCACACTGTTAGCTGGAGGAAGCCCGGGGGATGCTTTTGTACTGACATTGCTGTCCCACGGATTTAAAGTCGCGGCGATCATTGGCGGTGTTGTGACTTGTATCTTTGTGGCTGCATACATCGTGTGGAGAGCCAGAGACCGGAGGAAAGAAGAATATGAAGAAAATATTGAGACTGCAAAGCGCTTTGCTTAAGGAAATCGATAAATATGAGAAACTGGTTCCCAAGCGTTCCCATTTTATAGACTGGGAGAGAGTGCATATTACCAGCTGTGCCAAAATCGGCTATATGCTGGCGGAAGAGAGAGGGGTCGATCCGATTCTGGCAGCAGCGGCCTGTGCAGTTCATGATTACGGCCGGATCATCACCGGCAGACAGGAAGGGCATGCAGAAGCAGGATACCTGCCGGTACAGGAGTTTTTGAAGAATCTGGAACCAAAACTGTTTACAGACGACGAGATCGCTCAAATCGCACTTGCAGTAAAAAACCATAGTAAAAAGGGAGAGGTCGGAACGAAGCTGGAGGAAATCGTAAAGGATGCCGATGTGCTGGACTTCTATCAATATGGATACAACATGGCGCGCAAAGAGCAGCAGGATCGCCTGGAATCCCTCTTGGGACACAAGGGAGAGGGTCTGAAATTCTCGGAAAAATAAAAACACACAGATTGTAAATATTTCCTACACAAAACCCTCACAATATGAGATGATAATAGGGAGGAAATAGTTTTTAATATAAATATAAGAGAGGTAACGCAAAATGAGCAATGGAACAAATCCCGCAAACGGTAAAACTTCGAAACTGGTGCTGATCCTGTACATCGCAGCAGGTGTACTGGGAGCACTGTTTATCTACATGTTTATCTATGCGATCAATTATATCAACAGCTATGTGTCTTCCTACGGCATGAGCTTCGGTGATATGTGGATGGATGCGATTCAGTACATCATCAACGGTTCGATCAATTATCTGGTATTCGGTCTTCTGGTGTTTGCTGCAGGAAAGATCCTGGATACGGTACAGAAGAAATCGGGCGAAAACCATGCGTCTGTCGAGGCACCGGCTGCTGAATCCGTAACGGTGAACGTGATCGAAGAAGTCAAGGATGAAAAAGAAGAAACTGCTGCTGCAGAAGTAGCAGGAATCAAGGTACCGCCGCTTTTCAGATAGGAAATCAGCGATACAGTTTTTCATAAGCTGCATAAAAACACTGTACGTTTCAGAAGGAACGATGCAGTGTTTTTTTGTGCGTCTTTATAATAACGCGGGTAGAAACAATTTGATGCGTGCAAAATAATCCTATGGAAGTTTTGATTTTTATTGTGGGAGCAGCTGGTTATGCCGGGGTGGAATATCTGTATCGCGGGTACACTCACTGGACGATGGTGCTGACGGGAGGTGCCTGCCTGCTTGCCTTTTATTGCTATACAAAAGAGACGAAGGATACTCCGCTGCTCGTTCAGGCAGCTGCAGGAGCATGCATCGTGACAGTGTTCGAGTTTTTTGTGGGCGTTGTAGTCAATCTCTGGTACGGATGGCATGTGTGGGACTACTCCCGGGAACCGGGCAATCTGCTGGGGCAGATCTGCCCGTTGTTTTCCTTTATATGGTTTCTGCTGTGCCTCATCATCCTCATGCTTTTTTCTGCTTTAGATTCATGGTATAATAAAATGAGAAAAACATCTATTTCTGACAGATAACAGAGGAGAAAGAAATGAGCGAATATAAGAAGCTGCAGAACGGCAGCGATATCAGAGGAATTGCCATAGATGGCATTGACGGAGAAAAGCCCAACCTGACACCGAAGGAAGCAAACCACATAGCAGCAGGATTTGCGAAATGGCTGCGGGAGAAGACTGGAAGAGAAGATGTGACGATCGCTGTTGGCAGAGATCCGCGAGTATCCGGGCCGGATCTTTTAGAAGGCCTGCTGCAGGGTTTCTGCAAAGAAGGCATCCAGGTGTTTGATGCTGGTCTGGCGTCTACACCGGCCATGTTCATGGCGACGATTTTTGAAAATGTAAGGGCAGGCGGAGCGTGTGAAGGATCCATTATGATCACGGCCAGCCATCTGCCGTTTAACAGGAACGGATTCAAATTTTTTACGAAGGATGGCGGTCTGGACAAGAAGGACATTGCAAGGATCCTGGAACTGGCTGAAGAGGATGCTGCAAAGGGGGCTGGCGAGTGTGATCCGAGGCCAGCACAGGTGACGGATCTGGCACTGATGGATGCCTACTGCGTCCACTTGCAGCAGGTGATCCGTACAGGTGTCACTGACGGGAGCACGGGAGCACCGGATGTTGCGGCAGCAAAAAAGGCAGCGGAAAAGCCTCTTGCGGGAATGAAGATCGTTGTGGACGCCGGAAACGGCAGCGGAGGATTTTTTGCAGAAAAAGTGCTGGCTCCGCTGGGGGCGGATATCTCAGGAAGCCAGTTTCTGGAGCCGGATGGCATGTTTCCGAACCATGCGCCCAATCCGGAAAACAGGGAAGCAATGGAATCGATCTCCTCACAGGTCATAAAAACAGGCGCAGATCTGGGACTTATTTTCGATACGGATGTAGACCGGTCGTCGGCTGTGGACGAGCAAGGTCGTGAAATCGCACGAAACAGCATCGTAGCCATGGCAGCCGCTTTGGTATCTGAGGATCATCCGGGCACGACTGTAGTGACAGACAGTATTACCAGCAGACAGCTGACAGAGTTTCTGGAAAACAAACTGGGGCTGAATCATCTGCGTTACAAAAGAGGATATAAAAATGTGATCAATAAAGCGATCGAGCTGAATCGCGCAGGTACGGACTGCCAGCTTGCCATCGAAACTTCGGGGCATGCTGCTTTGCAGGAAAACTACTTCCTGGATGATGGAGCGTACCTGGCGGCAAAAATCGTTATCAGGGCGGCACGGCTGAAACAGGAAGGCAAGCCGATTTCCAGCGTACTGGCCGATCTGGAAGATTCGGCAGATGAGAAGGAAGTCCGGATCCCGATCAGGACAGAGGATTTTGGTGCATATGGAGATCAGGTGCTTTCAGACCTGAAAGACTGGGTGAAGACGCAGGATGGTATGACGCTGACAGAGCCTAACTATGAAGGTGTGCGGATCGATTTTGGAGATGGATGGTGTCTGCTGCGGAAGTCTTTGCATGATCCGATCCTGCCGATGAATATGGCGTCGGATGAGGCCGGTGGATGCCAGGCGATCGAGAAAGTTATGAAAGGTTTTCTGAAACAGTATGAAAAGCTGGAGTTAGAAGGAGTGTTGTAGTCATGTACAGGATGAGGAATGAATACGGGGAACACTTTGTGACGTGCGGAGAAATGAAACTTCTGGAACGGCGTGGGGATGAAGCCGGCTTGTCGTATTATCAGATGATGGAGAATGCGGGAACACAGGCTGCGAAGATGATCCGGGCGTATTGTGAGATGACAGGGGTGAAACCGGACGAAGGAGAAGATCTGGGCAAAGCCGCTGCTGCGGCGCCTCTGGAGTATCGTGCTGAGGTGGCGGACAGGCATAAAGGAACTGGATTCTATGATACACCGGAAGCGGTAGAAAAACCGCTGCGTGTCATGATTTTCTGCGGGAGTGGGAATAATGGCGGAGACGGTTTCGTGGTGGCGAGACTTCTGGCGAATGCCGGATTTCAGGTGACGGTGGTGCTAGTCAGCGGAGATCCGAAAACGCAGGATGCCGGGACCAACTTTCAACTTCTGTCAGATCTTCCGGTTTCCATCATTAGAATGGACGGGATGGAAGAGGATGCTCTGGAACAAGGGGACATGCCGGATGTTTTAGTAGATGCCATGTTTGGCACAGGCTTTCATGGCGTCATGCGTGGAAATGGGCTGAAGGCTGCCGAATACATAAACAACTGCCATGAAAAGCACGGCAAGAAGGTGTTCGCGCTGGATATCCCGTCGGGACTCGGTGGTGATCAGCTTAAAAAGAAAAAGATCCCGTGTGAGATCATAAAAGCAGACTACACCATCACATTCCATGCCAGGAAACCCGTTCATATGCGGCGGTTTGCCGCTCGTTACTGCGGCGAGATCCTGGTGGCTGATATCGGAATCGATGAAGAAAAACTGATGACGGTGGAAATATGATGCTGTCTTTTAAAGGGGGTTACCCCCTTTTTTCTTTACCGGAACCGGCAGCTGTGAAATGATCACAGCGATCAGCATAAAGCCGCAGCCGATCAATTCCCGGCCTGTCATTTTTTCTCCCAGGATCAGGAATCCGAATACAACGGCCCAAAGCCCCTCAGTACTCATGATGATGGAGGCAGCTGTCGGATTGGCGTGTTTCTGCCCCAGTGCCTGTAGTGTGAAGGCCACGCCGGTAGACATGATCCCGGTGTATAAAACAGAAATGCTGCTTCCCGTCAGAGCAGCCCAGGAAATCGGTTCCCGGAATATTGCAACGGCCAGGCTGATGAGGCCTGCGACGAAAAATTGAGCAGCGGTAAGCTTGATGACGTTCACCTTCGGTGCGAAGTGCCCGATGCACAGGATGTGCAGCGCCCAGAACAGTGTGCCGGACAGTATGATCAGATCAGAAGGCTGTATAGAGAAGCCTTCTTTCACGCATAAAAAATATAATCCAACAGCACCCAGGACAGCTCCCGCCCAGGTGGTGAAGCCTGTCTTGTGCTTGAGGAATATTCCGAAAATCGGCACCAGAACGATGTAAAGTGCCGTAATAAATCCAGTCTTGCCGGCATCGGTAGATACAAGTCCCATCTGCTGGGTATTCATCGCAATAAAAATAACACCGCCGCAGATCAGACCGCCTCGCAGCAGCGTTTTCCGTTCCAGAAGATGTTCTTCCTCCAGAGCTTTCTTTGCAGCGGGATCGTTAGGGTCTGCCGTCTTGTGAAGCGTTGCCCTGCGGTCGGTCAGAAGGAAAACGATCATAAGTGCCAGTGAGCCGATCAGGGAACGAAGCGCGCAGAAATAGAACGGCCCGATATCGTCCATGCCGGATCGCTGGGCGACGAATGCCGACCCCCAGATGATGGCTGCTAAAAAGAGGCATATAGTGGATTGTAGCGATTTGTTCATGTCTTATTTTCTCTCCTTGTCATACCGTTTCATTGTAGCAGAAACGTCTGGTTTTGAAAATGGGTAAATCTGAAAATTTGCGAGGGCTTCCCGCGCTGATTCTCTTGAAAATACGGCGGCTTTCTCCTATAATTTAAGAGAAGAAAGGACGAAGACCATGAAATCGAAAATTTGTTTGATCAGACACGGCATCACGAGAGGAAACCGGGATCGGCTGTATTACGGGCAGTCGGACATCCCTCTTATCGAAGACGGTGAAAAGGAGATCTCCCGTCTGGCAGAAGAAGGGATCTATCCCGATTCGGAAGATGCTGTTTATTATACGACAGGACTGCAGAGGACCGAGCAGACTTTCGGGCTCATCTACGGAGATAAACCTCACGATCGGATCGAGCTGCTGCAGGAAATCAACTTCGGAGAATATGAAATGAAAACTCATGAGGAACTGAAAGGCTCCGGGGAGTATCAGCGATGGAGACACGATAAATCCGGGCTGCTCATGCCTCCGGGAGGAGAGAGCCTCAACATGTTTTCGGAACGTATTTTAAAGGGATACGAGGAGCTGCGCAGTCAGCATGCATTGAAAGAACTTTCCGTGCGCCATTCCGGAAGGGAAGCCATGTCTGTCGTGGTATGCCACGGCGGCAGCATATCGGCGATCCTGTACCATCTGTTTCCGAAGCAGTGCCAGGGCAACCTCTACTACTGGATCCCGGATCCGGGGCACGGTTATGTGCTGCAGCTGGAGGATGAGGCAGTCACGGATCTGAAAAAGTTTTAAGTTATGCAAAAAGCAATACGACGCACCGGGCGCCGCATTGCTTCTTGTCGTCATTATTATTCACATTTTGTAGGAGAGGGGTTGTTGTTTTCCCTTGGTACTCTTCTATAATACCAGTAGAATATGCCGATTCAGAGGATAAAATGTGATGATATCTTGAAAAGGATGTGTGTAAATGAAAGAGGATCGAATTTTGCGGATCTATACAGATGGAGGATGTGCAGGCAACCAAAGCGATGAAAATCTTGGTGGCTGGGGTGCGATTTTAGAATTTGGACAGGCGGTAAAAGAGCTTTACGGTTCGGAAAAAAACACCACAAACAACAGGATGGAGATGACGGCTCTGCTGGAGGCTCTTCGTGCTGTAAAAAAGGAAAATCAGGAGATACACGTGTTTTCTGACAGCAGCTACCTCATGGATTGCTTTCGGAAAAAATGGTATGTTTCCTGGCAAAAAAACGGATGGAAGACTGCCGGTAAAAAGCCGGTGGAAAACCAGGATCTGTGGAAAGCTCTGCTACCGTATATCGAGATCCATCGCATGACCTTTTACCGCGTCAAAGGCCATGTGAATCTGGCGAGTCCCTCCACCAATACCGATAAACTGTATGCGAAGTTCGTGGAATGGAACGGAGCGCAGTTTTCCTATGAGGACTTTCTCTACGTGACAGAGAAAAATAACCGTGCCGATGAGCTGGCGAATATAGGGATCGACAGCATCCGGTAAACAAATTTAGAATATAGCAAAATAAAAAGTAGGAAAATCAAAATATAAAGGTGCGACGGTTACTCCAGATATGTGGTCGAGGTATAAGTGGGGAAATCTCTAATGAATAAGAAAAATATAAGCAAAAAAAAGATTACTGGTATTATACTGATCGTAACCCTGGTTTTTCTTGTAGGATATGCTTTCGTGCAGTATACGGCGGAACCGGATCTAAGAAAGAAGGACGGGAAGGAAGATCGGATGCCTTTTGACGGGACATTCTTTCAAATCACAAAGGAAGAACTGATTCAAAACTTAAACGATGATATTAAGAAGGAGGGTATTCCTGAAATATCGACAACATATGCTCTGGACGGCTGGAATATAAATAAACCAACAGAGATAGCCGATGATATCAAGACTTATGAATGCATGAAATATGAGTATAAAATCAGTGATTCCCTGAAATTGTATTTGTATGAGTTCCCGGAACTGGGGGATGGTATTGCCGCAATTATTTTAACTTGTGAAGGAAATCCGGGTATCGGGAAAGCTGAAAACGCAGAGGGAGACGCCTATTATAGAATTATATGCAATAATGTCGCTCCAGATTTCGATGTGGATCGGTTTGACACCCACGCGCGGCATAATACGCATTATAAATTAGATCAGCTGGACTTCTTCTGCAGCTTCACGCAGCGTGTCTCAGAAGATGGAAGCACTACTGATCTGCGCGAGTATGGCGTGCATGCAGTAAATTTGAGGAAAGAATATTTAGATTGTCTATGGTAAATCATCGTAGATGATAACGCATGAAAAAATCTCCGCAGGTATACCCTAATAGCGGAGGTTTTTTTATGGAAAAAAACAGAGCGGGGCGAAACAGAAGACGGGTGATATGGATCGGCATGCTTGCACTGGCGGGGATCCTGGTTATTGCTGCTGTGATCTGGAACGGGATCCGGCAGGATGCGGCTCAGGAAAATCTCGCGACAAAGACCGGGCAGCAGACCGCAGAGGAAGTGCCGGAGAATCCTTTGCAGATCATCCTGTCGATGGGAGCGGAGCCGGGGAGTCTGTCCATCAGCTGGAAAGGAGACGCCGCAGGGCCGGAGGCTTTGCAGATCGCGGGAATCGCAGAAATCGAAAATACCGCAAATGCCGGGGATGGTGAAGAGCGCATGGTAGAGAGCTTTGCAGGGAAAAAAGAAAGAATATTAAAAAGTGACTATTATCGCTGGCACGTCAGGTTGACGGGACTGGCGCAGGGGCGGGAGTACCGCTATATGATCGGCGGATTTGAAGGGAGCTTTCGTGTGCCGCAGGAGTCGGATGTGACCCGTTTTTTATACCTGGGGGATGTGCAGTTTCAGGAGTCGATGGAGGAATATGAGGACTGGGGGCAGATGGTCAGGCGCGCGTACCAGGAGCATCCGGATCTGGATTTTGCAGTGATCGGCGGGGACCTGGTCAATTCGCCGGGAGAACTTTCCCAGTGGGAGGCGTTTTTAGAGGCATGTGACGTGTTTGCAAAGCTGCCGCTGGCGACGGTGGCGGGAAATCACGAGGGGGTGCATTCCAATTACACGTATCAGAAGCTGTTTGCGCTGCCGGATGATGCGGAGGAAGATCAGTCGGGAGAGGAGTTTTATTCGCTGGATTTCGGGAATGTGCGGATGCTGATGATGGATAGCTCGTTTTTGACGGAGGAGCGGCGGCAGTCCATGGGAAAAGATGCCTGGGCGAAGGAAGAGCAGCGGGTGGAAGCGTGGATCCGCAGCAGGACCGGATCGTGTGAGAAGCCGTGGCTTGCGGCGGTGATCCATCATCCGGTGTACGGTATGCACGATGAGGATACTGTTTCGCCGCAGATCCGAAGATTGTGGGCGCCGCTTCTGGAGACAGGCGGAGTCAGGATCGTATTTTCAGGACATCAGCACCTGTATCAGCGAACGAGATCCATTCATGGAGTCGTGTATCTGATGGGCAATTCCGGGCAGCGGAAAAGCCGTTTTTTTCATGGGAACAATCTGCCGGAGTACACGCAGCAGATCTATGATAGAGGAGCGAATTATCAGATCGTGGAGGCGGGCGCGAGACGACTGAAAATGACTTCTTACAATAAAAAAGGCCTCGTCATCGACGAGACCGTGCTTGGCAGAGGGTTACTGTTCCATATTCTCGAATTTTTTCGTAGCGGTCAGGTAATCATGTAGCGTGCCCAGGTGCACGTAGTAGTACGAGTAGCGATCCTGTTTTTTGACTTCCACCAGACCGGCGTCCTTCAGCTTTTTGACGTGCTGGGAGATGGTCGCCTGGGAGTAGTCGAAGTAGGCTACCAGATCTTTGTTGCAGACCTTGTTGAGGCTCTTGTTCTCCTGCATGATGTAGCGGAATATTTTGATTCTGGCCGGATGAGCCAGCGCATCGGATATTTTAGCAATGAGCAGAATGTCTTTTTCCTGCATTTCGTCGATTTCTTTTCTAAGTCTCATGTATTGTGTGCTCCTTCAGATGTTATAGTTTGTGTCGTGAGTTTCTGCAGAAATTCCTGCAGATGTTCTGCGATGAAGCGGTGTCCTGCAGCGGTCGGATGGATCCCGTCTATGTATTGTCCGCACTCAGGGTACAGGCGGTTGAGATCCAGATATTTTGTTCCGGAATTGCGGACCAGGGCAGCAAATGCGCGAAGCTCTTCATTGACGCGGGCGTAGCTGATGCCGTATCCCTGCATCCAGCGTTCGGTAGCCATGGGTTCATCCACAGGAAGCGGCGTCATAAAAATCGGCCGGATTCCGTGGAGTGCCGCGGTATTGGCCATGTGGATCAGATTCTGAAAAGCTTCCTCTGGAGTGGCATCCTGAAAGATGAAATCGTTGGTTCCCGTCAGGATCACAACGATGTTTGGATGATGAGAAATAACGTCTCTCTCAAAGCGGGCTAAAATCTGTGTTGTCGTCTCGCCGTTATTGCCTTTATTGATGATTTCCCAGCCGGTGGCTTCCCGCAGAAGGCTGGCGAAGCACTGGCTCCTGCGCAGGGGAAATCCGTTTACGATACTGTTTCCGATACATACGATTTTTTTCTTCATGCTATATAGTATACTTACGATGGGAGAGGATGTCAATCAAACCAATGAAAAAAGAGACGCCCCTTTTGTCGTCTCTTTTTTCTCTCTAATTCATCATCATTTACTTTATGTAGGAGGTGTAATCCTATGAAAAATGGATACTTGCTTCAATGGAAGGGCTGCCGATGTTTTTTTGGGGATTTGAGAAGAAGAAGTGTTTTAACTTTTCGACAGCCCTTGCAATCCATTTGTTTCCCAGCAAAGCGTGTTGTCCTTTGCTGTGCCTATATAATAGCAACTGAATATGTAGGTTTTGTGTATGCTACTGTGAAGGTTTGTTGAAGTTGCGATGAAGCAGCTTGTGTTCCTTGCCCTTCAGCAGACCATCGTACAGCGACTGAACCAGAGGGTTCTCGTTAGACTTCTTGATCTGTGTATTCACATCTGCGGCATACAGACCCTTGGCTCTGGCTTCTCCGCCGGCAGAATGAGCGTCTACAGGCTGTCCGCCTCCCATGATGCAGCCTCTGCGGCAGGCCATGACTTCGATGAAATCATAGTTGCATTCGCCGGATTCGATCTGCTGGATCAGTTTTTCGGCATTGGCAAGCCCGCTGACAACAGCGGCTTTGTATTCCTTGTCCTGATAGGTGATCACGATCTCCTTGATCCCTTCGCCTCCGCGCACTCCGCTGTTGCGAATGGTTTCCATTTCGCTGCGGCTGTGCTTGTCGGCAAGACGTCTCATAACAGCTTCCGTTACTCCGCCGGATGCTCCGAAGATGACGCCGGCTCCGGATCCGATGCCGAACGGCATATCAGAGGATTCAAGTTCCACATCTTCGAACATAAGACCGGAGCGCTTGATCATAGTGATCAGTTCGCTTGTCGTAAGTACGTAGTCGATATCCGCGATGCCGTCTGTCTTGGATTCATCCCGCAGGATCTCTCCTTTTTTAGCGGTACAAGGCATGATGGCAACAGAGAGGATTTTCTTTCCTTCGTTGTTGGCGGGATCTTTGTAGTATTCTCTTGCCACTGCTCCGAACATCTGCATCGGAGAGCGTGTCGTGGAAAGGTGCTTTGCGAGTTCCGGGTGTCTGTGTTCACAGTAGCTGACCCATCCGGGGCAGCAGGACGTGAACAACGGCAGATTTTCGCCGGAGGCCAGCCTTTGCAGAAATTCTTCGCTTTCCTCGATCACGGTCAGATCCGCGCCGTAAGCTGTGTCGAAGACTTCATCGAAGCCCATGCGATGGAGCACGTTGACGATCTTACCCATCACGTTTTCGCCCTGTGGCAGATCGAAGGCGTCGCCGACAGCCACTCTTACTGCAGGAGCGATCTGCGCGATGACTTTCGTGTCAGGATCAGCCAGTGCTTCCCATACCGGATCCATATTGGTATTGATGCTGATCGCTCCGGTCGGGCATACGACGCGGCACTGTCCGCATCCTACGCAGTCCGTCGTGTTCAGCAGCTTGTTGAATGCAGGAGCTACCGTGGCAGATGTTCCACGGGATGTGAAATCGATGGCATTGACAGCCTGTACGTTGTCGCACATGCGGACACAGTCGCCGCAAAGGATGCATTTGTTCGGATTCCTTATGATGGAAGGGGAACTTGCATCGATCTCGTGGTGCGTCATACGATTCTTGTAAGGAACTGTGGTCACGCCCATGCGATGAGCCAGCTCCTGCAGATGGCATTCGCCGCTCTTGATGCAGGTGGTGCAGTCTCTGTCGTGAGCTGCCAGAAGCAGTTCCAGTATCATTTTACGGTATTTCATCAGTCGTGGCGTGTTGGTGTAGACCACCATGCCGTCTTTTGGCTTTTCGGAGCAGGAGGCAAACGTTTTGCCCTTTTCATTTTCTACCGTGCAAAGGCGGCACGCGCCGTATACGGAAAGCTCCGAGTGATAGCATAATGTCGGTATATCGATGTCCGCCTTTCGGATGACGGACAGCACGTTGGGTTCATCGGTAAATTCTACCTGTTTCCCGTCAATTGTCATAAATCCCATTGCTGATCCCTCCTTAATCTATGTAAATGGCGTCAAAGCTGCAGTGATCCATACATACGCCGCATCGTACGCATTTGGTGTTGTCGATGGTGAACGGTGATTTGATCTCGCCGCTGATAGCATTCACCGGACAGTTCTTGGCACATCTGGAACAGCCTTTGCACTTCTGCGGATCGATCACATATGTCTTCAGCTTGTCGCAGACCTTGGCACGGCACTTCTTGTCCACGATGTGTTCCATGTACTCGTCGCGGAATGCGCGGATGGTGCTGACAACCGGCAGCGGTGCGCTTTTGCCGAGACCGCAGAGAGCCGTGCTGGAGACCATGTCTGCCAGAACAAGCAGTTTATCCAGGTCTTCCGGTTCGCCTTTGCCTTCTACGATACGCTGCAAAATTTCCAGCATCCGTGTGGTACCTTCACGGCATGGTACGCATTTGCCGCAGCTTTCTCTTTGTGTAAAGTTCATAAAGAAGCGGGCAACCTCTACCATGCAGGTGTGCTGATCCATAACGACCATACCGCCGGACCCGATGATGGCCCCGGTTTTTTTGAGGGAGTCAAAATCCAGACTAAGATCCAGGTTTTCTTTCGTCAGACAGCCGCCGGACGGACCGCCCAGCTGTACGGCTTTGAATTCCTGGTCGTTCTTGATGCCTCCGCCGATGCCGAAGATAACGTCTCCCAGCTTCGTTCCCATCGGAACTTCGATGAGTCCGGTGTTCCGGATCGTACCGGAAAGGGAGAATGTCTTGGTTCCCGGGCTGTTTTCCGGCCCGATGCTCCGGTACCAGTGAGCACCGTTTTCGATGATCATCGGGACGTTGGCGTAAGTTTCTACATTGTTCAATACTGTTGGTTTTGCAAAGAGCCCCTGGGATACTGTCCGTGGAGGCTTAACTCGCGGCATACCGCGTTTTCCTTCGATGGATGCGGTCAGGGCACTTCCTTCTCCGCATACGAAAGCTCCTGCACCACGGTTGATGTGCAGGTGGAAGGAGAATCCGGTTCCCAGGATGTTGTCCCCCAGAAGACCCATGCTCTCAGCCTGTGTGATGGCCAGCTTCAGTCTCTTTACTGCAAGCGGATATTCGGCACGCACGTAGATGTAGCCTTCGTGAGCCTGCACGGCATAGGCTGCGATCAGCATACCTTCGATCATCTGGTGAGGGATGCCCTCCATAACGGCGCAGTCCATGAATGCACCAGGATCCCCTTCGTCGCCATTGCATACGACGTAGCGTTCTTTTTCCTGCTGGGAGGCAACCTGTTTCCACTTGGTTCCTGCCCGGAATCCACCGCCGCCGCGACCTCTGAGATTAGATTCATAAATTTCGTTTACGATGTCATCCGGCTTCATATCAAAAAGTGCTTTCGCCAGGGATTGATATCCGCCGGAAGCGATGTATTCGTGGATATCTTCTGCGTCGATATGACCGCAGCGTTTCAGGACCAGACGTGTCTGCCCCTGAAAAAACGGGATATCGTCTTCGCCTATATATTCTTTTTCGCCTTCGTGGTAGAGAAGTTCATGAACGATCTCATCACCAAGAACGGTTTTTTCAAAGATGGATTCACAGTCATCTTCCGTTACTTTCGTATACATGAGTCCCTGTGGCTCTACGCGAACCAGAGGTCCGATTTCACAGAATCCGTGGCAGCCGCTCTTCTTGATGCTGACGGATTTCTTATCGTCGGCGCCAGACGTGCCTTTGCAGCCTTTGCAGCATTCTCCGTCAGCTTCATGTGCTTCTTCTGCACTGAAAACAACGTCTATTTCCGGATGGTTTTTCGCAAGCTCGCACAGCTTGTTGTACACTTTTTCGGATCCGCTGGCTACGCATCCGGTTCCGGAGCACACTAAAAGGCGACATGCTTTCTGCTTGATCTGAGCCTGACCGTCCTTTTTCAGAACGTCCAGATCGGTTCTGCTTTTTATTCTATTCATTCTCCTCACCTCGAATCTTATTGATCAGTTCCGTTGCCTTATCCGGCGTCATGGTGGAGTGCACCTCATCGTTGACCATCATGACAGGAGCCAGTCCGCATGCACCCAGGCAGGAGACAGTCTCCAGCGTGAACAGCATATCATCGGTAGTCTGGCGTCCTTCCTCAAGACCGAGGTCGCTGCGAAGACGTTCCATGATCGGGGTGGATTTCCGAACGTGACAAGCTGTCCCGTCACAGACTTTGAGAATGTATTTCCCCTTAGGTTCAAACGAAAAGTTTTCATAGAAGCTCGCAACACTGTAGGCGCGGGCGTCTGTGATGCCGATTTCTTTGGCGACATAGGTAAGCAGTTCTGGCGGAAGATAGCGGTACTCGGCCTGAATATCCTGAATGATAGGGATCAGGGAGCGTTCTTCCTTTGTATGATTGGCTATGATCTCATCAGCCTTTTGGTAGAAAGATTCATCTAACATAATTCCCCTCCTTTGATAAATATATAACGCGTGCCAAAACAGCCAGAAGCAATTACCTACTAATTTGCGCTGGCTTTATGCGTTAATATTGTCTTAATAAAACAAAATTCTTTCCTTGCCTGGCAATAGTTTAACATGGAATTTAGGGGATTTCTATGGTTATTTTGTGAAAAATGCAAAAAAATGTAGTTTTTTGGTGGGATGAATTATTATAAGTTTGCGGTTGGCATGGTACTACCTTTAGGGTGGGCAAAAGATCTTCTGTGCAGGGAGAAACAGAAAGGAGTGTAAAGAATATGGAAGAACGATTACGATCTGAAAAATGGAAGCGGTATGAGGAGTTTTTAGTGGAAGGTGAGAAATCCCCGGCAACGGTCAGAAAATATATCCATGATATACAGGCCTTCTATTTGTGGCTGGAAGAAAAAGAACTATCGAAAGAAACTCTGAAAGAATATAAATCGTGGCTGTCAGAGAATTATAAGATCAGCAGCGCCAACTCCATGATCATAAGCCTGAATTTATATCTGAAGTTCTGCGGCCGTGCAGAGTGTTGTCTGAAAACCTTTAAAATACAGAAAAAAATGTTTCTGGAAAAAGATCTGGAACTTTCAAAAGAAGAATATTTCAGACTTCTGCGTGCTGCAGGCAAAGGTTCACGTCTTCAGGCCGTGATGGAGACCATCGCAGCCACCGGGATCCGTGTCGGTGAATTGAGGTTTATAACGGTGAGATCTGTTTGCAGCGGACAGGCGGAGATCGATAATAAAGGAAAACATCGAATCGTGATGCTTCCGTCAAAGCTTACTGTGAAGCTGCGCAGGTATGCGAAAAAACATGGCATCAAAGCGGGAAGCATTTTTATCACAAGAACAGGCAAGCCGGTAGATCGCAGCAATCTCTGGTCGGAAATGAAGCGGCTGTGTGAAAAAGCCGGGGTCTCAAAAGAGAAGGTCTTCCCTCATAACCTGCGCCATCTGTTCGCCAGAGCTTTTTATGCCGTTAAACATGATATCACAAGACTTGCAGATATCCTCGGACACAGCAGCATTGAAACCACGAGAATATATATTTTGTCCAGTGGGAAGGAACATAGAAAACAAATAGAAGCGATGAGACTTTTGTTATGACCACATAATATTGGTTATGTGGTAAAAAATATGCAATCTCATGCAGTAGAAAGATGCTTTTATTCTAAAACTCTGTTCATTATACTTATTTCCCCCCTATGTTGCAAGACTAATCTTGCCTGTAACTGTACTTTTTTTGTTAGATACAGTTTTTTCGCACTTTAAAACCACTCTAAACGGAGAATTCAAAGCCAGGATTTTGAAGCGTTTTGCCGGGCTACCACATAACCAATATTATGTGGTAGCCCGATCAAACGCGTGCGGCAAGTGTGGGGGCCTGTGGATGTATAGAAGTGATAAAGAAGCAGGAGGAACGATTTGAGCAGAGGCAGATTTACAGAAGAGGAGCAGGAGATCCTTAAAGGCAGCAAACACGTGATCCGTGTAACAGATAAAGCTATTTATTATACGAACGAGTTTAAGCTCCTGTTTATAAAAGAATATTTAGGCGGGAAGAAGCCCGCTCAGATCTTTCAGGATGCCGGATTCGATCTGAAGATGCTCGGCAGCAAACGGATCGAGAGAGCTGCCGCAAGGTGGAAGGAATCGTATCAAAGCGGGACGCTGGGCACACGATACGATCTGCCGAGAGATCCCGGGAAAAAGGTTTCGAAGAAAGCGCAGGAATCATCGAACAATGATAATCAGAGGGCACTGGTCGAATGCTGCCATATGCAGGAGAACATGATCAAAGACCTTACAGCAGAGGTAAAACTTCTCCGCATGATCCGTGAAACCGAAGAAACAGACTGTCAGATTTCAAAAGAAAAACTGTGTCAGCTGATACAGGAACTTTCGGAGAAAGAGGATTACAGAATTTCCACGTTGTGCAAAGCTGCTGGCATCCACCACGGTACATTCTACTCGTACCGGAAAAAGATGGGATATAATGAGTAAAATTTTTTATGGAAGAAGGTGTTAGAACATTATGAAAAGAAGAGTTATCATAAGTATTTTGACGGTCATAATGATTATGACCATGTTTCAAACCGCTGCGTTTGCGACAGACGGAGAGGGTTCCGCGGCAGGTGTCTCCACCTCTCCGAAAGCTGCCATTTATCTCGACCAGCAACATGGTGCGGATAGCAATGACGGACTGACGAAAAAGTCCGCAGTAAAGACTATTGAAAAGGCAAATGAACTTGCAAAAAGCAATCATACAAATGACATTTGCCTTACCAGCCTTTACATGGTCACGGGAGCAGAAGTTTGGGATCTTGGTGGAAAGACACTACATCGCTGTGGTCTCGGCGGTTATATGATTGAACTCAGCAATGCGTCTGCATCGCTTACAATGAGTAATGTTGTAATTGACGGCGCGGAGTGCACTGTGGATGCAACACACGCTGCGGAGACCGACTCGATCATCAAGGCGGCGAACGGTGGCACCATCGTATTGAAGAGCGGCGCTGTCTTGCAAAACAATAAAGCGGCTCAGTTTGGTTCCGGTATTTTAGCGAATAACCGCGTCAACATAACGATGGAGGACGGCGCGATCATTCGTAATAATACAAACCGCAATTACGAATTGGGCGGTGGCATTCTGATCGGCAACGGTAGCACCTTTACCATGAACGGCGGCGAGATAAGCGGTAATACAGCGAATGGCGGCGGCGGTGTTGCGATTATCGGCTCGTCGATGGTCATGAACGACGGTACAATCTCCAACAACAGCACCTACCGGACATCCGGTCAGGGGAGCTATGGTGCCGGTGTTTATGTTGCAGACTATGCTAACGCAAGCGGCGGAGATACCTTGTTTACATCTGCACCGGCTTCTTTTGAAATGAATGGCGGCAGCATTAGTGATAACACGGCGCTTGACTACGGCGGCGGGATACTCACCTTCCCGCAACAAAGCAAAAAAATTACAATCAATATTAACAACGGCAAAATTTCCGGAAATCAGGTAACGGGAGGAAGCGGCGGAGCAGTCGCAGCATTCTTTGGTGTTACTGAGCTGAATATCAAGAGCGGCACGCTAACGGGAAATAGTGCTCAGAACTATGGTGGCGGTGCTTTTCTGTATGGTGCAACGAATGTAACGATTTCTGGCGGTACGATTTCCAAAAACAAAGCCTCGCAGGGTGGTGGTGTATGCTTATGGTCTTCATCTGCTGCTAAGCAGACCGGCGGTTCCATTGAAAACAATGTTGCAAACGCAGGCGGCGGTATCTGCGGCGGTACTTATACCATGACAGGCGGCGTTATCAAGGACAACAACAATTCTCTGACCAAGGAAGCGCGGCTTTCGGCAAGAGGTGACGGCGTTTATGTAGGTACTGCCTTCAATTTGGGGAATGATGCCGTGATCAGTACAAATAATGATGTTTATTTGAAAAAAGGTATTTCTGTCGCAAAAGAGGGTCGCTATATCAATGTGATCTCTCCGTATACGGGGGCAAGCACTGCGAAACCGATCCAGATTCATAGTGAGGACTGCACGGTTGAAGATACGGAAATCGGAACACAGCTTGTTTATTATACGAATGGTGCCGGTGGCGTGACTGCGGCGGCACAGGCGGATGAAAACGGCATTTTCGTTCCAAGTTGGAAGATGCAGGAGGGTCTGGTCGTTGGACAGAGCAAGGCGACAGGAAAGACTGACTGGATGACCTATGTACCGGCTGTCAAAATTCAGTATCAGTGGGTCAGCACAGATAACCCTTCTGATGTGACAGCTCCTGAGAATGAATATATCCGCACTGGAACGGCGTATACTGCCAACGAGCAGAAGAACACCCATCAAGGATTTACCTTTGATGGGTGGTACACGAACAAACATTGTACGATACGGTATAACGACGGTACGGCGTTGAATGCCGATACTACTTTGTATGGCAAGTGGACACCTGCATCTGGTAATCTGGCAGTTACCAAGGTCGTGTCCGGGACTGCTGGGGACACCTCTAAGGCATTCAACTTCACTGTGACACTTGGAGATAATAGCATTAATGGTACGTTTGGCGATATGACTTTTACCGATGGTGTTGCAACATTCGCCTTGAAGCACGGTGAGTGCAAGACCGCCTCGGCTCTGCCCGCAGGGATCACTTACACAGTAACCGAAGCGGAAGCTAATCAGGATGGCTATACTACAGTGGCTACTAAAGCAAGTGGCAGCATCGTGAAAGACGATACAGTAACAGCAGTCTTTACTAATACCAAGGACAGCGATGTTTCGGAGAGACCGGACTTCCCGGATATGCCGAGTAAACCCAATGCTCCGGATAATGCGCCCGATACTGGTGATACCATGAACCTATGGCTATGGACTTCCATGATGGGGATTTCTCTGGTTGGCTTGATTATCTCTCTGATCGTTGTGAAAAAGAGAAGTCATCATAACCGTAAAATTTAAGGCTAATCAAAGTTTCTTAGGGTTTACCCAAAGTTTCTTGGGGTCTGGAACTGGGGGCTGACGAAAAACTCCAAAGTTTCTTGAGGTCTGAGAGAAAACGGAATAACAAAATACAGCGGGCTGTTGCATTAACGAGCATAAATGGTTAATGCAACAGCCTTTTTTTATTTGAAAGAAATGACACTTGAATTCTTCTATGACTTTTATCACGCTGATTTCAGCCCTATATCCCACGGGTATAGGGCTAGTGGGATGAAATTCTAGCGTGTTATCTGTTTTACAAACAGAATGGTTCATTTAAATGGAAATATTTTAAAGCATTTCACCCTTCATCACAATGAACCTGGCGTAGTAGGATGAAATCCTGAGTCGGACATCGAAGGAAGCCTCTGAAAATCCCTGGCAGAGTACTCTTTTAACACGTTTTCATCCTACTACAATATACTTATGGTTAATATCCCTTGCAGCCAGTAAGGAATTATCCATCTTGTTGCTTAAGCTGTTAAAATGTAAGAGCAATCGGTATAGCGATTTCATCCCTGTCTCTTATACACATC
>NZ_JACRWC010000072.1 GCF_014306095.1 Lentihominibacter faecis
CCGTCTCGTGGGCTCGGAGATGTGTATAAGAGACAGCCAGAAAGATAAATATTGGCTTCAATAACCACTTCCAGTGCCTTTGTAACAACCTGATTCTGTACCGCCTTATACGCTGCTTTCCCATTTTTCATAATGATGTCATAGCATAACTGCGCTAAAGTTTCAGCTATTTTCGTCGCCTTCCCGCCACCGTAGTTTTCTAAATCCGAAGCAATGCAGGCTCTGGATTCAAACTTCGTCGAAATACCATCCCCCATTCCTGCAGCCAACATCCGAGCCGGAGCTTCACTGATTACTTTACTATCAACAATAACCAAATTAGGATTTTCTCTATGAGTCATAAAAGAATCCAGTTCATGATTCTCATTATATACCACAGATAGTCTGGAACACGGTGCATCCTGTGCCGCGCTGGTAGGTACAATAGCTAATGGTAATCCCGTTTTTGTCGCCACCCCTTTCGAAGTATCTAAGACTTTACCACCACCAACACCAACTATGATATTACTTGCGGTTGACTTCGCCAAATCAGCAATCCGCTCTATTTCCTTATAGGTACATTCTCCGCTGGATATAACATATTCTATTTCCACGTCATGCACCTCAATATTTACATCCAAATTTGATTTAAACTTGTCTAATAAAAATTGATCCGTAATAAGCAGCATTTTCTTTCCATACTCTTTGGTGTACTTTCCAAGATTTGAAAGTTCTCCGCTTCCCTGAATATATTTTCCGGGTGAACTGAATAATACGCTCATACTGTTTACTCCTTCCTTGAATAGCAGATTTATTATATATTATCATAATCCTTTTTACAATACTTATACTTATTAAAACATTTACAGTTGCACGCACAATACACTCTTATTGTTCACAGTATGCATCAGCCGAAAACAAAAAGAACACCCCGTATCGAGATGTTCGCAAGATATCAATGATATTCTAATAGTTACAGTTAGTTACACGCAGGATGTTCTTTTTGCTTAGATTGTTACTACCATTTAAGGAGATTCTTATTCGTTTTCATACCAGCCTACAGGACCTGGATTCAGCGCGATATTGATCTGCTTTACTTCCTGGTATTCTTCCAAGCCGTAAGTGCCCAACGCACGTCCGATACCGCTCATCTTATAGCCACCCCACGGAGCTTCATTGAATGCCGGCTGGTTGCAGTTGATCCACATGATTCCGGCTCTGATCTCCTTCGTTACACGCAGAGATCTGGCGCCATCTGTCGTAAATACCATGCCTGCCAGTCCGTAAGGAGTATCGTTGGCCATAGCGATTGCTTCTTCTTCTGTCTTGAATGTTTGGATTGTTACAACAGGTCCGAAGATTTCTTCCTTCACAATGGTCATATCCGGTGTGCAGTTATCGAAGATCGTCGGTCTGATATAGAAGCCCTTGGCACATTCTCCTTCTGCATATCTTTCACCGCCAGTTACCAGTGTAGCGCCTTCTGCCTTGCCCTTTTCAATGTAGGACATAATAGTGTTGAACTGTTCTTCCGATACGATGGACCCCATATCCGGATTCTTCAGTGGATCGCCGATAGTCATCGCTTCTGCCTTAGCCTTGAATCTCTTCAAGAACTCATCCTTGATGCTTTCTTCGATGATGATACGGCTTCCTGCAGAGCATACTTCTCCCTGGTTATAGAATACACCGATCATGGACCATTCCACTGCGCAGTCCAGGTCTGCATCTGCAAAGATCACGTTAGGGGACTTGCCGCCCAGTTCCAGGCTGACCTTTTTCACTGTTCCAGCTGCTTTTCTCATAATGTCCTGACCAACTGCCGTGCTTCCTGTAAAGGAAACCATATCCACTTTTTCGCTTTCAGAAAGCTCTGTACCCAGAACACTTCCGGATCCCATTACCAGGTTTACAGTGCCCTTTGGCAGTCCAACTTCCTCGAAGATCTCAAACATCTTGATGGCGGACAGCACGCTTACTGTAGGCGGCTTGTAGATAACCGTATTTCCTGCAGCCAGACATGGAGCCAGCTTGTTAGCGCCCATCAGCAGCGGGTAGTTCCAAGGTGTGATCAGCGCGCATACGCCGATCGGCTCATGAATGCTGTAGCAGTGCATATCGCCGAAGCCCTTGTTTACTTCGTATGCGCCGCCGTGCGGAGCCTTCATCAGCCCTGCATAGTATCTGTAGCAGTAGATAGTATCATCTACGTCAGCTTCTGCTTCTCTGAGCGGCTTGCCCATATCGATGCTGTCCAGCATTGCCAGTTCATCCTTGTACTTGGCAACTGTATCAGCGATCTTCAGCATCATGTCGCTTCTTTCCTGGGCATCCATATCTCTCCATTCTCTTGTTTCATAGAATGCAGTATAAGCAGCGTCGATAGCAGCTTTTGTATCTTCTAAGCTGCTCTGGCAAACTTCTGCGTTTACAGCTCCTGTTGCCGGGTTTACCGACTGAAATGTTTTACCGGAAGTGCCTTCGATCCACTCACCGTTGATATACATTTTTTTCTTATCCATTTTGATTCCTCCATGATCTCTTTAGAGATTTTCCAGAATTTCTTTTACTTTAGAGATGTATTTTGCTGCATAAGCACCATCGATTACACGATGATCCGCCACAAAATTCAGGTTCATCTTAGGTTTTATTACAATATTACCATCTTCCACTACAGGAGTGTCCACGATTTTGTTTACACCCAGGATCGCCACCTCCGGCAGATTGATGATTGGAGAGAAGTTCTCGATTCCCATCATGCCCAGATTGGAAATGGTGAAGGTCGCACCTGTGATATCATCCATATCCAACTTATTGTGTCTTGCCTTGTAAACCAGTTCGTTAGTTTCTTCTGCAATCTGCTTCAGATCTTTATTGCCCACATTCTTTGTGCTAGGAACAATAAGACCTCTTTCTATTGCAACAGCCAGTCCTATATTGATTTCATCGTGGATTTCAATACCTTCTTCTGTGAAGCTGGAGTTTACATATTCGTATTCTGCCATAGCATCTGCACAAGCCTTCATCAGAATATGGTTTGCCGTCACTTTCTTAGCTTTATCTTCATTTCCCTCATTCATTTTTTTAATCAGAGCAAGGGTCTTCGTCATATCTACACTCAACGTATATACAACACGCGGAGCTGTATTCCAGCTTTCGCTCATTCTCTGAGCGATGAGCTTCCGTATTCCTGTCAGTTTTACTGTCTTTCCCATGATTTTCTCCTTTTCTCGGTTAATCCTCCTGATGTGCAAGTGCTATCGCCAGTTCTTCTACCGAAGAAGTCGTATGCAAACCCATTTCCTCGATATACTCGGTTACATCTACCGGGACTTCATCATCTTCATGCAGGAAACTGGTAAGTGCTCCACCAAGGTAGAAATTATATTCCCGACCTCTTTCTTCTGCCAGCTTTTTCAGCAGTCTGGCATAGGGCAGTGCCTGACCGTTGTGCAGGCTGATTCCAATATTCTTGATTCCATGTTCATCTGCAAGGTCCAGCACATCGATGGCATCCATGGAATTTCCGCCATAAAGGACATCGGCTCCCAGTTCTTCCAGCACACGGCTCATAACATACAGACCGAAATAATGCAGATCTCCCGAAACGATACATACGCGTTTTCCCTTCAGTTTTTCTTCGCACGCAGTACCTTTCAGTTTATCAATAATTCCCAGAGACATATTCTCCGAAACCGACCAGAGTGCCGCAGGAAGCATCGGTTCCACACGATCCTTGCCATCCTGTACAACAGATGGATGAAACAGCTGCTCGAACTTGGTCGGATCCATCTTCTTCAGCACAACCATCATTTCGATTGGATTGGTGATATCGATCCCTGCTTCTTCCATACCGTTCATGAAGTTCTGGAACATGATTTCCGAATACTCTTTGATCTTATCCCGGGTTTCTTCTACGATCGTCCAGTCCATCATCTGTTCAAAATATGGAGCCGCTTCATCTGTTCTCTGACAGGCTCCGGTCATATCCAGCATTTCGGGAACCGTAGGAATCGCAACCTTTTCGGAAATAGGCACTGATAAGAAGGACCCTCCCGTCTTGAACTTCCGTTCCACCAGGTTCAGCATCAATGCCTCCGGAATCTGGAAGCCGTAGTTGGAATGCAGATGATGATCCCAGTGATCCACTGTGTTCGGGTAAATAAACTCGATTCCCGGCTGATCATCCAGACGGAATGTATCACTGGCTGCCAGCCACATGGCTGCTTTATGAATCAGGTTGCTTGTCAGATTCCCGAAGCTGAATGCGTAACGCGCTTTGCACAAATCCGTTACAACATACCGTTCCCACTTGGCCCATGCGAGATATGATGTAAGATCCATACAGTATGCCGGCAAACTATCATCCTGATTGGAGTTTACAATGATCTGATCGTCCCACTTGGAAGCAACAATTCCAAGTGCTTTAACATTTTCGTTCATGTTCCACACTTCATCCGGGCATCCCGGTGCCACCTGCTGGAACATCCCGAACATTCCCTGGTATCTGCTTCCTGCCTTCAGCGCATTGATGGTCGTCTCCACCGCATTCGGGTATCCAAGGTGATTATCTGCAAAAATCGCTTCAATGGTAGACGCCTGCGTGATTGCAGTCCAGTCCGAAAGTTCATTCAGGTCAAATCCCAGAGCCGTCGGAACACCATCTCTTTTGTCCTTCGGCGTTCCGACAATGTTCTTAGGGAGCTGATGAGCAAAGCTGATGCGAAGTCCTGTTTCTTCGTTGAATTTTTCAGCTTCCCGGAGTCCTGCCGCTTCGTCTTCTACAGAAGCAAGCCCCATGTTGATCTGATAGGTCAGTTTCCCTTGGGCTGCCTGCTGAAGGCGGTACTCCGCATCGCTCTTTACCCCATATTTCTTCATGAATGGAGTTTCCATAATTTCAATGCCCTGACCGATTTTATAACCTTCCTCCCAGGAAGCCTTCCAGTCAGGAATGTCCTTCGGAATGAGGCTCGCAAGATATTCTCGATTGGTTTGGTCTAAAACTTTACTCATCTCTTTTAGCCTTTCTGTTTTTTCTGTTTCAACTACTTTAAAAGATCAGAGTAGTCTTCTCCTTCTTCGCCGATTACAGCTACCGGAGTCTGGCAAGGCACTGTGGATCCTTCTTCTACCAGAATCTTCAGGATCGTTCCGTCTTCATAGGATTCAATTTCATTGGACAGCTTATCTGTTTCCACTTCAAAGATTGCATCGCCTTCTTCTACGGTATCACCTTCTTTTACGATCCAGTTTGTTAAAGTACCTTCTGTCATAGTTGCGCCCATCTTAGGCATTTTGATTAATGTAGCCATTGTTGTATTCTCCTTTTCTTATCTAATTTTATTTTAATTAATTTAAGTTACAGAACAGATTTGATCGCATCTACGATATATGCTGTCTGCGGCAGCATATAATCTTCCAGCGGCTGCGAGAACGGAACCGGAGTATCCAGCGCGCCTACTCTTACAATAGGCTTCTTCAGGCATTCGAATCTGTCTTCTGCGATTCTTGCTGCCAGTTCTCCGGACCATGCACCACGTTTGCATTCTTCTGTTGCGATTACGATCTTACCTGTCTTTTCTACAGAACCGTAGATCATTTCCTTATCCAGCGGATACAGACATCTAGGGTCGATTACTTCTACGCTCACACCTTCTTTTTCCAGCTGTTCAGCAGCTTCCTTCGCTTTACCCACCTGCACACCTGTTGCAACTACGGTAACATCTTTACCTTCCTTAACGATCTTGCCTTTTCCTAATGGAATCGGATCGAAATCGTCAGTAACCTCACCCTTTACTCCATACAGAGTCTGGTGTTCAAAGAATACTACCGGGTTATCATCACGAATTGCAGAAATCAGCAGTCCCTTTGCATCCTGCGGGTTAGACGGATACACCACCTTCAGCCCCGGAATATGTGCGATCATCGCTTCGATACTCTGGGAGTGCTGTGCCGCACCTGTTACGTAACCTCCGCATGCACATCTTACCGTCATAGGAACCTGTACTCTGCCTCCATACATGTAACGGAACTTGGCAGCCTGGTTCATCAGCTGATCCATGCAGCATCCGAGGAAGTCATCGTACATGATCTCTGCAATCGGTCTCATCCCTGTTACTGCTGCGCCTGCACTGGAACCCATAATTGCCATTTCAGAAATCGGAGTGTCTCTGACACGCAGCGGACCAAATTCATCATACAGTCCAGCAGTAGCGCCAAAACTTCCGCCATAAATACCTACGTCTTCGCCAAGGATATATACATTTTCATCTCTCTGCATTTCATTTCTGATTGCAGATGCGATAGCTTCCGAGAAAAAAATTTCTTTCATCTTATCTTCCCTCCTCTACGATATCAGTGTAAACGTCCTGTACTGCTGTTTCCGGAGCCGGGAACGGACTCTCTTCTGCAAATTTCAGAGCAGCTTTTACTTCATTTCTGGCTTCCTTCGCGATCGCCTTCAGCTGATCGTCATCTGCCAGCTTCATAAACTTCAGATAAGTCTCATGCAGCTTGATCGGGCACTTTTCCTTCCATACTGCCAGTTCATCCGGAAGTCTGTAGTTGTCTGTATCCCCTACGAAGTGAGTATCCCATCTATATGTATTGCATTCCAGAAATACCGGTCCGTTGCCTTCTCTGGCATATGCGATAGCTTCCTTGGCACGGTCATAAACCTCATTGACATTATTGCCATCTACAACCATCGCCTTCATGCCGTATGCCAGCGCTCTGTCAGCAACCGTCTTACAGTTCATGCTCGGGTTTGTATAGGAAGAATCTCTTCTGCATGCAGTACTGATTCCATATCCATTGTTTTCACAAACGAATACTACCGGCAGCTTCCATACGCTTGCCAGGTTCATAGCTTCATGGAATGTACCTGTTCCTGTAGAACCATCTCCGAAGAAGCATACGCATACCGCACCGTTCTGTTTCATCTGCGCTGTGATTCCTGCGCCACATGCCAGCGTAAATCCGCCGCCTACAATACCGTTAGCACCCAGAACACCGATCTCTGTATCCGTGATATGCATGGAACCACCTTTACCGTGACAATAGCCCGTTTCTCTGCCGCAAAGTTCTGCCATCATTCTGTTCAGATCAGCTCCCTTTGCAATAATATGTCCATGTCCTCTGTGTGTACTTGTGATATAGTCTGTCTTCTCAAGGTTCATACACACGCCGGTAGCAACAGCTTCCTCGCCTGTGTACAGGTGAATAAAGCCCTGTACGACACCTTCCGAGAAACTTCTGGATGCCTGTTTTTCAAAGTTTCTGATTTTCTGCATTGTCTTATATGCTTCCAATGCTCTTTCTTTTGGAATTGCCATTACATTTCCTCCTTCTTTTCAACAATTCGATTTTAAATGAAGTTCTTTCCATTGGCCGAGACCTTGATCCGGGTCTCAACAAACTGTCCGGAATGGTCTTCACCTTCTAAAATCTCTTCTTCGATCTCAGCAAGATCGATTCTCTTATATATCAGACGTCCTGCGTCCATATATACATCCACACATTCAGTTTCGATCTGATCTATCTCTAAATTCTGATCCAGGATCTTCTGTTTTGCATATTCCAGCGAAGCCTGATACGCCTTTTTGAGTGCTTCCCTGCGATCCATCAGAGAGAATCTCTCTTTGTCCGCGTGAACCAGAAATCCATGTCCTTCTTCGCCAGGTCTCACAATAGCCTGCACAGTTTCCTGAATCCCCGCAGTGGCTGCGCCAACTGCATTAGCCACCTCGTAGTTGGGCGGAATGATCAGATCAAACTCGTACTCTGCTTTCGCTTTCTTATACCATGTGTTCGCCGGTGCCCCGATGGCACATACCGGAAAGCCCAGGTCTTTGTATAATGAGATGTTTTCTTCGTAAATCTTCTCTGTGACAGCTCCTTCCGCCGCTTTCACAAAAGTATCCGGAGTAACAAACATTCTGCTTGCATAAGCACGAACTGATGCCTCCGCCAGTTCCGAATCCCATGCTATAAACTCCCTCGTATAATGCATCAGATCTGTCGGGGTCATGTTTCCTGCTCCGCCCCGGCATGCCGGCAAGACACGTCTTGGCCCCACCTTCAGACCTCCATCGTCAATCGCGATTTCACTATCGCCGCCAAGTCCGAAGGTATATAACTTGGCCGACTTTACCTTGATTCGCCAGCCGCCGACTTCCGCACCTTCGGAAGAGAGCTCTACACGCTTGCCTCGGACAATCCCCGTATCCGTTGTCGTGCCGCCCATGTCGGAAACAATTGCATTTTCAATGCCTGTCAAATTTATGGTCCCGATCATGCTTGCTGCCGGGCCTGACAATGACGTCTCGATCGGCTTTTCTCGAATCAAATCTTCCGTTGCGATACTCCCATCACCTTTCACCACGAAAATGGGAGCATCGATCTTCATCTTCTCTAAAACATTTTTTATTGCTTCCAGGAAGCGATTGATAATAGGCAGCAGACCAGCATTGATCGCCACGGTATTTGTGCGTTCCAGAAAACCCAGTTCACTGACGAATTCATGTCCGCACATGACCGGCAAATCACAATTTTCCTGTACGATCTGCTTTACCTCCTGCTCCTGCATAGGATTCCTGACACTAGCCGCGCCAGAAATCGCGATCGCCCCCACATGAGGCAGTAGTCTTTTCAACGCTTCCTCCGTCGCTTTTCTGCTGACGTTCACCAATGCTCGCCCTTTGATATTGATACGTCCCGGAACAGACTCAATGTACTGGGATGCTATCTCTCCTCTCGGCATATCTCCAACAACGATCAGCCCTACTTTATGAAGCTTCTTCTCAACGATCGCATTCGTTGCCAGCGTGGTGGAAAGCACAACCTTTTCAATTTGAGATGTATCGTCAGGCGTCAGGTTCAATTCTCCCATACTCTGCTCTATACCATTCTCCAGCTTTTCATGGGTAGTAAAAGCTTTCGCCTTTCGTACGATAGCCTCAACGCCTTTCTTTTCCGTATCTAAAAGAACAGCATCCGTATAGGTTCCTCCCGTATCAATTCCTATTACATACGACATTTTCTGCCTCCTATAATTTATTTCTTCGGCATATGGATCGTACAATTATCGATATCTCTGGCTGCTTCCGCAATGGATTCCGAGATCGTAGGATGCGCATGGATCGTATCTACTACATCATCTACTGTAGCATTCATCTTCATGTATGCTGCCATTTCAGCGACCAGCTCGGTAGCACTCTTACCAACCAGATGCGCTCCGAGAACTTTTCTGGTCTTTTTATCTGCTACGATCTTAAACATCCCCTCTGTATCTCCTGTAGCAACGGCTTTACCGCAGGCTACCAGCGGGAATTTGCCGCAGATCACATCATATCCAGCGTCTTTCGCTTCTTTTTCGGACATGCCTACGCAGCCAACTTCAGGAATCGTGTAAAGACAGCTCGGAACGATAGACAGATCCATGGCCTTACTGGCTCCCATCGCATTTTCTGCCGCTACAACACCCATTTCGGACGCCACATGGGCCAGAAGCTTCTTGCCGGTCACATCACCGATGGCGTAAACGTCTTTTGCACTGGTTTCCAGCTTGTCATTTACAACAACATATCCTCTCTCCGTTTCCAGTCCCAGTTCATCCAGACCAGCCACATTAGGACCTCTTCCGATGGAGATCAGAACTTTATCACCACTTACGACTTCTTCGTTGCCATCCTTATCTGCGATAGTCACATCCAGACTGCCTGCATCGTTCCTGGCAATGCCCTTTACCTGCTTGCCCAGTTTCAGATCGATCCCCTGCTGCGTTAAGATGCCTTCCATATAGTTAGCTACATCGCTGTCGAGGATCGCAACAGGTTTATCCATCATCTCAACCATAGTAATCTGACTTCCATAAGCCTTAAATACCGTTGCCAGCTCACATCCGATAACCCCTGCACCGATAACAACCAGTTTCTCCGGAACTTCTGTGATAGAAAGGAAACCTTCGCTTGTCATAACGCCTTCCAGATCAGCGCCCGGAATCGGCGGCATCTTCGGAGAAGATCCTGTTGCCAGGATCAGCTTGCCGTATTCGATCGTTTCAACATCGCCGTTTTCAGCTGCAACCTCGATCTTATTACCGGCTTTTACAGTTCCCATGCCCTGATACATGGTGATTTCGTTGGAAGCGAGCAAACCGGTCACTCCATTTACCAGCTGCTTTACTGCCTTGTCCTTAGCCTTAACCGCCTTCGCATAATCCAGCTCCAGTTCTCCCTTGACTTTAATGCCTCTTTTCTTTCCCGCATCAATATAATGTAGGATCTCAACATTTTTCATCAGAGCCTTCGTCGGGATACATCCCACATTCAGGCAGGTTCCTCCCACTTTGTTCTTCTCAATGATAGCTGTCTTCGCACCCAGCTGAGCTGCCCGGATCGCGCTGACATATCCTCCTGGGCCTGCGCCCAGCACTACTACATCGTAAAACATGATTTCTCCTTTCTGATCTGTGATCTTGCAAGTTTATTTCAATATCATTGCGTATGTATTTGTATTTATGTTTTATTATCACTTTTAATAACTTATCTCAAATATAGCATCCCCGCCCTATTCTGTCAATAAAATTCCGACAATTTACGCTTTACTTTTTTAACAAAGTCTTCTGTTTAGAAAAAGACCGCAAAGCAACTTCTCCTTGCCTCACGGTCGTTTCCTTTTGTTTTTGATCTACAGATACGAATTTTCCTTTTTCTTTGGAATGTATTTTTTCATTTCAACACCATGATTTGTGATTTTATATCTCACATCCAAATCTTTTTCGCCTACGAGCTCAATGGAAGCCGTTTCTAAAATGTTTACGTTCAGCATGGCTCTCAGATAATAATCGATCCGCACCGGATTACACTGACGCTCCTTACCATAAACAGGCTTCATAGCTTCTAAGATTTCGTTCACATCAAACGATGTGTCCGGATTTAAAATAAAGTGCTGCATAATTGCAACCTTAAAAGGCAATTTCATATTTCTTTCCTCCTACCCTCTAGTTATCTCTCATATTTACCAGTTCTTTTGGATTCGCTGCAATCAATACCAGTCCAATCAGAGATACGACAATACCGATTACAGTAAGCGGAGCTACAGAGTACGGGAAGATTCCCAATGCTGCAAATGCAAAGCCCACCGGAATACTCCAAATCGCATACGTATTAACAAATACCAGCGTTCTAGCAGCGCCAGCCTTATCAAACGCAAGATATGTAGTATATGCTGCCATTGCTTCACAGATACCCAGCAGGATCAAAGGAAGCGCATTCGCTCCATCTGTTAAAATTTCACCCACTAATACCGGTCCGTCGCCAAACCCGATGCCACAGAATCCACCAACCAAGATGGTCAGTAAAAACAGAATCGGAGTCGAGCATCCGATTCTAAAGCATCCGCATCCAACATAAGTGTCAACAATGTCAGAGCCAAACGTACCCAGGAATCCTTCCATACCCCATCCGAAGCTTCCCAGCAGAGCAAAAAGAACACCTATAAAGAAATGCGGATACTGATCCCCTCCACTCGGTCCTACAACAGCCATGATTGCACCTGCAATTACGATTACAATCCCAACCCAAACGCGAGGTTTAATATTCTCCTTCAGGAAAATTCTTGAGAGAACCGCTGCGATGATAGGGTTTATAACAGCAATCGCCGTTGTAATCGTCACACCACACATGCTCATCGCAATCAACTGGCAGCAGATTCCAAACGGGCCTCCGCCACATCCTGCAAGGAACAAGAACAATGCAGGCTTTCCCGAAGCATACAATCTAATATATTCTCTCGGACCTGTTCCTCGAATTGTATTCACAATGAGTAAAACAATAAATGCTATAAGTTCCTGACAAAAGCTTAGACAAATTACCGCAAGGATACCAAGTGCAACGCCTGTAGGAAGATCAATAAATGGTGCATAGGTCTGCACGATCGATGATACATTTCCTTGAACTGCAACCAGCAGCCCCGACATCATTGCATAAAACATTCCTTGGATAACAAATCTGATTTTTCGGCTGTTTAAAACATCCAGCGCCTGCGTTCCGCCCGTTCCAACAGCTCCGTTGGTATTTTGTGTCAACTTCTTTGCCTCCTTTTGATTAAAATAAATAGTATGAATTTTTAAATAACATACCATATTATTTCTCTTTTGTCAACACTTATCGTAAGCCGTATTTTTTGTTAAACATCGCCTATTATTACTTTCGTCTATCACGTTTTAATTTTTGTTTGACAAAGCATAAAATAAATAGTAATATTAACATATATTAATATTGATTGAGACTCAGCATTTCTGGAAGCCGGTGTAACTCCGGCACTGTATCTCAGCAACCGTGTTATCTACGAACGGATACGTGTTCTGTCACAGCCACTGAGGATAATTTCCTGGGGAAGGCATCCAAGTAGGTATGTAGTATTCTCTACAGTAAAGATTAAGTCGGGAAACTTGTCTAGTCTCTACACATAAGTCTTCTGAGGTGAGACTATGTTTCTTATAAAATACAGCTTATCCTCTGTATTATTTTTTGTAGTACAGTGTATCTTTGTTGTTTATTTTTGTAGATTCAGCGCCTCAAAGCAGGCGTTTTTTATTTAGCTAAGTCCAGAAGGGAGGTCTAATGAATATGGAACATCATACATTAATCAATAATACGACTCGAGTAAAAGAATCCAACACACAACTTATTCTCTCCACCATAAAGAAACTCGGCACTGCCACACGAAATGAAATAGCAAGGTCAACCGGGCTAAGCTTGTCCACTTGCGGCAATATACTAAAATCCCTTCTTGTTTCTGGCGAAATTATGGAGGGTGGCTTGCAGAACTGCAGCGGGGGTCGCCCTGCCAAACAATATATTTATAATAAAAGCCACCATATAGTGGCAGCTATTATAATATATCCTGACACAGACAACTATATCGTGCAGTATACTGTAACAAATCTCTGTAAAGAAGTCGTAACTCGAAACACTTTTTCTACTAGCAGCTTCAGCTTATCAACACTCGAAGCTCTTCTCGACAAAGAGTTCAAACGATTTCATTCACTTACTTCCATCAGCATTGGCATCCCGGCCACTTTACTCCATCATTTGCAGAAAGCAGCCGGAATCCAAGACACCCGTTTTCTGGAAACGTTGTGCACGCAAAAATACCAGATTCCTGTGAAAATCGAAAAAATATCGTCTATTATTGCAATGGACTACTATAAAAACAATCCCGATCTTACCAATGCTACCATAGCTGCTTTTACTATATCTCAGAGCGCTGTGAATGCCGGGTATGTGTTTAACGGAAAGGTCTACACAGGTGATTCATCTGAAGAAGGCCAATTTGAAATGCACTTCCTACAAACACATTTGAAAAAAAAATCCGGACACGATACTCTTATGACAAAAGTTATGTTCGCCATCGCATCTTCACTGGCCACATTTCATCCGGATGTAATTCTCCTGTCAAAATCCGAGACTTCTGCAATTTCATTACAGGAAATCAAAGACCGATGCATGCAAACCTTTCCTAATGAGCCCCGGCCTAAATTCATTCTGGAGGAAAGCCCATTGAAAGTTTGTGCATCTGGCGCTTTGGATACTGCAATCAGCAATCTTCAGCCTAATTTGACATTGGTGAGTAGATAACAATCATTCCTAAAATAAATATATCATCGTAATTTCTTTTGTAATACTTATTGATATATCTTTTTCAAAATGATAAATTATATGTGAGGTCACAAGATTCTTATATCTTGCTATTTTATACCTTAGAGAGGACTTAATGCATATGAACAATCCCGTTTTAACGAATAATACACTTCGTGTCAAAGAATCTAACACAAATTTGATTTTAGATACATTGAAGAGCTTGCAAATTGCTACGCGAGCTGAAATTGCTCGCATCACCGGGCTCAGCATTGCCACATGCGGCAACATTCTAAAAGATCTGGTCACATCCGGGGAAATTTTGGAAGGAGATTTAGAAAACTGTAGTGGCGGAAGACCTGCCCGTCAATACATCTATAATAAAAATTTCTCGCTGGTGATCGCTATGACGATCCAGTCCGATAAAACCTTGAAAACACTTCAGTATGCAGTAACCAACCTTTACGGTGAAATCATGGAAGAGCGGATAAAAGCATACGATCGTATCGATCCTGACACTATAAAAAACTTGGTGTCCGATCTCATTTCCACCCATTCCAATATCAAATCAATCGGGATCGGAATCCCTGGATTCGCATCAAAAGAAGGTACGATCGGTATCAACGATATTGAAGAATTAAATGGAGTAAATTTAGTCGCCCTTTTGGGAAATGCCTTTGGCGTGAAAGTCTCTGTCGATCGAAGTCCGTCCATCAGCGCATACGGCTATTACCAGGCTCATGCTGAACATCAAGGTCAAACTTTAGCAACGATATTAACCCCACTGGAACATCCTGTAGGCGCCGGATTTATTATCAACAACCAAATATATAGAGGAGCTTCAAATATGGAAGGGGAAATCAGTTATATTTATGATAGTTTTGCCAGTGAACTTCAATTTGCTGATTCAACAAAGCCAAAGCTTATTCAGGAAACACTGTTTTCCATCGCAGCTATAATCTCCACCATTAATCCTTCGGTTATTGTCCTTATGGGAAAAAGTTTTAATGTCGAAAACTTTAAAACCATTTGCGACACCTGTGCCGAAATGTTCCCAAGTGAATTTCTCCCGAAATTTGAATTGCAGGAGGATTACAGCGATGTATATCTGCAGGGAACCATCCAAATTGCAATCGACTGCCTGAAGCCAAAGGTGAAACTAATCGCAAAATAGAATAGATATGACAGAAGCCTGTGTCTACCAAAGCACAGGCTTCTTTTACTTTGATAGATTACTTCCTATTGCTTATCCAAAAAATAAGACGCTGCAGAACCGATCAAAAATCAGTTCTGCAGCGTCTTATCGCACGCAAATCATCTCTGAATTTACCCCTCTTGAAAACACTTCAGCACTTCGTCCCTGGAAATACTTCCGAAGTACAATTCCAGCGGCAACGGGTCTAAAGCCTGCGTCACCGCTCGAACATCAAACGGAATGCCTGTAAGTACTTTCTCAACATTCTCTATACTCTGTAATGAAAGGAAGTCTCCGATGATGATACATTGCTGTATGATCCCACCTTCAACTTCTAGGTTCACTTCTATGGAACCCCCTTCAAACCTCATTCGATTTTTATAATTGAATTTCGGCGATCTTCCGTAGACCCAGTCCCAGCTGCGATATTTCTGGTCTGCCAGATCGCGTATTTCCGCCAGCTGAGCCTCTTCAAAGAAAGTCTCGTTCACTTCGCCGTTAAACCAGTTGTCCAACAGCAGATTTTTAATATCTTCTATATCCAGTTTATGATCCGCATAAGCATTGATATTGGTCACCCGGCTTCGCACGGACTTGATTCCCTTTGACTTGATCTTATCTTCGGATACATTGAGGACATTGCTGATTTTCCCCAGATCCGAATCGATCAGCAGCGTTCCATGATGGAGGATCCGCCCGTCCAGCAAACGCTGTGCACTGCCGGAAATTTTCTTGCCGTCCAGAAGCAGATCGTTTCGGCCTTTCATGACCACTTTCAGTCCGATCTTGGCAAAAGCTTTCGTGATCGGTTCCAAAAATCTGGCATAGCTGGAACTCTCTCCATCATCCCAGTCGGTGATATAGGAGAAATTCAAATTCCCCATATCGTGGTATACCGCTCCGCCTCCGGTTGTTCTTCTGACAATATTGACTCCCAGCTCTTTCGCTGCATCCATATTGATCTCTTCTAACGGATTTTGATTCACCCCAAATACGATCGTATTATCGTTCTGCCACAAAAGAACGTAGTCATCATCTTTACAGTTTTTCAAAACATATTCTTCAAACGCCAGATTATAGCACGGATCCGTGCTGCCCGTTTTCATATACTTCATGGCTCTTCGTCCTTTCTTTTTCATCCTCATCCGTGCAGAGGACAGGCATCGAACCACCTGTCCCCGCCTCTGAGGAATTCCAAAATATGTTTTTTGATGTCGCAAGGAAATAGGATTGGAATCGAGTAAGTGTTTATGTCAAATTATCTCATAGGCTTTCACTCAAGTTACGACTTTGTATTTTGTTCGGAGTTCTTTATGTATGGATTATGTTATGTACTTCGCTTTTGTAAACATATGTTGCGACATTATGTCATTGCTTTTCGTAACTCTTTTTATAAGTTACCACTATCTCCGTTACATGTCAATAGTTTTCTTGTAATTTCAATAGTCTTATTTATTCCGTATTTATCATAACTTCTATAATAACCATTGCATTTTCGCCGCAATAGTGCTAGAGTTACCTTATGAACCAAGGAGGGATCTTATGCATAATACAAACATTATATGCCTTGGAGACAGCTTTACGCGCGGCTTCGGGGTAAGAAAAAAAGAAAACTGGATTTCTCAGTCATATCCAGAAAACACAACACTAATCAACGCAGGAATCAACGGTGATACCACATCCGGGATGCTGGCTCGCTTTTCACGGGACGTGATCGAGCATAGACCAGATTATGTTCTTATTACAGGAGGAATCAACGATTTCATCGTGGGCAGCAGTCTGGATATCCCTAAAAACAACTACATGGCCATGGCACACCAGGCTGCCGCCCAGCGAATCACTCCTATTATAGGAATCGCACCCGGCTTTTCTGCGGGACAGATCCGAAGCGACTGGGCTGCTTTCAGCGACTTCGGGAAAGTTTCGGAAAAACACTTGCTGCTTCGGCTTTGGCTTCATTCCTTTGCCTCTACCTTTGACTTTCCCGTTTTCGACTTTTACGCTGGTTTTGAATCATTCAAAGCGCAGACCGGCCAGCTTTTTCAAAATGATCTGTACCTGGATGGCATTCATCTAACCGCCTCCGGTCACAAGGCGATTGCCCAAAACGTTACTCATATGATCACGAAATTACTCGATAAAAATACCAACTGAGGAGAATTGCCATGAAAGTATTAATGTTAAACGGAAGCTCAAATAAGAAAGGCTGCACCTTTACAGCCCTCGAGGAAATTGGAAAAATCCTCACCGAAGAAAATATACAATATGAAATCGTTCAAATCGGTCCAGGCAGGATCCGCGACTGTAATGGATGTATGATGTGTAATGGAGTCAAATGTGTTTTTGAAGATGACCCCGTCAACGAGTTTGTAGAAAAAGCACATAAAGCAGATGGTTTTGTATTCGGCACACCTGTGTACTATGCCCATCCGACCGGCCGAATCCTTTCCTTCCTTGATCGAGCTTTTTTCAGCTGCTGCGATGGTCTGAGCTACAAAGCCTTTGCACACAAACCTGCGGCAGCTATCGCCTCAGCACGCCGCGCGGGAACGAGTGCATCTTTAGACGTTCTTCAGAAATATTTCACCATCGCCCAGATGCCAGTCGTAAGCTCCACCTACTGGAATATGGTTCACGGCTGGAAACCGTCCGATGTCAAAAAAGACCTAGAAGGACTTCAGACCATGCACAATCTAGGACGCAATATGGCTTGGCTGCTCAAGTCGATCGAGGCCGGAAAGAGAGCAGGAATCCTGCCACCTGTGCAGGAATCCGGTAACATGACCAACTTTATTTGATCCTATCCTTGCACAAGATGCCGTGATATAATAAACCCTATGAAAAATCTTTACATCGCGACCATCGGCGAGGACTTCGCCTGCTGGGTCAAAAAAACACAAAGCGGCCTCGAACTGGATCAGTTCTGCATGGCAGAAAATCTGGACGAGCCAAAATACGAATCATGCTGCAAAGAGATCCGCCGGCTTTTTACGGACTGCAAAGTCTCTCCGGAGCACGCGGTGCTCCACGCACCGTTTAACGAACTGCATCCGGCGGCTATCGATCCTCTTGCAAAGGACCTTGCCCGCCATCGGATGGAGCAGGCGTACACCGCCTGTAAAGATCTGGGCATCACTAAAATGGTAGTCCACTCCGGTTATGTGCCTCACATTTACTTTAAATCGTGGCATCAGGAGCAATCGGTGAAATTCTGGACGGGATTTATGGCAGACAAGCCTGCGGATTTTCAGCTTTGCATCGAAAACGTCCTGGAAGATGAACCGCAGATGATGGCAGATATGCTAAAAGATATCGATCAGCCTAACATCGGCATCTGTCTGGACATCGGCCACGCCAACTGTATGAGCGATGTTCCGGTCAGCCAGTGGATCCAGGTGCTGTCACCGTATATCAAACACTTCCACCTTCACAACAACGACGGAAGCTACGACTGGCACGCACCGTTTGACGAAGGGAGCATGGATATCCACGCTCTTTTGCGGCAGGCAAAGGAGCTTTGCAATCCGGACACCACCTACACTGTCGAGGTCATCCACTGCGGCAAGGCCATGGAGTGGATGGAAAATCAAAAAAACTTATAGATAACAACGAGGAAACTATGACGAAAGAAGAATTCTTTGCACAATTAAATGAGATCGATCCCGCCGACGTCAAAGCCATGGAAAAAGCCGCAGACCGTCAGGCCAGACTGGCAAAACCGCCGGGCAGCCTGGGCGTGCTCGAAGAGCTTTCCATCAAAATGGCAGGGATCACGGGACAGGTAAATAACACCATCGAAAAGACCTGCGTCGCTGTCATGTGCGCCGACAATGGCGTTGCAGAAGAAGGCATCGCATCAGCACCCCAGTCGGTGACCCGGGCGCAAACCATCAACTTCACCCGCAGACTCACCGGCGTGGGAGCACTGGCAGAAAGCTTCGGAAGTGACCTTCTCATCGTCGATCTCGGTGTGAAAGACGACATTCCGCAAGAGTTTTACTGCGAAGCACCCCTGGCAGACACCCATAAAATCGTAAACCGCCGGATCCGCCGCGGCACCTGGAATATTGCAAAAGGCCCTGCCATGACCTTTGCAGAAGCACTGCAGTGTATCGAGACCGGCATGGAGATGGCGAGCGCTTTAAAAAAAGCGGGATACGACCTGATCGGTGCAGGAGAAATGGGCATCGGCAACACCACCACGAGCGCAGCCGTACTTTCCGCCCTGACAGGCCTTGGCGCGGAGGAGACATGCGGCAGAGGCGGCGGTGTCAACGATGCGGGATTTTCAAAGAAAAAAGAAATCGTGGATGCCGTGTCCCAGCCCTACCGGAGCACGGAATTCGGAGAAGCTCTGGACTGCCTGACTGACGTGCGAAACGCCACGCTGGAGATCCTGGCGACGGCAGGCGGATTCGACATCTGTGCCATGACCGGCCTGTACCTGGGTGCGGCACGAAACCGGCTACCCATCGTGATAGACGGCTATATTTCCGCAGTCGCTTCACTGGCAGCTTATATGATGGCGCCGGACTGTGCCTCCTATATGTTTGCATCTCATAAATCCCTGGAAAAAGGCTACATGCATGCTATGGACCGCCTGGAGCTCCGGCCGTTTCTCGACCTGGACATGCGCCTTGGAGAAGGCAGCGGCTGCCCCATCGCCTTCGAGGTGCTCCGGGGAGCATGCGACGTGATGTGCCACATGGCGACCTTCGATGAGGCCGAGATCAACGACGATTATCTGGATGAGATCCAGGAAGGAGACTTCTTTTAAATGAATGTATTCATCAGCGGCGGCTGCAAGAACGGCAAATCCTTTTATGCGCAGCGCCTGGCTCGCAGGCAGGCGGTTGAGGCCGGCAGCCCTCTTTACTACATCGCTACCATGATCCCCCACGACGAAGAGGATCACGCACGGATCCGCAGACACCTGACCGAACGGGACGGCTGGGGATTCACGACGCTGGAATGCGGGAAAAACCTGCTGTCGCTCCTGGACGATCCTCAGGTAGTTCCCTCCGGAGCATTTTTATTAGACAGCGTGACCGCACTTCTCAGCAATGAGATGTTCGACGAGCGCGGCGAATTCGATCCGGATGCTGCAAATCGGATCCGAGGGGATCTTACAGAGTTTGCCGCAAAGACCGGGAGCACGGTTTTCGTCTCCGATTATATCTATAGCGATGCCTGCGAATACAGTGAGACTGTCGAGGCTTACCGCCAGGGGCTGGCGGCAGCAGACCGGGCGCTGGCTTCTGTCTGCGAACGGGTGATCGAAATCAGTGGAGGAATGGAGGAAATCTGGAAATGAGATATATAAAAGGGTTTTTGATGGCCTGGGGATGTTTTTGCCGGATCCCATGCCCATATCGTGGCTGGGAAGAAGATAATCGATACGCCATGCTCAATATGTTTCCCCTGATCGGAACGGCTCTAGGGATGCTTGTGAGCGTTATTTGGTGGCTGCTGTCCCTGCTGGGCGTCAGCAGCTTACTGACTGGCGCACTGCTGACCTTCTGCTATTTCTGGATGACGGGATTTATTCACCTGGACGGGTTTATGGACTGCAGCGATGCGGTGCTTTCCCGCAGGCCGCTGGCTGACCGGCAGCGGATCTTGAAGGACTCCCACGTAGGAGCATTCGCTGTGATCTCTCTCGGGTTTATGATACTGCTGTTTTTCGCATCTATGGCGACTTTAGCGGAGGATTTCTCTCTGGCAAAAGCGGCCATGCTGTGCGCTGTTTTTACTATATCGCGGGAACTTTCCGCCTACAGCATCATCAACCGGACACCGATGCAAACCAGCCAGTATCGCGGGCTGTCCTCACATTATTATAACGAACAGGGATGGACAGGGGTGATCATGACTATCGTGATCTGCCTGATACTAGTGGTGCTCCCAGGCTGTGGGCTTTTGGGTGATTTTTCGGTACTGCGACTGATCGTTCTACTGTGGATCCTGCTGGCGCAGGCTTCTCTGGAAAGCCTTATCGGCAGACGCATGAGAAAGCAGCTGGGCGGCATGAGCGGGGACGTTTCCGGCTACATGATCGTCACCGGCGAACTGACCGGGATACTACTGCTGGCGCTGGTTGGCGGCGCGATCGCGCTTTAGGAGGATAAATAACTATGATTTTAATTTTCGGCGGTGCATACCAGGGGAAGCTGGACTATGCCAAGAAAAATTTTGATATAAAGACAGTGTGTGACTGCAGCGACGGCGCAGCGCCCGACTTTGCAGCCGATGCGATCTATGGGATCGAAGGATTTGTGAAACGGTGCGCGATGCGCAGATATGAAGCCCTGACAGGAAAAGAGCCGGAAAAGCAAGTGAAACGACAATCTCCGGAATCAGTCCTTCCCCCACTGGAAGCAGCGGACTGGTTTTCCGAGAGACGTAAAGCCTGGCAGGATAAAGTTCTCATCATGACTGATGTGTCACAGGGAATCGTTCCCATGGACCCAGCGCTACGAGTCTTTCGGGAAATGAACGGCAGGCTCATGCTCCGGCTGGCAGCGGAAGCCAGCGAAGTACATCGGGTGTTTTGCGGAATTGGAAAGCGAGTGAAGTAAATGAAAACAAAAATCTGCCTGATCCGGCATGGGATCACCGAAGGAAATCAAAAAAGGCTTTATTACGGATCATCCGACATACCTCTTGCGGAAGAAGGGATCGAAATGCTCCGAAGTCTTTCTGCGCAGGAAATCTACCCGAATGATACGGATGCAAAGTATTATACCAGCGGCATGCTGCGCACGGAACAGACTTTTTCTCTGATCTACGGCAACCGGGAGCACGAAGCATTCTCCCCTTTTCGCGAGATCGATTTCGGCGACTTTGAAATGAAAAGTTATGGCGAACTAAAGGACGATCCCGATTACCAGACCTGGATCGGAGACACCACGGGAACTCTGCCGCCTCCCGGCGGTGAAAGTGCGTGCGACTTTCAAATGCGTGTGCTGAAAGGTTTTACTGAACTTTTGCAGGAACAGGAGAAACGTCTGATATCAAGCATTGCTGATTCCCCAAGCCGGTCAAATCCCCCGGACGGAAAACTGCTGACCATCGCCGTTTGCCACGGCGGACCCATTGCGGCGATTTTGCAGAACGCCTTCCCTGATGAAAAAGAAAACTTTTATCAGTGGCTGCCGGATCCGGGGCACGGCTATCTGCTGACGGTGGAAGATAAGGATATCGTGGGAAAGGAAGAGTTTTAATAGTCAATACAACAAACCCCTGGCAATCTGCCCTGCAGTTGCGGTATAATAGACCTGCAAAGGGAGGTAAGGAACATGAAGAATATTTTGATTTTAACGGGAAGTCCGCGAGTTGGCGGTAACAGTGATCTAATGGCAGATGCATTTCAGAAAGGTGCAGAATCTGCTGGCCATAAAGTGATTCGCTATGAGGCCGGACGCAATGCGATCCTGCCATGCCGGGCCTGCGAGTCCTGCTTTTCAAATGGGAAAGCCTGCGTCTGGGATGATCGATTCAGCAACGAGCTGGCACCGCTGATCGAAGAAGCTGACGTCATCGTTCTGGCGACGCCGCTGTACTGGTTTACGTTCCCGGCCCAGCTGAAAGCCGCGATCGACAAGATGTATTCCTTCATCATCGGAGAGCGTAATATTGCCGACAAAGAAGCCTTTCTGCTGATTTGTGCAGAAGATACCGACAGTCACTGCTACGATGGAGTGCTTCGCTCCTACGAGCTTATCACCGATTACTGCAAATGGCACGACAGAGGCAAACTGACAGTGACCGGCGTCAGCGGCAAAGGCGAGATACTGAATACCGATGCTTTACAAAAAGCAGAAAAAATGGGACAGTCCGTATAGACCGTCCCATCAAGACTCGTCAAGATGGTCCATCAAACTTTTTTGGGAAAAAACTCTTTACAGCATACATGGAAAGTGCTACAATGCAAGCAAATGATTCAGAAAGGGACAACAAAAATGTTAAACAGAACTTTTGCAGCTGTATATTTTTACTTTTACTTTACTTTCTTTAGAGGTAAGGTGAATTTCGCTGCAATGAGTTAAACATCCCACACTGATCAATAGAGCGATGGAAGGTTACTCCGCAGGTGAAATTCACCTGTGGAGTTTTTTTATAACGAAAGTAGAAAGAGGGAAACACAATGATTATCGTATTAAAAGACAACCCGGATCAGAAACAGCTTGAAAACTTAGTCTCCTGGCTGAAAAGCATGGGGCTGGACATCCATATGAGTAAAGGCCAGTCCGCCACCATCATGGGACTGATCGGCGACACAGCCGCTGTTGATATCGACTTGATCAACGCCCTGGATATCGTCGAAACCGTAAAGCGTGTTCAGGAGCCTTACAAGAATGTAAACCGTAAATTCCACCCGGAAGACACAGTAGTGGAAGTCCTCCCCGGCGTAAAGATCGGCGGAGGAAACTTTCAGGTCATCGCAGGGCCTTGCTCAGTAGAATCCGAAGAGCAGATCTGCCTGGTGGCAGAAGAGGTCAAGAATGCAGGAGCAGGCATGCTGCGAGGCGGTGCGTTCAAGCCTAGAACTTCGCCATATGCATTCCAGGGTATGAGAGCACAGGGCATCGACCTGCTGCTGGAAGCTAAGGAAAAAACCGGACTTCCGATCGTAACTGAAGTCATGGACATTTCTCAGCTGCCGCTTTTTGAAAATGTAGACGTGATCCAGATCGGTGCCCGTAACATGCAGAACTTCGAACTTCTGAAAGAAGTCGGCCGTCTGAGAAAACCGATCCTGTTAAAGAGAGGGCTTGCAAATACTTTGAAGGAACTGCTGATGAGCGCAGAATACATCATGGCTGGCGGAAATGAAAATGTGATCCTTTGCGAAAGAGGCATCCGGACCTTCGAAACCGCTACGAGAAATACGCTGGATCTGGCGTCTATTCCGCTTCTGAAAACTATGACTCACTGTCTCTTATA
>NZ_JACRWC010000102.1 GCF_014306095.1 Lentihominibacter faecis
TCTAAATGTAACAAAAATCAAAACAGAGCAGAAACCTGCTGTTCCTGCTCCATTTCATCAAATCATATTCTACCGTCCAGATTTACTGTAAAATCCTCTTAGCTGTCCCATCGGAGATCACATCTGTGCCTCCCAGCACAGCCAGTCTGCTGATACCCACAGAGCTTCCGTAAACTTTCGCATCTGTATATGCAGTATCTTCTACCAGCAGCAGCGGTGATTCCATTGAGATGGCCAGCGGTCCGCCTGCCAGTCCATCCGGGAATTTCATGCCGTATGCCAGCACTGCCGTATCACACTTGTCCGGGAAGAATGCCTTCGCTACCGCTACAGACGTCTTGTAACGATTGTCTCCTGCGATACGTTCCGTCTTGCTGTCCTTATCATAAGATTTCAGCTCTTTTCCCACCTTATCGCTGACTACATCAGCTCCGCCAATGAGATAGATATCCTGTACATTTGCTTTATCCAGATAGGTTTTCTGTGCTTTTGTCAAGCCTCGGTTATCCACCAGCAGGATCGGTTTGCCGACTGCTGATGCAGAAAGACTATCTGCAAAGCCTTCTCCTGTACACGCCAGCAGATCTTTCTTCGACGCCTTTGCTTCGTTCAAGATCTCAAGATTCGTCTCATAGCGAGTATCGCCCGCCAGTCTCTTGACGTCAGTGTCCTTTAAACTCTTTTCAAAGCGTTCCGTCACGACATCGCTTCCGCCCAGCAGATAAACGGTTCCTTTATCCGACAGGTTCTTCTCGATGTATTCTCCGATCATTTTTTCGCTTGCCACGCTGCGATCCACAAGGATCAATGGTGCTTTCTTTACCTTTGCAAGATAACTTCCTGCCAGCGCATCCGGATAATTGTTGCCGTCTGCTACGATGATATCGCTGAATTTATCAACAGTCAGACTCTTCTTTAACGCATCCGCAGTCTTCAACGCAGTCTCATAGCGGGTATCTCCCGCGATACGAACAAACGAAGCAGGGTTTTCCGGATCCTGTTTGCCATCCGAAGTATCCTCCTGCTTTTCCCAGATAGCGGATAATGTCATTGACTGCTCTTCATCATATCTTTCCCCCGGCTGATATACAGAATTTCCTGCTTTCCATCCAATAAAGGTATATCCTGCTTTATAAGGAATGCTCGTTCTAAGATTTATGGCCTGATACTGTTTTTTCTGCTGATTTGTCACCGTTCCAGTCCCACCATTCAAATCATATTTAATCTGGTATGTTTCTTTCCACTGGTTTAATGTGACTGGTAAAAATCCAACCGATTCCAACTTTTGGAATGAAAATTCACGGTTTACTCTCCACGAACTTTTGTATGTTCCTGTACTGGTTACATTCGGGCTTATTTGATCTGTTATAATCAACTTACTAGCGTTTGCATCTATTTTTCCATTCTTATGGACTATTTTTACTCCTGTTACTAATTCTACATGTCCTGCACCTTTAGATGTATCACTATTAGATCGAACCATAACGTCACCCGGTCTGATTTTCGCATATACATTGCTGTAAACATCTCCATAGCTATAGTAACGACCGCTTTCCAAAGCGGTTAAAATTTTGTCTGTGTACCCAGCAGTTTTATAAGCTGTATAGCTCCCATACGAGCCGACATAAGTTAAATCATTTCGATATAAATATCCGTTTTTCGTTTTGCCTGATGATGCAGTCATGGCATCATATAAAAAACATGAGCTAACATACATACCATTTTTTGACTTTAAGAAAGTGCTGTTGTCCGAATTATTTTTGGTTCCATACCGTAATGCAAAGGATGCTGCAGAAGAACAATCTACACCTTTCACTTCATCAGTTCCCTTGATGGCGTTATCTATTCTGGTCTGAACTACGCTGGCATTCGGGTTCGAAAATCCACGGTTCACCTGTGTATACGGAAGTCCTCTATACTTGCCTGCATTCAACGTAATATAACTTTTCGCCGTATACTTGTACTTCAGTGATTTCTGCTTGGGTATAGACCATTCTACCGTAGCCATTTCTATCATTCGATCACAAGCAGAACTCCGTTCTGAACCTGCCGTATATGTATAACCGTCATCACTGGTTACGACGTATTTTCCAGTCGCACCGACAGAAACGGGAACCAGCAGCAATATTCCTAAGATCAACACTATCAAAAAACACATAAAATCATATTTTCTTCTGTTCATAGATCCTCCTTCACTATCGCACCTATATCCTGCATTTCTGTATAATATAATATCGTATTATAGCATAAAGTTTTCACTCAAGTCTCTATCTTGTAACTTTTTGCCCCTGAAATGTAACAAACAGGAGACCAACCATCCTGGTCAGTCCCCTGTCTGTTATTTATCAACTTATATTTTACTATCCAGTTTTCGCTTTACCTACTGCACTACCAGTTTCACGGTTTTGTCTGAAATCACATCCTGACCTCCCAATGCAGCAAGCTTTTTCAGACCTGCGGTCTTCCCATATTCTCTCGCATCTGCATATGCAGTATCTTCTACCAGCAGCAGCGGTGCTTTCAGCGAGATCGCCAGCGGTCCGCCCGCCAGTCCATCCGGGAATTTCATGCCGTATGCCAGGACTGCCGTATCACATTTATCCGGGAAGAAGGTCTTTGCTACTTCCACCGAAGTCTTGTAGCGGTTGCTTCCTGCGACTCTCTCCACCTTACTGTTTTTGTCATAAGCTTTAAGCTGTTTTCCTACTTTATCGCTGACCACATCAGCGCCTCCGATGAGATAGATATCCTGTACATCAGCTTTATTCAGATAAGTTTTCTGATTTTCCATCAAGCCACGGTTATCCACCAGCAGGATCGGTTTGCCGACTGCCGATGCAGAGAGGCTGTCTGCGAAGCCGTCTCCTGTGCATGCCAGCATATCCTCCTTCGACGCCTTTGCTTCATTCAGAATCTCAAGGTTTGTCTCATAGCGAGTATCTCCTGCCAGTCTCTTGACATTAGTTCCCTTTAAGCTTTTTTCAAAGCGTTCCGTCACGACATCTTTGCCGCCCAGCAAATAGACCGTTCCCTTAGCCTCCAAATTTTTCTTGATATATCCACCTATCACTTCTTCGCTTGCCACACTGCGATCCACAAGGATCAGCGGAGCATTCTTTACCTTTGCAAGATAACTTCCTGCCAGAGCATCCGGATAATTGTTACCGTCTGCTACGATGATATAGCTGAATTTATCGATACCCATGCTTTTTTTCAAAGCATCGGCAGTGTTCAATGCAGTATCATAACGAGTATCGCCTGCAAAACGTACTACATCACTCTTAGCAAACAGATCCTTTTCTTTTCCACCAGGTTCATATATGCGGAACTGCTTCGTTACCGACCCAGTATAGTTACCTTTACCTGTGATCACGATCGTTGCCGTTCCTGCCTGCGTATTATTCTCATATTTAACAGTGTAGTCTGTTCCTTCAACAAGTTTTTTATCTCCATCCGTCAGTACCAGATCCAGTTTTATCGCTGAACCGGTATACTCCTGATTTTCGATTCCGGAGATTTTGACTTCTGAAATATCTTTGAACTGTTTCGCATCTTTCTGCCATACAGTAACCTTATATTTCTGGGTATTTTTCTTGTTAGCTGAAGTAACCGTAAACTCAAGGGTATCGCTTGTCTTATTGTACTTGCCCGTCCGTTTATAGACATCCGGCTCCCAGTCAACATAATCCATCCCTGTTTGGTCGACTACCGCGTAGTTTTTCGCAGTTCCCTGCACATAAAGCCACGCCTTGTTTATCTGTACATTCTCTGGCAGCACAACTACTGCGCCTTCTTCCGATTTTGCGGCTTCTATATCGATCGGAACTGATTTGTCCGCGTCGCTATCATGCATCTTTAAATAGTTCAGATTCAGGCTTTCCATATCTGTACTGTCACCAGTTTTATCCTGTGCGAGCTTTACTTTATAGTTTTTCGTATTTTTACCATTTGCCGATGTTACAGAGAATTTGACAACGTATTCCCCGTTAGAATCTAATGTGTAGGAATACTCTAATCCTTTTATTTCCTGATCTTTTTCCTCAGAATACCAGCTGAGTTCCACATCACCGCAGGTCTCCGGATCATAGTAATACGGTACCGCTACTTCTGTTCCCTTCGCTGTGGCTGCTTTCTCTAAATCGATCTCTTTGATATCATACGCTTTTTCATCACCCCAGGTATAAGACTGGCCGTCCCATGTGGCTACCTGCATATTGTCCAGATCTGCAGATGTTCCGTCACTTTCTACCAAATTGATACGGAAATCATGGATGCTTCCATCTTCTGCTTTATACTCATACTTTTTAGTAATCTTTTTATCGCCGTTCAATTCGATTTGTCCAATATATCCTTCGGTATATGTATCGCCAACTTTGATTCCGCAGTTCTCCTCAATATCATTCGGCACCAAATAGTACGTAAAGTCTACTTTCCATTTTTTTCTCATCGAATCATATGGCAACGTGATCGTTGCTCCATTTTCCGATATAGCTTCTTTTCCTTCCAGATTATAGGCATAGCTCTTCTCATAGACACCTGTTGACTCATTATACGAATCCGGATCAGAAACTGTTAATTCTCCCCATCCTTCGGTACTGTAATCACTATCAGACTCGAACATGCTGACGATATACGTTTTTTCCACTTTTTTATCCACTGATTTGGAATTTACGGCGTAATACCAGATATCATTATCCGGATCGCAGTCATTGACATCCTGTGTAAATTCCGTTCCATCCGGCATCTTACCTTTAATCTTGAAACCCTTTTCCCGGTCAAAACCTTTCGAGAGATAAGCTCTGCCTCCGTCATCAAAGACTATCGGGCTTTCCATCTCATCTCCAGATACAGCATCATAATAAAGTACGCTACAGTCATATGGTTCTGGGTCAGAATTGTCTCGCCACGTAGCAAACAGGCGACCAGGAGAACCCCGAAAAATCTGATTTTCAATAATAGAATTTTCCGGATATGCAACCCATCCTCTGAAGGTATATCCTTTTTTCTCCGGTTTCTGCAAATCATCGGTATTGATCGTATCATCTTCTGACAATGGAACCGAATATGTCAGCGTCGTTTCACCCTTCTTGAACGTTCCATCCCGTCCATCGAGCATGACGGTCTTTTCATTGTTCACTACGCATCCTGCTGTTTCCTTGAACGGCTGTAGTCCATTCAAGTGAGATCCGTTGAGATCAATATTGATATGGAATCCCGACCAATCTTCTGCATTGTTTATATCCGAAATCAGATTACCATCACTGTATCCCATCTTCAGATTGATGTTAGGATTGTCGCCTGCATCCAAATAAATTGAACTGATAGATCCTCTGCCTTTCTTTTCTGCTCCGATCCATACATCAACAGGTCCCGTCACGTCATCAGCAATAACGATGGAGTTTGCATTGCTCGGATTGTTTTCTGCCTGGAATATCTGATCTACAGTTCCCCCGTTAATATATACATATGTGCTATTCACAACATCCGACGGACTTCCTGCCACGATCCTATGCAGTTTACCGCTGTTCATGCAGATCTCCGTCGATTGTAAAAAGGAATCTTTACTTCCTCCGTAAACGGTATAGTCACTTGTTACATAATAGGTCTCCTCTACCGTATTTTCTTCTGAATCATAGCATTCGATTTTGACCGTCTTACCATCCGTAGCTTCCGGATGGTCGGCACGATCCTGCTCCGTAATGGCCTCAATTACGATCTTGTGGCCCTCTGCAAAAAAACACTTCGCACTTTCATCATTTTTTGCACCATAGCTGTTGCTTGTACAAAAAACCATGCATAATGCCAGGATACACAGGCCTATTACAGGCACAAAAATCCTGCTTCTCATTTCATTTGTCATTTGCTACCTCCCCAAATATATTCTGAAACTTCTAACTTATCTTATCATTTCACAAGGATTTTAGCAATACTATTCCAGTTTTACGGCAAAATTCTCTTTACTGTCGCACCTAAAAAATATAACAAACAGGAAGCCAACCACATTGATCAGCCCCCTGTCGGTTATATTCGTTATATACTTTTCATCATCTTCACGATACTGGTTCCGTAGTCAGCCGCCGGAGCCCAGCCTTTGCCATATGGATTCGCTTTGATCCCAAGCCATTCTACATATGGAGCCGTGCCTCTGGTCACGTAGCTGAATCTCGGATCGACGCAGGTGTTTTTAAGCGCCTCTTTGTTGGCGTACGCCTTCAGGTGCTGCACATGCGCCCGGATCCCTGTCCTGATAGAGCCGAAACTATGTCCCGGTTTTCCTCCGCCTGTCGCACCGATCCCGGCGAAGTTATACTGATTTGCTTTCACATCTCCTCCGAACTGCAGCCAGCCTGTTTCCTTCATGGCCTGACAGAACGCTACCTCTGCCCGGATCCCTTCTGCATTACATTCTTCGATATAGATCTGTGCGAACTTTTCGATCGTAGGAGCTTCCGAATTTCCGGAATACGGATAGCTCTTTTTCTTGGAGTTATAATACTTAGCGAATTCATCTGCCGTAGTAATGGTCGCACCTTCGATACTGGTGAGGCTCTCCTCTCCGATCTTCCACCGCTGTGCATCAGTCCCATTCATCCTGTAGGACTGGATGTTGGTTCCCGGAACGGCTTTCCCGTGAGCTGCATCCATCACCGTGCCCAGCTTGGAACGGATATAGTATGTCCCGTCATCTGCATCGATGAACTTCCATAACTGACCGTCTGCCTGACTTTCTGCAGCCTGCTGGATATTGGCCCCTGGTTCCGCTGAATTTCCTGCAACATCAAGGCACTTCCCTGACTTGGTCACATAGATCCGGTAATATCCATCCGCATCGTATTTTACAGTAAATTTCTGATAATCGCTGTAGCTCAGTCTGCCCAGCTGGATATTTGCGCCGTCTTCCGCTTCATTTCCCGCCAGTTCCATGGTGCACATGCTGTTCAAATAGCTCTTTATCGCATATTCACCCTCTTTTACAGGGCGATACGTATTTTTCGTAATACTCCATTTCTGTGCAGAAGTCCCATTAGGATAATAGGACTGTATCTTCGTTCTAGGCTGTGCCTTGCCGCCGGAAACATCCACAAAAGTTCCCTTTGTGGACTTGATATAATACTGCCCGCTTCCTGCATTGATAAATTTCCATTTCTGTGTATCCGAATTGCTGGAATTCATCTGCCAGATCGGTGTTCTGGATGCGCCTGATCCATTGGCCAGATCCAGAGCCTTGCCTGATTTCTCCGAAACGATTTTATAGTACCCGTCACCCTGATAAGTCACTTCGAACCGCTGCGCCGAAGTATTATTGCTGCCATATAACTGGACGCCGGCTTTTTCTGCTAAAGAACCACCGGTAATATCCATCACGCAGTTGTCTTTTAATGCACTTGTAAAGATATATGTACCGTCTTCGATCGGCTGATCTTCAGCATTGACTCTGGATGCATCCAGGATCCAGCTCTGTGCCAGACTCCCGTTATAGCCATACATCCAGATGTTGTTGTTTTCATCCATGCTTCCCGAAGAGGAATCCATAAAAGTCCCCAGCTTCGACTTGATAAAATAGCTTCCTTCTCCAGTGCTTATAAATCTCCACAACTGACCGTCTCCACCGGTCCAGTCAGCCTGCTGAAGATTGACCCTTGTTTCACGGCTCTGTCCTGCAACGTCCAGCACTTTTCCACTGGCTTTATTGATGATCCGATAATATCCATCTGCAACGTACTCGATCTCATATCTCTGTGCATCTGCATTATCGATCACATTGATCTGGATATTATTATTTTTTTGCGTCGCCAGCCGCAGAGAATCCTTCTGGCTCGCAATCAAATAAGTACCATTCTCTACGTTCTGATCCTGTATTTTTTTCAGTTTCCACTGCTGCGCACCCGCACTGCGCATATTCTGCACGTTGATATTGGCGCCATTGTTCAGGCTGTCGCCTTCTATCGATAAAACGGTGCCCAGTTTGGATTTGATATAGTAGCTTCCATCTTCCGCTTCAATAAACTTCCACAGCTGAGCATTGCTGCCGTTGCTTCTGTACTGTTGCACATTCGCCCCAGATTTCAGCGATGCTGACGCCACATCAAAGGCCTTATTGGAATGTTCTGTGATAATAGAGTAATATCCCTTCCCTGCATAGCTGATATGGAATTGCTGAGCTATCGTATCGTTGTTCTGATACAGCTGTATGTTTGCTTTATCGTTGATGCTTGCCTTGCTGACATCCAGCACTTTACTGTCCTTCTGACTGCTGACAATACTGTATACGCCATCCTCCACCGGATGATGATCCGAAACGGTCAGTTGGAACTTCTGAGCATCCGATTTCACCAAGTTTGAAGCAACGAATCCCGATCCGTCATCATTTAAGGTCAGATATGTCCCCACCTCAGAGCGGATGTAATAGGAGCCATTCCCCGCATCAACGAATTTCCAGATCTGTGCATCGCTATCGTTCCAGGTATACGGCCGCACTTCTGTTCCCGACTCACTGGATCCTTTTTTCACATCTAATGCCTTGCCTGAGGATTCCACCAGAATCTTATATCTTTTACTGCTTACCTCTACCAGTTCAAACCGGCTGTCAGAATTCACGCTATCCTTACCTGTCAATGTAAGAGTTTCTTTTTCTGACTTCATTATGTTTGCCGGATCGGCCACAGAATTAACGGCGTATGTGCCTTCTTCCATCGCTACTCCAGGTTCCTTGGAAAGCCGGAAATATTTCGCGATTCCCGTAGCATCCGCGACACCCAGCTGCTTCAGCTTGCTGTCACTGCTCAGGAATCTGTTATAGTCCTGTGCATTGGAGAGGAATGCATGTTCTACGATGATTCCCGCCATGCCCCGTTTCTTACTTTCACGGATCACACCATAATAGTCCGAATAGGATCCGTCCGGATACTTTGATCCATTAGCTGTATTGCGGATCTTGATACCGCGATCCGATAATCCCAGCTTCGTCAGTTCGCTCTGGATCGCACTGGCAACGCCCTTGCCTGTAGTCCCTGCCGCAGGCTTATAGTTCTGATTCGGATAGTATACCTCTGCTCCGTAAGCGCTGCTGCTGCCGGAATTCTGATGGATACTTACCAGAATATCTGCATTGTAGTTTTTCGCGATCTGAGCGCGTTCTGCCAGAGAAGGATTAGTGTCACCAGTCCTTGTCATGTATACTTTCACGCCTTCATACTGCTCCAGCTCTGCCTTGCAGTACTGTGCTACTTTAAAGTTGATCGTCTTTTCATATACAGATCCTCTTCTAGCACCAACATCACTTCCACCATGACCCGGGTCTAAAACGATCACGATATCCCGACCGGCATTCACCAGGTCTCCTGTTTCGTCGCCGACCGAATCCAGTACCGCTTCTATCTGCGAATTCACTTCTTTTTTATCGACGGATCCATCCGCATCGATGTCCACCACTACCGTTTCATCGCTTACATCCTGTGCATCTGGTATCTCATTAACGATCTGAAAAGCTGCATCAATTTCTACATCATCGAACTCAAGGTAGTTTTCGATTCCATCCACATAGAACTTGACGCCTTTTACCGTATACTCATCCACTTCTTTTGAAGAAAATTCCTTTGTAAAAAGGATCGAGTGTTCTGTCCTGTTTTTTTCCTCTAACGTGAAAGTTTTTCCTTTTTTATTTTCGTAAACCAGCACAAATTTCTCGACTTCATCGATATTTTCTTTCCATGAAACTGCGATGTTCTGCGTTCCTGGGGATTCCAGTTTCCTGCTCTCGATATAAAGGAACTTCATTTCATCGTTGACATTAGAAACTAGCTCTTTCTGTTGATCTTCTGCCTGCGGTTCTGCCGCCTGGTTCTGTGATGTGGCTGCTTCTGGATCTGACTGTTCCTCTGCGTAAATATAGTTCACAGGGATGATCATTGTAACTGCCAGCACCATGAAAACCAGTATTCGTGCTACTTTGACTTTCATCTTCTCCTCCAAATCTCTGCTGCGCTCTCTACTTTAAAAATAACGATATCTATTGAAAAAATGCTCTGGCTGTTCGATCAGAAATCACTCCCGTATCCCCCAGAACCACCAGTTTATTTATTCCTGTCTTCTGCGAATAATCTTTCGCATCTGCATACGCAGTATCTTCTACCAGCAGCAGCGGTGATCCCATCGAGATTGCCAGCGGTCCGCCTGCCAGCCCATCCGGGAATTTCATGCCGTATGCCAGCACTGCCGTATCACACTTATCCGGGAAGAATGCCTTCGCTACCGCTACAGACGTCTTATAACGGTTATCTCCTGCGATCCGTTCCGTCTTGCTGTCCTTATCATAAGATTTCAGCTCTTTTCCCACCTTATTGCTGACTACATCAGCTCCGCCGATGAGATAGATATCCTGTACGTTCGCTTTATCCAGATAAGTTTTCTGTGCTTTTGTCAGGCCTCGGTTATCTACCAGCAGGATCGGTTTTCCAACTGCTGATGCAGAGAGACTGTCTGCAAAACCTTCTCCTGTACATGCCAGCAGATCCTCCTTCGATGCCTTTGCTTCATTCAAAATTTCAAGATTTGTTTCATAGCGAGTATCGCCCGCCAGTCTCTTGACATCAGTGTCCTTCAAACTCTTTTCAAAGCGCTCCGTCACGACATCGCTTCCGCCCAGAAGATAAACAATACCCTCATCCGACAGGTTCTTTTCGATGTATTCCCCGATCATTTTTTCGCTTGTCACACTGCGATCCACAAGGATGAGCGGCGCTTTCTTCACCTTTGCAAGATAACTGCCTGCCAGCGCATCCGGATAATTATTGCCGTCTGCCACTATGATCGAACTGAAGTCTTTGACTTCAAGGCTTGTTTTCAAAGCATCCGCTGCCTTCAATGCAGTCTCATAGCGCGTATCCCCTGCATATCGAACGATGTTTTTCTCAACATCAGATGCATTTTTATTGGTAACAGTCGTATATCCTTTGATACGTGCACAATAAGATGATTTACTTTCTGAGCTGTACAGATCCATCCAGATTTGAGGGTTTTGGCGAAATAAAAAGCTCTGATCTGCCTCCTGACCCGCTTCAAACGAAATATCCTGTGAGGAATATGTACTTTCCACGCCAAACTGGGTTTGATCTTTCATCGTAACTACAATGGAATAGCGACTTCCAGGATCAAGCAGGATCTCAGACTCTGCCGGAACAGAAAAGGAATGATAGCCCTTACCTTTTGCCGACACATCAAATGATGCGCTCTCCGCTCCACTCAATGGATCTTCCGGATCTGTTATATCTGTATAAATTTTTATATTATAGCTTGTAATTCCACCAGCCCACTCTGTAAAACCTACCGCTTCCAGCTTCTGCATTTTTTTACTTCCCTTGACCTCATAAATATTCGCCATCTTGTCTCCGTCATAGACCAGAATAGAACTCAGGGAAGCATTGCCGTCATACTGGTAATTATAATCATACTGGTTTTCAGATTCTAAATCAAGAGAGATCGCATTATAAAGAGATTTATCGTCATATGAGATATAAAAATATCCATTATCTCCCCAGTCCTGACTGTAACTGTTCTGTACGATCCACGCCCCATCATGCTCAGGAGTCTTCAGCCATGAGCTGCCGCTGCTGTTAAAATTTTCTTTTTTATAGGAATCGTCCCATCCAACGATGGTGACCATATGATTATTACCCTCATTGCCACTTGCATCATAATATGCTGAGGTATCATAATCCATATGCTCCCATCCATAGTACATGGCTATCATAACTGCACCATTTTCGTAAACAGATCGTTTGACGTCATCTGCTGAATCCAATATTTCCGCATTCGTGATACGGATCTCATCATCGTACGCCAGAGCCTTGTTAAAAAACTTAGTCATCCCGTCGTTAAAAGGTGCCTTGCTTTCCAGTGCAAATCCGCCCCAGTTCGCCAGTCCCTGTAAAGTCATCAATCCGTTCCCACCTAATGATGTATAATCTTCATCCGGTTCTAAAATAATATTTTTATCTTTGGCGGTATTCCCGAGAGGATCATTTTCCCGGTTGTATAAAAAATAGCCTAAATGAGCCGGAGACAACTCCACTCCTGATTTCGCTGATGCATGCTGTTTACCATTATGTAAAAAAGTCCGTTCAGCAACGGTCGTCGCTGCAAATGCCCAGCAAAGGCCAGTCGACTGCTGATTCTTTACTTTAATCAAATCATTATAGGATTCTTCTCTTGCATCATAGTGAAACGGCAGGTCACCGCTTTTTTTCTGCAATCCCGATTTTCTGTTTGCCTGTTTTAAGGGAACAGAATTATCATCGTCCAGGAGCGACTTCAGCTTCGGCTCCAAAGATTTCTGGACCTCGATTTCAGCTTCTGTCAGCGCCCGACCTTTTGTGTACTGATACGTTTCCTGTGCACACACAGAAGATACGCTTACGATCATTATCGCAGCCAGTATAATGCATATTAAAAATCCAGTCTGTCGTATTTTCATCTTTTCTTTTTCCTCTTCACGATCCACACGATCCCCCCGGCTATGGCAACCAGGATCACGACAACGCCAACAGCCATCCCTGCGATCTTATTAGGCTGTTTGAAGATCTCTACCGGCGACCAGCTGTCGATTTCTGTCTTTCGGCCCTGATCCTTGCTGTAATACGATGGGATCTGGTCATCTGCGAAGGAATCCAGATAAGATGCTACCGCATACCAGGCTTTGACTTCTTTATCGCCGTCGTAGATGATATGATCTTCGTAGTTGGTGATCGGGTTTCCTTCGGCGTCTTTTGGTTCTATTTTCAAGATGCCTGCTGATTTATCCTTGACCGCCCCCAGCATCTGGCAGGAATAGAGATCTGCCGCCACGCTGTAGAGCTGATCATCGTCTAGCTCTGTCACAGAAATACCGTCATTGTATCCGATGTCCACCGCTCTGTTTAACATCAAACGGTGCGGGTTCCAGCTGTATTCCAGACCGCTGCAGTAAAGTCTTGCCACGCCCATGAAATTGGATACGCTGGCGTCCACTTCTGCCACAGCTTTCAGTTCCTTCCCCGTCAGATAAGCTCGCACCAGCGGATATCCTGCCTGACCATCCTTGCCGTAACCAAGCGAAAGGATATTAAAAGCGTCTGCCACCGTCACCGATCCCTGTAAAAAACTCCCTCGGATCACGCCCAGCGGCACGATGGTCACCTGCACGCCGCCCTGATCGGAAGTCACTTCTCCCGAAGCAACGCCGCCCGTCTCATACCCTTTGACTGAGCCTTTCTCTGCCTGCATGATGGCGTATTTATAGGAATCGGCCAGCAGATTTCCCAACGGCTCTTCTCCTTGAGTCAGCCCTATCTTAGAGCTGTCCGGAAATGTGATTCGATTCTCTACCACCGTATCTGACACACTGTATCCATACTGACTGAAATATTCTTCATCCACCAGGTTCCGATACTTGCTGAGCTCTGCCTCAACCGAAGCATCGCCTTTAACCGATTCGTCCAGTGGGACAAGCTCATAATCCTTGATTTTATAACGATCTCCGTCTTTTTTCAGCACCACATGTCCCATGTTGGTATTGTAGCTGCCGCAGGAAGCCAGATAAGTATCTCCCACCTGCACCGGTTCATCCAGCGTGGTATGGCTGTGTCCGCTGACGATCAGGTCGATGTCCGGCACATTTTCTGCCAGCTGGTAATCCTCCGATTCTTCCAGTTTATCCGCTTCATTTTCAATGGTCCCGCAGTGAGAAATGCAGACGATGAGATCCACGTCTTCCTTGTCCTTGATCTCGTTTACAACGTCTTTCGCCGTCTGCTGTGCATCCTTGAAGATCAGTCCGCTTTCTGGCGCATACTCCACCGCAGACTCGCCCAGAAGCCCGAATACAGCCATCTTGACCCCATCGTGATCTAAAACCGTATAGTCCTTTACGCCGTAGGTGTCGCAAGCCTCCTTCAGGATCTTTGCATCGTCTTTCAGCGATCCATCCTTTAAAGTCTTCTCCCAGTCGATATTGGCGCTGAGAAGCTGCGGCCCCTTGCCGACAGCTGCCTGCAGCATGGAGGCAAGGCCCTTTGCACGATAATCGAATTCATGATTGCCGAAGGTAGTCGCTTCATACCCTAAAAACTTCATCATTTTCAGCTCGGAAGCTTCCCTGGAAAAAATCGTCTGATACGGCGTTCCCATGGAAAAGTCCCCGCCGTCCAGCACGAAGCTGTCCGGATAGTCGGCTCTCACCTCGTCCATGGCAGTTTTCAGCTTACCGAAGCCGCCAGTTTCCACCACCTTGCCGTCTTTCGATATCCGATCCGCGTCCATATGGGAATGCATGTCGTGTGTGAAAATGACCGACACTTCACCCGTATCGGTCGCGGCATAGCTTTCTGTATCGATCATGCTGCCTGCCAGAAGCATAGCGCATCCGCAGCTCAATGCGGTGCAGATCGCCAGCAGCCTGGATCTCAGTTTCTGTTTCATTTTCTTTCCTCACATAAGTACTGTGGCTCTATAGGGTCCTGCTTTTCCATCAGCTTCGTCAGTGCGCTGATATCGCTCTTCTCCCCGGCAGCACCGGCAAGCTTCCTGGCACTGGTCACAAGACTGCTAAAAAGGTTTTCGTCCGGTTGATAGCAGAATTCATACACTTCTGCATCTTCCAGATCGCACTCCTTCTGCATCTGTGCTACCGCATCGTCATATGTGTCCACCACGTCGTCCACCAGCTTGTTGGCTTTGGCCTGCCTGGCCGTATAGATCCTGCCGTCAGCGATGGAGCGGACATAACTTTCGTCCAGCTTCCTGCCGTCAGCAACGATCCCTACGAATTGATCATAGGCTTCATCGACCATGGACTGCCAGATCTCTCGCTGCTGATCCGTCATAGGCTCAGTCAGACTTCCCATGGCTTTATTAGGCCCGGATGTGATAGACTCTGACTTGATGCCGTACTTTTCCAGAAGTCCTGAAATATCGTAGATCGTCCCCATGGTGACGCCGATAGAACCCGTCCAGCAGTTCCGGTTTGCCAGGATCTTGTCCGACGGCGCGGAAATATAGTACCCTCCGGAGGTCGCCTGGGATGCGAAATAGGCGTATACAGGCCGTTTCGTCTCTTTCTGATACTCCCGGATCTTCAGGTACACTTCATCGCTCTCATACACGCCGCCACCCGGCGTGTCCACGTACAGCATCAGCCCCTCATTGGAATCATTTTCTATCATGCTGTCGATGTTTTCCAGGATATACTGCTGATTGTAATTTTCGTCCGAATCGCCGATAGTCCCTTCGATATAGAGGACGGCGATATGATCTTCATGGATGGATGCCGCATCCGTCTTGTTCTGATCCAGCCCGGAAAATCCTGTGATTTTCAGCAGGATCCCCAGCAGGAGCAGTCCTGCCAGAATGCTCCCAAAAACAAGCAAAGACCGGGGTGGTTTTTTACGCCCTCCCGGTGTCTTGTTATTCCCATTATCCTGCGGCATGCCGTTTTTGGCACGCCACAGGTCTTTTGCTCTGATTTCATCTCTGTTCTGGTTCTGATTCATATCTCTTTCTCCAGATAAGGCTCGATTCTCTTAAATAGTTTTTTCTGCGATTTCCTTAAGCAGGTTTTCCTGCAATTCATCCGGCTTGATCTCAAACTGTTCGCCAGTCTTGTTGTTGCGGACCGTCAGGTAATCGCCCTCGACTTCCTTTTCTCCGATGATGCAGATATATGGATTTCTTTCGTTTCTGGCTTCACGCAGTTTGTAACCGATCTTCTCGTTTCTGATATCGGCTTCCGCACGCAGTCCGGCTTCTTCGAACTGCTGCGCGATCTTCAGCGCATAGTCGGAGTACTTCTCTGTTACCGTCAGCAGCTTCACCTGTACCGGCGCCAGCCAGAGCGGGAATTTTCCTGCAAAGTGCTCGATGAGGATACCGATGAATCTTTCGATGGATCCGAAGATAACGCGATGGATCATGACCGGGCGATGCTTCTCTCCGTCGGATCCTACGTAGGTGATATCAAAGCGCTGCGGCATCTGCATATCCAGCTGGATCGTACCGCACTGCCACGTTCTGCCGATAGAATCCTCCAGGTGGAAGTCCAGCTTCGGACCGTAGAATGCGCCATCGCCTTCGTTGATCACATACGGTACGCCGATGCTTTCCATAGCTTCTTTTAATGCGGATTCTGCTGCTTCCCATTCTTCGTCTGTTCCCATGGAATCATCCGGACGAGTGGACAGTTCTATGTGATACGTGAATCCAAACATCTTATATACATCATCGATGAATCTTACAACACCGATGACTTCGTCCTTGATTTGTTCCGGCAGCATGAAGATATGAGCATCGTCCTGTGTGAACGTCCGCACACGCATCAGTCCGTGAAGTGCTCCCGAAAGCTCATGACGGTGTACCTGTCCCAGTTCGCCCATGCGGATCGGGAAGTCACGGTATGACCACATCTTGCGCTTGTACACCAGCAGTGAACCCGGACAGTTCATCGGCTTGATGGCGTAGTCTTCTCCATCGATCTTAGTGAAATACATATTTTCTTTATAATGATCCCAGTGACCGGAAGTTCTCCACAGATGCTCGTTCATGATGAGCGGCGTCTTGATTTCTTCGTATCCGCGTTTTCTGTGTTCCGTCTTCCAGAAGTTCTCCAGTTCATTGCGGATGATCATGCCCTTCGGCATGAAGAACGGGAATCCCGGAGCTTCTTCATACAGGGCGAACAGATCCATTTCCTTGCCGATCTTCCGGTGGTCTCTCTTCTTGGCTTCTTCCAGACGCTGCAGGTACTCGTCCAGTTCCGCCTGCGTCGGGAAACACGTCCCGTAAATTCTCTGGAGCATCTTACGCTTCACGTCGCCTCTCCAATAAGCACCCGCTACGCTCTGCAGCTTCACAGCCTTGATCTGTCCGGTGCTTGCCATATGCGGTCCGGCACAAAGATCTACAAAATCTCCCTGCTGATAGAAAGAAATGACTTCGTCCTCCGGCAGGTCTTCGATCAGCTCCACCTTGTAATCCTCGTGCTTGTCAGCCATGAACTTGATGGCTTCTTCCCGCGGCAGCTCGAAGCGTTCCAGCGGATAGTTGGCCTGGATCACCTTCTTCATTTCCTTCTGGATCTTCAGAAGATCCTGATCGTTGAGTTTATGCTCCATATCAAAGTCATAATAAAATCCGTTATCGATCGCAGGTCCGATGGCCAGCTTGGCATCCGGCCACAGTTTCTTCACGGCCTGAGCCAGAATGTGGGACGTCGTGTGTCGATAGCATAATCTTACCTGTTCATCTTCAAAATTTATTTTTTCCTTAGCCATTTGGTTCCTCTCCTCTTCTTACGTATTCTGCAAATCTATTGTTCCAGCGCCAGCTCGATCAGCCGGTCGATCAGATCAGGGTACGGGATGCCGGAGGCTTCCCAAAGCTGCGGATACATGCTGATATTGGTAAAGCCCGGCAGCGTGTTGATTTCGTTGAACACTACTCTGCCGCTGTCTTTTAAGAAAAAGTCTACACGGGCAAGTCCGCGGCAGCCCATGATCCGGTAGATCTTGACCGCCGTATCCTTGATTTCCTGTTCCTTCTTAGGATCCAGATCCGTTACGACGGCTGTTTTCGATGCGTCATTTTCATATTTCGCGTTGTAATCATAGAATTCGTTTGCTGCAAAGATCTCGCCGATGCACGATGCTTCCGGCTCTTCGTTGCCCAGCACCGCCACCTCGATCTCGCGTCCTGTGATCGCTTCCTCCACCAGCACCTTGTCATCTTCTGCAAAGGCCGTTTCCAGTGCTTTCGGCAGCTCTTCCGCGTTCTTCACCTTGCTGATGCCCACGGATGAACCGGCGTTAGCCGGTTTTACGAAAAGCGGATACGTATCGTTGAAGTACGAGGTGATGCCCAAAAGTTCTCCGTATGGATCCTTTGTATAACGCTGATGATAGATCAGAACAGCGTCCGCCTGACTGATGCCTCCGGCCTCTTCCACCATGACCTTGGTGATCGCTTTATCCATAGATGCTGCCGATGAGATGGTATCGGAACCTACGAACGGGAGCCCCGCGATCTGCAGAAGCCCCTGCATCCTGCCATCTTCTCCGTTTCTTCCGTGAAGCACCGGGAAAACCACATCGATGGATATCTTCTTCACAGCTTCCGTATCTTCCAGCACAACCAGCCCGCGACTGGCTCGATCTAAGGAAAGAGCCACGTTTTTATTCGCAGGATCCTGCTCCCAGGAGCCGTCACCGATACGAACAGCAGGGGAACTTGTCAAAAACCAGTTCCCCTCCTTCGTGATTCCCACCGTATAGATCTCATATTTTTCCCCATTGATATGGGTGAGGATCGACGAAGCCGACACCCTCGAAACCTCGTGTTCCGAGGAGACTCCGCCGAATAAAATCAGTAATTTCGTCTTATCCTTCATAATTTCCCCTTTTATATTTAATACAGCCCTGTCTTGGCTGAGATCCTCTTGCTGATATTCTGTACATCCTGTGTCGGAGTATACCCTTCCTGACCGAAGAACTGCTCGTGCAGCTTGGTCACGTTGCTGCTGAGAGTTACAGGAGGACCGTACCAGCCGCCGTGAGACCATTCTCCGACGTCATAAGGCCAGCCCACGCTGTCGGTCATCTCATAGGAATTGAGTTTCAGCACCATATCCATCATATCGGCAGAAGACATGTTGGTCTTGATCTCCGGCAGGATCTCATTGGATATCTTCTTCAATGCCTTGGTATCCATCTTGGCCGCCTTCTTGAATGCTGCCTTAACCACGATCTTCATACGCTCGTTTCGCCGGTAATCTCCATCCACGGAATCCTTACGGATCCGGGCATAGGTGACAGCCTGGTTGCCGTTTAAAGTCTGCTTGCCGGCGGTCTCGATCTTAGCGTTGGAACCACCGATATTCTTATAGGTATCCTGGATGTATTTGTTCATTTCCTTGATCTCGGAGTCTTTGATGTTGATATCCAGTCCGCCCAGGGCATCGACTGTATCCGCAACGGATTTCCAGTTCACGACTACCACTTCCTTGACGTTGAGATCCAGGTTTTTATTGATAGCATACAGCATTTTGGTCGGCCCGCCGTAGAAATATCCGTGAGTCACCTTATCCAGTCCCGGAGAATTATCTCCCAGATCCAGCATGGTGTCACGATAGATGGAGAACATCTTGATCTCGTTGGTTTCCTTGTTGATGCTGGCGATGATGATAGCATCGCTTCGTACGTTCTCGTCGCTGCTCATATCTCTGGCATCGATCCCCAGAAGGGCGATGTTGCGGTAGTTTCTCAGATCGGAATCCACCTGCGGGTTGATGCCGATGAGATCCGGATCAAGTTCGATCCGACCTACGTTATCCAGTGTATTCTTTACTACGGTCAGCCCTGCTGCGATGACCCCGCCGATCCCCAGAACCAGGATCAATACGATGATCAACGCGATCTTCAGGCCGCGTCCTTTTTTCTTTTTCTTCTTTCTTTTTTTGGAACCGCCGTCAAAACCGTCTCCGCCGGATCCATTTCCGCCGTTTCCACCGTTTCCGCCGTCTGCGAAGAAAGCATCTTCTTTCTGTGCTTTCTTGCGCGCTTTTTTCTCAGCGCGGGTCAGCTTGTCGGCTTTATTGACTCTGCCTTTTCTGGCGATAGGTTTACGGTCGTCGATTTCCTCTGCAGCAGACTGTCTCTGCTGACGCATCTTCGATACTCCATACGGCGTATCTTCTACAGATGTATGAAATCCGCCGGAACTGTCAAATTCCTGCGAGGGCTGATGCTGCCGACGGTTTCCCGACCGGTTGGGAATGTAGGAGCCATATAAAGTATCATCCTTGACATAGCTTCCTCGATCCTCGTTATGTTCCCGCAGGCTGAGATATTCCTGATAGGCGTCCTGCCTGGCTCTGGATTCCCTGCTGCGATCATTGTCATGTCTTCTGTTATCATTCATAGAGTAATAGTGCTCCTTTCATGTCACAGTCCATTATATCAATAGAAGCGCTTCCTTGCAACAACCGGGAGCCCTCCCACTGTAAAAGTTGTGTGAAGATGGCTAAAATTAAAAGGTTCTTAAGAATTCCTCCACGGAAGTCTGCACTGCTTCATACAGATCCTGTGCCTGCCTTTGATCTTTTCCTCGTATGCAGTAGTAAAATTTGATCTTCGGTTCCGTCCCGGATGGTCGCACTGCGACCCAGGATCCGTTGGGGAAGAAAAACTTCAGAACGTTGGATCGAGGCAGCTCGTCTACTCCCTTTTCATAATCAAGTATCTTGTCCGGTTTCCCAAGCGGTGCAAACACCGATCCTCTACGGCTGCGCAGACGTGCCATGATCTTCTGCATCTCCTTTGCACCTTTCGCTCCCTCGAACACGAAAGAATCCTGCTCATCTATGTAGTAGCCGTACTCCTGATAAAGATCCTCCAGTGCATCCAGCAAAGTCTTTCCCTGCGTCTTGTGCCACGCTGCCGTTTCGCAGAGGAGCATAGCCGCCAGAACCCCGTCTTTATCCCGGATATGCATCCCGCCTATATAGCCGTGACTTTCCTCATATCCCAGTAGGAATTCTCCCGCTTCCATATGATTCATTTCCTCACATACAAACTTGGATCCTGTCAGCGTGTGGATCACAGTTGCTCCTCGAGAAGTCACGATCCGCGAGCCTAAATCCCCAGTCACAACGGTAGTCACCATTATTTTTCCTTTCACGCTGCCTTGTCTGCTGAGGAAATCTGCCAGCAGAGCTCCGATTTGATTCCCGGTAAAGAAAAATGCTTTTGAGTCACAGATCACACCTGCCCCGATCCTGTCACTGTCGGGATCCGTTGCGATCATAAGATCTGCATGTTCCCGTAAAGCCTCTCGCTCAGCAATGCGAAACACTTCCGGCTCTTCCGGATTCGGCTTTCGAAGTCCAGGGAACTTCCCATCGAATCCAGCCTGCTTTTTCACAAGATGCACCTGGGAAAATCCATCTTTTTCTAGTGCGTCCAGGACAAAATCACGACCCGATCCAAAGAGCGGCGTATATACGATACTCAGATCTTTCTTTGCGGAACTATCATTCAGTTTGCTGCAATCCACAGCAGCACTGGTAAACTTCTCTGCGATATCCTCGCCGATCCACTCGATGTTCTCCTGTGCCAGATCATCACAGTGCGGAACATCCAATGGATCCGCCTTTTTCAGCATCCATCGAAAGATTTCTTCTGTCTTGTTTGGTCCCATTTGAGCACCGGAAGCTTCATACGTTTTAAAGCCATTATATGCTTTCGTATTATGACTTGCTGTGATTACGATGCCTCCGTCACAGTGGAGTTCCCTTACTGTATAGGACAGGAGAGGAACCGGGGAATATCGGTCAAATATAAGCACGTCAAGACCAGCTTCCGCCAAAACCTTGGCCGCTTCCTCTGCAAAGTTTTTTGAATCCAGTCTCGTATCGTAGGCAATAGCAACTTTTTTCCCTGCTCCCAGAACCTGCGCCATGCCCCATGCTGCAAGCCTTATCGTATAGCGGTTGATCCTGTTTGATCCCAGGCCGACTTTACCACGCATGCCTGCCGTGCCAAAAGGAACCTGGCGGTAAAAGCATTCTTGCTGTTCTTCTTCTGTCATAGAAACAAGCAGCTTACGTTCCTCTTCTGTCAGATCCGGCAGCAGACACCATTTTTCGTATTCTGTTTTAAACCTGTGGTCTATTCGATGTTTTTTCTTCATTCTTTTCTCCAAAAACAAAATACCGCTGTCCCAGGTAATTGAATCCCGTAAACAAGATCATTCCTGCCAGCATCGCTATATTTTCCTGTACCTGCTGTGTTGCGCCTGTCAGGATCGCCCGGACTGCCGGTTTAGCGATCCCATATGCCAGCAGATAACACACCGCTATGTTTCCGGTGAATCGCAATGCGCTCTGAGCGATCTGCCCCTGATGCTGGAACGTAAACTTCTTGTTGAGCACATAACTGAGTATGCTCCCGATAACGTAATTCGCCGCCGACGATACCCAATAGGAGCAACCTGCCAGATTGTACAGTCCGAACATGATAGCGGTACCCACCAGGGTGTTGACGATACCGACCAGGACGAATTTTAGGAGTTTTTTGTCGATGATATTACTCAACTATTTGTTCTCCACTTTCACACTGTCTTTTAAGCACATAGCACACGGAAGGCTTAAGTAAAACATAGCTACCGTCTGCTTGGCAAATGGCAGTACAACGATATCAAACAGCGATGCGATTCCAAAAGCAGTAATAGCCATTACTGCAAAGAGTTCATAAGATGTATTTATTCCCCTTGAAAAAACACATCGCAAAATCCAGCATGCACAATATAGTTCTAATAAGAAAAACAACCCCCCTGCAAAAACTCCAGAACGTAGTAGTAATTCCAAAACTGTATTATGAGCATGATAAATAGGATGACTTGTATCAGAAACAATAATAGGTTTGTTTTCAATATCATTCCCAAGTAACGAACTCTGTTTTATACAATATTGCCATATTTCAAGTCTACCCGAAGAAACTGCATTTAAATCCATTCCATTGTCAACAGTCTTTTCTTGCTGCATTCTCTGCTCAATCACTTTATCAACTTGGATACTGGAAAGTGATGGTTCCGTTGAATCTACGCTAGTCACAACCTGAGTTTCTGAAACCGTTTTTGTTGTTTCTTTTTCCAATACATTTTTTAATTGAAGACCGTTTATAAAAACAGGAATCAATACAACTAAAAAAAATGCATACAAAATGATCCGTTTGAGCAGGATCCCTGTCTCT
>NZ_JACRWC010000095.1 GCF_014306095.1 Lentihominibacter faecis
CAAGAAATGCGGTGACAATAGCGAGGAGGTCACACCTGTTCCCATACCGAACACAGAAGTTAAGCTCCTTAGCGCTGATGATACTTGGTGGGAGACTGCCTGGGAAAGTAGGACGTTGCCGTTTTGGTTGAAAAAGAAGTTCGCGAAAGCGGGCTTCTTTTTTTATATCTGCACGGGACAGCTAGCGTAACTTTGAGTGTAGTCTTACAGCCAATAATATCGCAGATCCTTATCAAATGGTCTCCTATGTTAGTTTTTGCGCTTTCTCAGCTTTTCTGTTTCGTGAAATTATCTTGCATGCCGTTTTGGCTGTCGGTCAGGTTATTTTATCGGTCATACATACGGAAGATTTCTATTAATTCCCCCTAAAAAACGACTTTAGCAGAATTTTGAATGCCGTACTATCCATACAAGACGCATACGATCAGGATCAGGGTATTTTTTCTGTTTTGATTAAAAAAGAAGTTCGCGGAAGCGGGCTTCTTTTTTTAGAGAAGCGTAGAAAAGTTTTCGGTGGTGCTATTGGATTGAAGAGACCTGTCAATACCAAAGAAGATGATGTTGTCACAAAAGCATCTGCTCATGTAAGAGAAAAAGACGCGATCGCCAGGTATGCGGCAGGACTGATCCGTGATGATGCCGTTTTCATTGATGCCGGAACAACAACAGAGCGGATGACAGAGTATATTGCAAATAAAAATGCGGTTTAGGCGAATGGTATCGATCTTGAAAAAGGCTTCACAACGCCGGATATGGATGAAGCTTTGATCAAAGAAGAAATCGTGAATCATTCAAACGATGTTTATATTCTTGCAGATTCATCCAAATTTGAGCAGGTATTTGCAGTAACATTTACAAAACTGAAGGGAAAATGTATCATAACGGATCGATTTGATAATGATCTTTACAGGAAACATGCTATCGTGAAGGAGGTGAATAAATAGGATGATCTATACTGTTACAATCAGTCCAGCGATCGACTATGTGGTTCATCTGGACAGGCTTCAAAAAGGGGCGACGAATCGTTCCACCGGGGAGGAATATTTTCTGGGAGGCAAGGGAATCAATGTTTCTCAGATACTGAAGGAGCTTGGGATGGAGAGCATCGTACTGGGCTTTGTAAATGGCTTTACAGGAAAGGCTCTGGAAAATGGATTGCATCAGGGGGAGATAAAAACGGATTTCATTTATCCGAAGCAGGGGATCACACGGATCAATGTCAAAATCAAAGCGGGAGAAGAGACTGAGATAAATGGTCAGGGGACTATTGCGGACGAATCAGATTTAAAGATGCTTTATGATAAACTCAGGAAACTGAAGGACGGAGATGTGCTGATCATTTCCGGGAATATCCCGGCCGCTGTTCCACAGGATACTTACAGCAGACTTCTGGAAGCAGTGAAAGAAAAAGATGTTCTGTGTATCGTAGATACCAATGGAGCAGCCCTCATGGATGTACTGAAGTATCATCCATTCCTGATCAAGCCAAACATGGATGAGCTTAGAGATGTCTTTGGAGAAAAGATATCGGCGGAAGAAGGAGCGGAAAAACTGCAGAAAGCCGGTGCACGCAATGTGATCGTGTCCATGGGTGGAGATGGGGCAGTTCTTAAAGCCGAAAATGGAACTCTTTATACGGCAGGTGTGTGTCGCGGTAAAATGATAAACTCCGTTGGTGCAGGCGATTCTATGGTAGCAGGATTTGTTGCAGGGTATCTGGAGAAAAAAGATTATCAGTACGCACTGGATCTTGGAAGTGCTGCAGGTGCAGCAACTGCTTTTTCACCGGGGCTTGCCGCAAGACGACAGATCTATGATTGTATGGACGAACTGAGATCGAGATCATTACGATAAGAAAGGGGTGCAACTCATGCGCATTACGAATTTACTGGATAAAAACGCAATTTTGTTAAACGCTGACATTTCGGATAAGAAGACGGCGATCAATACTCTTATCGAAATGCATGATAAAGCAGGGAATCTTTCTGATAAGGAAAAATACAAGGAAGGAATCTTTGCAAGAGAGGCGGAGAGCACCACGGCAGTCGGGGAAGGGATCGCAATACCGCATGCAAAAAGCAGCGCGGTGAAGCGACCGGGTCTTGCTGCCATGACTGTGCCGAATGGAATCGAGTATGGTGCTCCTGACGGGAAGCCTTCCAATTTGTTCTTTATGATCGCAGCTCCCGAGGATGGGGACCTTCACCTGGAAGTGCTTTCGAGGCTGATGACTCTTCTGATGGATCTGGATCTTCGGAAAAAACTTTTGTCAGCACAGACTGCAGATGAATTTCTGCATATGATCGATGAAGCAGAAGAAGCAAAATTCGGAGCAGAATCTGAACATGACAAGAAAAAGGAAACCGCAGCAGAAATGGATCATGAAGATGAAAGGTACAGGATCGTTGCGGTTACAGCATGTCCTACCGGAATTGCCCATACGTATATGGCAGCGGAAGCTCTGGAACAGAAAGCAAAAGAGTTAGGCGTAAGCATAAAAGTGGAAACCAATGGTTCCGGTGGTGCTAAAAACGTTCTGACTCCGCAGGAAATACAGGAAGCAGATGGTGTCATAGTCGCAGCTGACAAGAATGTCGAAATGGTTAGATTTGACGGGAAACCTGTTATTATGACAAATGTTTCGAAGGGGATCAATGAACCGGAGGTTCTGATCCAGGCGGTGATAGATGGAAAAGCGCCTCAGTATACCTATCAGGGTGGCAAGACGACAGAGAGCAATGTCTCGGAGGAAACAGCAGGTCGTCAGATCTATAAGCATCTTATGAACGGAGTTTCCTATATGCTCCCGTTTGTTATCGGCGGAGGGATCATGATCGCTGTCGCATTTCTCATAGATACGATTGCGGGAGCACCAAAGGATTCTACCTTTGGGACATATACTGCAGCAGCAGCCTTCTTTAAGACGATAGGAGGATATGCATTCAGTTTCATGCTCCCTGTTCTTGCCGGTTACATTGCAAGGAGCATCGCAGACAGACCGGGACTTGCAGTTGGGTTCGTAGGTGGATATATCGCAACTATTGGATGTACTTTTGGAGCGATCACCGGTGACAGTACGGCTGTTTCAGGATTTCTCGGCGCATTGATCGCTGGATTTGCCGGTGGATATATCGTACTTTTACTGAAAAAGATCTTCTCATTCCTGCCGAAGTCTGTGGAAAGCATGCTGCCGGTACTGATCCTGCCGCTGCTGGGTATCATTATAATGGGACTGTTCATGTGTGCGATCAATCCTGCTGTTGGAGCCCTGAACCAGTGGATCACGGATGCTCTCAACTCAATGGGAGAAACGAGCAAGATCATACTGGGATGTATCGTCGCCGGCATGATGGCAGTAGATATGGGAGGACCGTTCAATAAGGCTGCATATGTATTTGGTACAGCAGCTATCACTACAGGAGGATTCGATATCATGGCGGCAGTCATGATCGGCGGTATGGTGCCTCCGATCGCCATCGCGCTTTGTGCCACCTTCTTTAAGAAGAAATGGACGGAGGCGGAACTGAAGTCGGCACCGGTAAACTACATCATGGGGCTGTGCTTCATCACAGAAGGTGCGATCCCATATGCTGCAGCGGATCCTCTCAGAGTTATACCGTCATGCATAGCAGGATCAGCAGTGGCCGGAGGACTTTCCATGGCATTTGGATGTACTCTTCGCGCACCTCATGGAGGGATTTTCGTATTCCCGGTAGTTGGAAATGTATTGTTTTATGTGATGGCACTGGCAGCAGGTGCATTAGTAGGCATGATCCTGCTGGCTCTTTTGAAAAAGAATATCGCAACACAGGAAAAAGGAGGAAAGTAAGATGGTATCAAAGAAGGTAAAGGTAGTGAATTCACAGGGATTTCACATGAGACCGGTGACGACATTCGTAGGTGCTATGGGTAAATACGAATCCGATATTAAAATCCTGTCTAAGGGAAATGAGATCAACGGCAAGAGTCTGATGACCATCGTAGCAGCCTGCATAAAATGTGGTGATGAGGTCGAAGTTCAATGTAGCGGAGCTGATGAGGATGCAGCACTTCAGGAAGCAATCGGCATGATCGAGTCGGGATTTGGAGAAGAATAAAAAAGTTTTTATTGTGGAGGGTGGAAAGATGCTAAAGGGAATTGCAGTATCAGAAGGAATCGCACAGGGAATTGCGTTTTGCATCGATGCAGACAGAAATAAAGAAAACTGTGAAGATTCCTATAGAAAGGCTGAAAGCAAGGACGAAGAGTCGGCAAGATTTCAGGAAGCAATGACGGCGTTTCTTGAAGAAACAGAACGTGCGGCACGTGATCTTGAGAAGCGTGGTATGTCAGAAGAAGCGGGAATATTACGCAGTCATATGGAAATGATAAAAGATCCTTCTGTCACATCGAAAATCAAGGAAGAGATCGATAACGGATGCTGTGCCGAAGAGGCAGTCGACAAGACAATGAAGTTTTTCGCAGATCTCTTTGAAGCGACAGGTGATGAACTGACGATGCAGCGAGCAGCAGATATCAGAGACATAAACAGCAGCCTTTGCAGTAAACTCACAAATAATGATCTCATGGATCCTGCTCAATTACCGAAGGGCGCCATCCTTGTGATCCGTGAGTTGACCCCATCCATGGCAGTAAAGATAGATCCGGCACGGGCGCTGGGGATCATTGCGGAGACTGGAGGCTACACTTCTCATGCGGCGATCCTGGCACGGGCGCTGGGGATCCCTGCGGTACTGGGAGTTAAGGGTGCTCTTACTTATATAGAGAACGGTAAAACTCTGATTCTGGACGGAATCAGTGGTATTGTTCTGCAAGAGCCGGACAACGATACAAAAAAAGAGTACAACAAGAAAGCCGAGATGTTCCAGCTGCAAAGAGAACGGTTAAACGTTTTTAGAGGAAAGAAAAGCGTTACGGCTTCAGGAACTATCAAGGAAATCTTTGCCAATATCGGAAGCGTGGAAGACGCAGAATCAGCCAGAGCAGCGGATGCAGAAGGTGTAGGCCTGTTTCGGACGGAATTTCTATATATGGATCGCACCAAAGCTCCGGATGAAGAAGAACAATTTGAAGCGTACTGCAAGGCAGCGAAAGCTTTCTCGCCTGATCCGGTGGTGATCCGGACACTTGATGTGGGCGGAGATAAAGACATTCCATATCTGCATATGGATCAGGAAGAAAATCCGTTTATGGGATTTCGAGCTGTGCGTTATTGCCTGGAAAACAGAGAACTTTTTAAAACACAGCTGCGAGCACTGCTTAGAGCCGGTGCAGAAGGCTGCATTCGGATCATGATCCCGATGGTGACATGTCTTGCGGAAATCAGAGGCGTTAAAGCGCTCATGGCAGAATGCTGCGAGGAACTTAAAGCAGAAGGAAAAAGATTTGATCCGGATATAAAGACCGGGATCATGGTAGAGACGCCGGCGGCGGCGGCAACAGCTGATATCCTCGCAGAAGAAGTGGATTTTTTCAGCATAGGAACAAATGATCTGACCGGGTATATGATGGCAGCAGACAGAGGTAATGCAAAGGTTGCATATCTTTACGAAACGTATCAGCCAGCGGTGCTTCGGATGATCCGTGATGTGTGCAAGGCCGCAGGCAAAGCTGACATACCTGTTGGTATGTGCGGTGAAGCGGCGGCAGATCCGGCGCTTACACCGTGCCTGATCGCATTTGGACTGGACGAATTTAGTGTAAGTCCCGAAAAAGTTTTAGCTACAAGAAAAAAACTTTCGCTTTGGAGCAGTGAAGATGCGATAGCAGTGGCGGACAAGGTGATGTCTCTGGGTACTGCAGAGGAAGTAAAACAATATTTAGACAGCCTGAAAAAAGAAGCTGAATAGATTTTACAGATGTTTAACATGTAAAACATATGTATTTGATACTGATCGCTTAAAATAAGGAGGAATACGATAAAAGAAAACGAACGATAAGAGACTGGAGGAGATGCAGGAGATGACTTATGGTGTGATCGATGTGGGATCGAACACGATCCGGCTGGTGATCTACGAAGTGAAGGAAAATCGGATCGAGTCACTGTTCAGCAATAAGAATACTGCAGGACTGATCGGGTATGTAAACGATGGAGAACTGAGCAGGAAGGGGATTCGAAAAGCCTGCGATGTGCTGAATTCTTTGCAGAAGGTTGCGGCGCATGCACAGGTGGAAAAACTGTACGTGTTTGCGACAGCATCGCTGCGAAACATTGCCAATACCAAAGAAGCGGTAGAGGAAATCGAAAAGGAAACAGGACTTGATATCGATGTGATCAGCGGTCATGATGAGGCTGTGCTGGATTTTGAGGGAGCAGCGCATGCACAGAAGCTTAAAGATGGCGTCATGGTGGATATCGGAGGCGGCAGTACGGAAGTTGTTGCCTTTGCAGATGGTAAAATAACCGATGCGGTCAGCCTTGAATTCGGTTCACTGTCCATGTATAAAACCTATGTATCCCGTCTGTTTCCTAAAAACAGCGAAGAGAGAGCGATTCGAAAAAAGGTCGAAAATGAAATCAAGAAAGTCAAGTTTTTAAAGAAGAAGCAGTTCGCTGATATGGTGGGGATCGGTGGAACGATCCGTGCGGTAAAAAAATTCAACAATGATCGTTTCGGACTTCCGAAGGAGAACGATCGTATCCTTATGGATCAGATGCATCTTTTGCTGGAGGATCTGCAGGAAGAGGAGAAGCTGACGTTAAACAAGATCCTGCGCGTTGCTCCGGATCGTGTGCACACCATGGTGCCGGGGATGATCATTTTAGACACGCTTTGCGATTATTTCGGCTGCGAAGAGATCCGCATGAGCAATTTCGGTGTACGAGAAGGCTATTTATATAAAAAGGTGGTAATGGGAAAATGAAAGATACGATCTATACACAGAATAGAGAGCTTTCCTGGCTTCGCTTCAATGAAAGAGTCCTGGAAGAGGCAAGAGAAAAAGATGTGCCGGCATTTGAAAAACTGAAATTCATTTCTATTTTTACCAGCAATCTGGATGAATTTTTTATGATCCGTGTCGGGAGTCTGTACGACCAGACGTTCCTGCCAAAACCGCAGATCGATAATAAGACGGGGATGGATGCCGCCGAACAGCTTTTGGAGATTTTCCGTGCGGTAGCACCTTTGTATAAAAAGCGTGATAAGATTTACAGAGAGGTTGCGGGGCTTCTGTGCGAGAAGGGGATCGCTCATCCGCAGATGGAGAGTCTTACGGCCGAAGAGAGAAGCTTTGCAGAAAAATACTTCATAGCAGATGTGCTCCCGGTCTTGTCCCCGCAGATCATAAATGCACATCATCCTTTCCCGCATCTTGTCAATAAAGCGCTCTACATCGTGCTTCAGATGAAGATCAGCGACAAGACGGCATACGGTATCATCCCGATGCCGGCGATGCAGGATCGGCTGATTTTCCTGCCGGGAAGCGGGATGCGGTATGTTTTGCTGGAGGAACTGATCTATCAGTATGCGGAACGCGTTTTTGATAATTGTGAGATCAATGCGAAGAGTATCATATGTGTGACGCGGAATGCGGATATCAACGTGGATAGCCTTCCGGATGAGGATGAGGATTTTCGTCATCATATGAAGAAAGTTCTGAGAAAACGTTCCAGGCTGGCTCCGGTGCGGCTGGAACATTGCGGGCCGATCCATGATAAACTGGAAAAATTCCTCCGGGGCAAGTTGGAATTAAAGAAAGAACAGGTTTTTCAGAGCAGCGCGCCGCTGGAAATGTCCTATGTGTTCCCGCTTTTAGACAAGGTTCCGGATCGGATCAGGCAGGCTGTCACGTATGTGCCGTTTGAGCCGCAGGTGCCGCCGTGGTTTAAGACCGGTGACAGCATGATCGATAAAGTGATGCAGGAGGATCTGATCCTTTCGTATCCGTATGAACAGATGACTCCGTTTCTACAGCTGATCAAAGAAGCGGCGCTGGATCCACGTGTGCTTTCTATCAAGATCACGATCTATCGTCTGGCTAGCAAGGCGGTTTTGATAGATTATTTGCGTTTGGCGGCGGAAAACGGCAAGGAAGTAACGGTGCTGATGGAACTTCGGGCGCGCTTTGATGAAGCGAACAACATCAACTGGTCGGAAAGCCTGGAAGAAGCCGGCTGCACGGTGCTGTACGGGCTGGAAGATTACAAAGTTCACTCGAAAGTGTGTCAGATCACACTGATGGAAAAGAAGAAGATTAAGCGGATCACGCAGGTGGGAACCGGTAATTACAATGAAAAAACGGCAAAACTGTACACCGATCTTTCGCTGATGACAGCTGATGAAGAAATCGGAAACGATGCAGCTGTGTATTTTAAAAACATGTCGATTGCAAACATCAATGGTCATTATGACCGGCTTTTTGTAGCTCCAAACAGTATGAAAGACAAGATCCTGGCTCTGATACAGGGTGAGATCGAGGAGGCGCAGCGAGGCGAACCGGCAGAAATCCTGGTGAAGATCAATTCCCTTACGGATCGCAAGACCATCGATGCATTAAAAGATGCTTCTCAGGCAGGAGTTCGCGTACGGATGATCATCAGAGGCATCTGCTGCCTGCTTCCGGATGTGGAAGGTTATACGGAGAACATTCAGATCACCAGCATCGTCGGCAGGTTCCTGGAACATTCCAGGGTATATTGCTTTGGTGCGGGAGAAGAGCGGAGCATGTATATATCTTCAGCAGATTTTATGACGAGAAATCTCAACCGGAGGGTAGAAGTGGCATGCCCTGTAAATTCTCCACAGATCAAAAAAGAGATCCTGGAAATCCTGGAGCTGATGCTTTCCGATAATGTCAAGGCTCGAAATCTGCGCTACGATGGTCTTTATGAGAAAAAAGGGATCGGTGAAGGTGGAGAGCGGATCGACAGTCAGCAGGAACTGATCAACAGAGCCATCACGAGAGCTGCAGCGCCGTCTCCGAGCCGTAAAACGGCACAGGAGATGCCGGTGGAGGACGATGGGTTTTTCAGCCGCTTAAAACGGGCGATTTTCGGATAGGTAGATTTGAAAAAGAGCGATTCTAAAATTGTGCGCAGAATCGCCCTTTTTTATTGTTAAAAATTTGTTTATCAAAACAATTTGTAACTAGTTTCAGTTTTGCCTTGAAACAAATTTATAATTATGGTATAATGATCGCAGAAAAGTCAAACAATTCAATGACACTTTAATGCAATCAAAGGAGAAACGCGATGGGACATTTACAAGGAAAAACCGCGATCATTACCGGCGGTGGAAGAGCAGTATTAAGTGACGGGAGCTGCGGCTCTATTGGATATGGGATCGCAACGGCATATGCGAAGGAAGGTGCCAACCTGGTCATCACGGGACGGAATGTAAAGAAACTGGAAGATGCGAAAGAAGAGCTGGAACGGTTATATGGCATAAAAGTCCTGCCTGTTGCCGCAGACGTGAGCGCAGGCTCGGATAATGAGACTGCTGTGCAGAATGTGGTGAAGCAGGCTGTGGATACCTTCGGTCGTATCGATGTGCTGATCAACAATGCACAGGCGTCGGCTTCAGGGGTGACGCTGGAAGATCACACGACAGAGCAGTTCGACCTGGCTGTATATTCCGGGCTGTACGCAGTATTTTATTACATGAAGGCTTGCTATCCGTACTTGAAGGAAACCAAGGGCTCGGTCATCAATTTCGCATCAGGAGCGGGGCTGTTCGGTAACTTCGGGCAGTGTGCTTACGCTGCTGCAAAGGAAGGGATCCGCGGTCTGACTCGTGTAGCTGCTACGGAATGGGGTCCTGACGGCATCAATGTCAATATCGTGTGTCCGCTGGCCTGGACGGCACAGCTTGAGAATTTTGAAAAACAGTATCCGGATGCTTTCAAGGCAAATGTAAAGATGCCTCCGGCAGGCCATTATGGCAATGTGGAGACCGAGATCGGTCGTGCCTGCGTGCAGCTGTCTTCACCGGACTTCAAGTTCATGAGCGGCGAGACCATCACGCTGGAAGGCGGCATGGGACTGCGGCCGTAGAGACGATTTACAACCCGAAAACGAAAACCCTTTTTACTATGTTTCAAATAAAAAAAGAGACCTTCTTTACCCGGAAGGTTTCTTTTTTTGTGAAGTGATTTCTGATTTTGAGATCGTTATGCAATTCGCACCCTAAAAAGTGCATTTCGCGCAAATCGGGGGGGGTGTCAGGGCGATGGTGATACAATATTGAAGGGTATGCGGCAAGAGATTAAAAAAATACAAATGAAATATGGAAGGAGGAAAAATGGAGAAAAGCACGATAAAGAGAAAAATCGGAGTATGCTTTATGGCGCTGGCGATGATCGTGGCGATGATCCCAAGCTGGTCGGTCACGGCCAATGCGGCGACGGATTATGGTCTGAAGGTCGGTGGTGCAGAGGTTACCAGTGACCGGACAAGCGGGGATGGATGGAGCTATAATCCGACGGCCAATACACTGACTTTGAATGATTATAGCTATTCTGGAAAAGGAGGGGGTGACGGAACTTTCAGCGGAGGTATTTATTCTACGTCTAACTTGACGATCAAGCTTATTGGTAACAATTTCGTCGACGACACCCTTTCAGATAAGTATGCTTACAGTTGTGGAATTTTTGTGAACGGAAAGCTGACGATCACTGGAGATGGTTCTCTTACAACTAGCGGAGGTTCAGGCGTCGATGGCAAAGGAAGCTACGGAATCATGGCAGGTGGTCTGACTGTAAATAACGGCACGATCACTGCGATAGGAAAGACTGCAAAAGAAAGCTATGGTATCGGTACTATCGGTCAATCGAAAAATATCATTGTGAACGGTGGCACGATCACTGCAACGGGAGCTGTTTCTACAGTCTATGGCAGCTGTGGCATCCAATGTTCCGGTAATTTTACAATGACTGGCGGCAGAGTGACCGCAAAATCAGAAGGAGTAAAACAACCTGGCAGTCAGAGTTGTGGTATTAGTTCAGGTGCATCGATTTACTACAATGCAGGAGTGCTTGTAGCAGAAGGTCAGACAAAGGCGATGTACAGCAGTCAATCCACTTACCCGAATGGATACACTAAAGGAGACAAGACATTCCGCACATATGATATTGCAGAATCAAATATGTACACCGTATCCGGAGTAAATAGTAACGGCTGGGCGAACAGAGAGGCCAAGCTTACAGCGACATCCGGCTATAAGATCGGAATGACGGATAAGCAGTTTGGCAGCAGCATTTCCTTTACGGATGAAGCGGCGAATGGTAGCGGAGTATTCTATATTAAGAAAACTTCGAATGGCACCATCTATAAAGGAACTATATCCTACAACCTGGACAAGACAGCACCGACAATTAGTGGGGCAACGGATGGCGGGATATACTGCGTATCAAAGTCGATTACAGTAAATGACAGCCATCTGAAAGAAGTGAAGGATGGAAATACAGTACTTGGCGCATCGAATGGAACATATACTCTCCCAGCTGGAACACACAATATCACAGCAACAGATCTGGCAGGTAACAGTACAAGCATAACCGTGACGGTAAATGAAGAGCATGATCCGAATAAAGATGATGGAAACTGTGCAACAGCAGTAACATGTAAGGTTTGCGGAGATGTGGTAACCCCGGCGAAATCGCATAACTATGTATGGACTTCAGATCCGGAAGGACATTGGATGAAATGTCGGAATGCGGGATGTACATCGAAAACGACATTGCAAAGACATGTGCCTGGCGCAGCTGCAACGGAAGATAAAGCACAGACCTGTACCGTATGCGGCTATACGATCAATCCACCGTTAGGTCATGTGTGCCAGAACCATCTTCAGAAAGTAAATGCGACGACAGCGACTTGTACGCAGGATGGCAATAACGAGTATTATAAATGCACCTGCGGGAAAATATACTCTGATACGGGTGCACAGAATGAGAAGTCTGAATCAGACTTCACCATCCCGGCAACGGGTCATTCCTACGGCACTCCAGCATACACCTGGAGTCAGGATAATCTGAGCTGTACTGCAGTGAGAGCATGCGGGACATGCAATGCTCAGGAGACTGAAACAGGAACTGCCGTTACGACGGTAACACCTAAGGATGGCTGCAAAACTTCGGAGACTACTTTGTATACCGTGACATTTACCAACGACGTATTTGGAGTACAGACGAAAGAAGTTGTGACAAAGGAAGCTGACGCTCACACGCCATCGGAATGGATCGTGGATAAAAAAGCGACAACCACGGAAGCAGGCAGCAGACACCAGGAGTGTACTGAATGCGGCACAGTCCTGAAGACAGAGACGATCGCTAAACTGACGGACTCTAAGGCTAATATCAACCCATCGGGCAAGAATGATGCAGACAAGAATGCAGGGGAGAAATCGGCATCCAGTGTTCCGGGAACAGGCGATACAAGCCTCGTCGACGTATGGGCTCTGCTGATGGCATTCGCTGTACTGGGCGGAGTTTATGCACTTTGCAGGCAGCGTAAAGCCAGATAATCAGAAACGATACTAAAAACATATAAATGAAAAAAGAGATCTTCGAACGTCATACGTGTAGAGGATCTTTTTTTGTGAAGTTGCAAAAATCCGTTTCAAATCAGGGATCATTAAATTATAATAGAGAGGTGCTGTTCGGCAAGAAAATAAAAATAAAGGAGCCGTTCAATATGACATTGCAACAGTTAAAATACATTGTGACGGTAGCTGACTGTGGAAACATTACAGAAGCTGCGGAGAAACTTTTTATTTCCCAGCCGTCTTTAAGTGCAGCAATACACAACCTTGAAAATGAGATGGGCGTTACGGCATTTGTTCGTTCCAATAAAGGTGTGACAGTGACGAGAGAAGGGGAAGAATTATTATCCTTCGCCAGAATGCTTTTAGAGCAGGCTGACAACATGAAAGATTATTTCGGTGGCGGTGAAAAACGCACACCAAAATTTTCAGTATCCTGTCAGCATTATTCTTTCGCAGTAAATGCCTTTGTAGATCTGATCAAGAAATACGATGCAGATCAGTATAGTTTTATTATCAGGGAAACGCAGACCGGAGAGATCATAGAGGACGTGTCTGACGGAAAAAGCGAGATCGGCGTGATTTATCTTTCGGAACATAACGAAGAGGTGATATCTAAGCTGATCAAGAACAATAACCTGGTTTTTGAGGAAATGTATGTTGCAGGCCCGCATGTATTTATCAGCAACAACCATCCGTTGGCAGAAAAGGAAATCATCGCTACGGATGATCTGCAGGCGTATCCATATCTGGTCTATGAACAAGGAAATAAGAATTCATTTTATTTTTCAGAAGAATTCATGAGCATGCTGGATTTTCCTAAAAATATCCAGGTCAGAGATAGAGCTACTTTATTCAATCTCGTTATTGGATTGAATGGTTTTACGGTGAGCAGCGGCGTTCTTGATGCAGAACTCAATGGCAGCAGCATTATCGCCAAGCCTCTTGCAGTAGATAAGACCATGAGAATAGGTATTGTGAAAAAGAAAAACATGGTGTTAAGTAAGTATGCCTGCTTCTATGTTGAAGCGTTAAAAAACCATTTGTCCATAGATTAAAGCTATGGACAAACCCATACTATATGTATTTTTCATCATTGCATATATGTGGTAGGATATCCTCAAGAAAACAAAGAAACGAGAGGATATAAAAATGAGTAAAATACAGACACCATACAGATATGATTTTGTGGGAAGCTTTTTAAGACCGCAAGCCCTTAAAGAGGCAAAGAACTCGTATCAGAATGGAGAACTGCCAAAAGAAGAGTTTGATAAGATCGTAGATGAGGAAGTATCAAAGGTTGTAGCCAAGCAGAAAGAACTTGGATTCCATGTGATTACTGACGGTGAATTCAGAAGAAGCTTCTGGCATCTTGATTTCATGTGGGGATTTGATGGAGTCGCCCATGAAAATACAGGTAATGGCGTAAAGTTTGACGCAGAGCTGGCTGTCTTAGATGATACATATCTTGTCGGAAAGATAAAGGCAAAACCACACCCTTTTGTGGAAGGGTTCAGATTCTTAAAGCAGTTTGAGGATGAAAACACGGTTGCAAAATATACGATCCCAGCACCAGCACAGATGTTTCAGCAGATGATCATTCCTGAAAACCATGAATCCACAAGAAAGTTTTATTCCACAAACGAAGATCTGATCCAGGATATCGGAACGGCTTATCAGGATGTGATCAAGCAGTTTTATGAAGCTGGCTGCCGCAACCTTCAGCTTGACGACTGTACATGGGGTGCGATTGTTGGCGATGCTGCAAAGCAGAGATACAAGCTTCTTGGAATAGATTTAGAAGAGGTCAAGGCTCAGTTGCTGGCAGTAAACAATCTCGCTCTGGAAGGCAAGCCTGAGGACATGGTCATTACATCCCACATATGCAGAGGGAATTATCATTCCACATTCTTTGCCAGCGGAGCTTATGATTCTGTAGCAGACTATGTCTTTGCAAAGGAAAATGTGGATGCTCTGTTTCTTGAGTATGATGATGCCAGATCAGGCGGATTCGAACCTCTTTCAAAAGTATCGGGTGATAAGAAGGTCGTACTGGGGCTCATAACAACAAAGACACCGGAACTTGAGAACAAGGAAGATATTATTGCCAGAATCTATGAGGCGGCAAAATACATACCGCTTGACAGGCTTTGTCTCAGCCCGCAGTGCGGATTTGCTTCGTGCGAGATCGGAAACAAACTCACCGAAGAAGAGCAGTGGGCAAAGCTTAAGCTTGTAAAAGAAATTGCTGAAGAAGTCTGGAAATAAAAGAGATAGCTTGAAGGTGATTTTTTATGGAGGATATGGACTGATGATACAGACGATTTTATGGGATGTGGATGGTACGCTTCTGGATTTTCTGGCGGCAGAAGAAGCTGCGATCCGGAAGCTGTTTGTGGAATTTGACATGGGAGAGTGCAGCGATGAGATGCTGACTCGCTATTCGAAGATAAACCGCTCTTACTGGGAGCGGCTGGAGCGAAACGAGATCACAAAACAACAGGTCCTGGTAGGACGTTTTAAAGAGTTTTTCGCGTCGGAAGGGCTGGATGCCGGTGTGGCAGAAGAGTTTAATGCAAAGTATCAGTATGCGTTGGGGGATACCATCGTGCCGAGGGATAACAGCCTGGAAATCGTTCGCAAGCTGCAGGGGAAAGTCAGACAGTATGTCGTATCCAACGGGACGATCATCGCACAGAACAAGAAGCTGCGCCTGTCGGGTCTTGGAGCGCTGATGGATGGTATATTCCTGTCGGAAGAACTGGGTGTGGAAAAGCCGAACATTGAATTTTTTGAGAAAACTTTTTCTTCGATCGGACAGGTGGATCCACTTAAGACTATCATCATCGGTGATTCTTTGAGCAGCGATATTCGCGGCGGTAATAACGCGGGGATCCTGACCTGCTGGTATAACCCGTCGGGAAAGGAAGCACCGGAAAACTTGAGGATCGATTATGAGATCGGGGATCTGCACCAGGTGTTTGATCTGCTGTAAGAAAAAGAGGATTCAGAATTCTTTACATTCGATGAGAAAGTATGCTACAATAAATAAAGACTATATTTTCACACTATTTACTGGATAAAGGCTTACAGTAAGGATTGAAAAATGAAGGTTTTATTAATTAACGGCAGCCCGCATCAGTATGGGTGTACTTATACTGCGCTGAAGGAAGTGGCGGATTCTCTCAACAGAAACGATGTTGCCACAGAGATCTATCATATCGGCGCAGCACCGATCAGAGGATGTGTAGGCTGTGGAAGCTGTTTTGCAACAGGCAAGTGCGTGTTCGACAATGACGGGGTCAATGAGATCTCAAGACGGCTCGTGGAATTTGACGGGATCGTTGTGGGATCGCCGGTGTATTACGCCGGGGCATCCGGACAGCTTTGCTGTTTCCTGGACAGACTGTTTTACAGCAATTATCGCAGTGGAAAGATGGACGGGAAGATCGCCGCAGCAGTTGTCTCCTGCAGAAGGGGAGGCGCCAGCACGGCTTTTGACAGAATCAACAAATATTTTATGATCAACAAGATGACTGTTGCCACATCGCAGTACTGGAATCAGGTCCACGGCAATTCGCCTGAGGAAGTCAAACAGGATGAAGAGGGCATGCAGACGATGCGCACGCTGGGAGAGAGCATCGCGTATTCGATCCGCAACAAGGACGCAGGACTGCGTGAACGTGTGAAACAGCCGGAATACGAGCGACCTGTCATGACTAACTTTATTCGTAAAGAGTAGGTGATGTTATGGAGAATGGAATCGATTTAAACAAGTTCTATCAGGGACTGGATGATCTGTTTCAGCAAAAGGACAGCGGGCAGACGATGGCTTATCTGCAGCGCTGGCTGCAGGAAGCTCAGCAAAGACAGGACACCTCCGGGATCGTTGCGGTAAGTAACGAGCTGGGAGGGCTTTGTCGTGTTATGGGTCAGATCGACCGTGCCAAGGATTTATATAAGACGGTACTGACGCAGCTGGAGCACATGGGGCTGATCCATTCAGAACACTACGCAACTGCACTGATCAACGCGGGAGATGTGTACGTCAATTCCAGAGAACTGCCGGAGGCTTTGCAGTATTTTCTGAGGGCGAGAGATCTTCTGGTGGAATGCGGTCTTGCAGGTGATTACAGGATGGCGGCACTGAACAACAACATCAGCATGGTATACAGGGATACCGGAGAGTTCGACAAGGCGGAACAGGCGCTTGATATAGCCTTTCGCATCATCCGTGGGATCCCGGAGTGCAGAGGCGAGCTGGCAACGACGTACATCAATCTTGGAGAGCTGCAGGTGCGACAGAACAAACTGGAAATGGCACGGGAAAGCTTCGAAGAGGCGTGCCGGATGTTTGAAGAAGACGGTGGCGGTGATGTTCACTATTCGTCAGCGTGTGCAGGACTGGGACAGGTATATTATTTGAAGGGACAGATCCCGCAGGCCATCCGCTGGTATGAAAAAGCACTGACGCTGATGGAACGGGATTTCGGTCGTACCGAATATTATAAGATATTAGAAGCCAATCTGGCGAAACTGAAAGGAATGGCGTGATGAAAGGACTGGAACTTTCCAGAGCGTATTATGAAGAATACGGGAAACCGATGATCGATACGCAGCTGGCACAATACAAACCGTATCTGGCGGCAGGTCTTGTCGGCGAAGGTTCGGAATGTCTGGGATTCGATGATGAACTTTCTACGGATCACGATTTCGGACCGGCATTCTGCCTGTGGGTGCCGGAGGAACTCTATGCGAAGGCAGGTATCGAGATGCAGCGGGCATACGATAGCCTGCCGGCTTCTTACAAAGGCTATACGAGGATCACATCTGCACAGGGCGGAGGCCGGATCGGAGTTCTTCCGCTGGAAGGATTTTATCGCAAATTCACCGGGCTTTCCCACGCCCCGCAGGACAATATGGAGTGGTTTCGTATCCCGGAACGCTTTCTGGCGACGGTGACCAGTGGTGAAGTCTTTGATGATCATCAGGGAACTTTTTCTCAGATCCGGAGCACGTTGAAAGGGTTTTACCCGGAAGATGTATTAAAGAAGAAACTGGCGGCCCGGTGCGCTGTGATGGCACAGGCAGGTCAGTACAACTATGGCAGATGCATGAAGCGGGGCGATAGTCAGGCCGCTTACCTGGCGTGCGCAGAATTTGTCAAAACAGCTATGTCGGCTGTTTATCTACTCAATGAAGCGTACATGCCGTATTATAAATGGATCTTCCGCGGGGCAGAAAGGTTTCCTGTGCTCCAGGAAGAAGTGCGACTCCTGGCGGAACTGACACAGATCACAGACCGGATGGAAAACGCTGGTCGAAAGGAACAGATGATCGAGCGCATCTGCATTGCAGTGGGGCGTGAGCTGAACCGTAGAGGATTTACCAGAAGCACGGAGGCGTTTTTGCAGGTGCAGGGTGAAGAACTGATGAGGGGGATCCGCGATGCACGGCTGAAGGATCTGCATATCATGGTGGACTACGACTAGGTCGACCGGGAAGCAAAGCGCTGCGGAGCAGGCTTTGCAGGAAAGAGAGATGAGTTTTCATGAGATATATAAACGATGCGATGAAAAAAAACGATACCCCGAAGGACGGACTGATCAACAGGATCATTGAGCTGGAATGGGACATGTTCGACAAGGTGACCAACACGGGAGGCAGGGCAGCCTGCCAGGACGATGAGTGGACCTTTTATGTGATGCGATTCAGCCAGTTTTCGGCACTGAACGAAGCGATGCTTCAGAGCTATGAGCAGGATCTTTTGCAGGCGCAGCGGGAAGGGCGCAATATGGTGACCGAGAAATACGGCTACATGATGGAATATACGGATCCCGCTTATTTTGACAAACAGCTCAAGCCGGTGCTTCCGCAGGTCTCTCCTGCAAAGGAGGAACTGGTAGACCGGATCGCCAACCTGCTTTTAGGTTTTGAAAAAGCCTTCGACGCACGGTATCCGGCGCTTTACAGCAAAAGCCGGCCTTTGCAGGGAGCAGAGGCGGGAAACGTATCGTTTCATCTCTACGCTATAGGAGAACTGAAAACTTATTCCCAGAGAACACTGGAACTGTATTACCGGCAGATCGCCGGAATCGATCCGAAGGACGAAGAGCATAATCCGTCTTTTGTGATCCACCGGACGACAACAGCGTTTTACGGATATACATCGCTGGATGATGCGGAAGCACGGATCAGAAATGAAAGACAGTGAGGAGCAGACTTTGCAGGAGGAGGAAATTATGGCGGATGAAAAAAAACCGAATGTGCAGCAGGAGCTGTATTCCATCGGAGAAGTGAGCCGGATCTGCAATGTATCTAAGAAAGCGCTTCGTTTTTACGATAAGATCAACATCATATCACCGGATTATATCTGTGAGGAAAACAAATACAGGTACTATAACAGGGAGACGCTGCTTTTAGTGCCGGTCATCAAGTATTTCAAGCAGATGGGGTTCAAGCTGGAAGAAATGAAGGAATTCCTGGAAAGTGACACCTATGAGGTGCAGGAGCGGGGATTCCGGAAGAAAATCGACGAGCTGAAGCAGCAGCGGGAAGATATCAACGTAGCGTATACGTCTGTAAATGACTGGTATGATCTCATTCTTGAAGCGGAGAGCGTACTGGAAAACAACGTAACGGAAGTTTCAGTCGAGTACGTTGAGACTCATTCTGCGTGCTACATGGAGCAGAAGTTCACTCATAATTATATGGAGTCTATCATCAATATCGAATGGACCAATTATCTGGAGGAGATCGGGCATGCGATCACGGGACCGGTCTGCATGTATTTTCCTGATGTAAAGGAGAAGATGGAGGGCAGGTCAACGACTGCTTACGTATTTCAACGGGGAGCGCGGGACATTGACGATAATAAGACAATGACTTTTGGCGGCAAGATGATGCTGTCGGCTTACCATATAGGTTCGCACGATACGATCAATGAAACGTATCGTAAGATTTTCAGGTGGGCGGACAATCACGGCTACAAATGCGGGAATTCCTCCATTGAGAGGTACGTGACGGATTACTGGACTATTCGGAAATCTAAAGACTTCGTGACGGAGATCTTTGTGGACATTGTAAAATGATTTTAGCAGTTTAGGAGAACAGGTATGAATTTTAATGACATAAAGGATATAAAAGATTTACAGCAAATGCTCCCGGCTGACCCACAGGATGCAGAAGGGAAAATGCGGATCATTCAGGAACTGGTGCCGGGAAAACAGATCACGCTGGCCCATGTGATCGGTGGACCAAGACCGATCGTATATAAAAAGCTGGGGCTGAACCCGGATGTGGATTATGGTAATTCAGCCATCGGCATACTCAATATGAGTCCGCCGGAATCAGCGGTGATCGCCAGCGACATATCCATCAAGACGGGCGATGTGTACCTGGGATTTGTAGATCGTTTCAGCGGAACACTTATCATTACAGGACTTCTTTCGGAGGTCAACAGTGCAGTGGATGAAATCGTGCGGTATTTCCGTGACGACCTGGGTTATTCCTGCTGCGAGATCACCCGCAGGTAGGAAGGGTGCCCTATGAGGAAGATTATTTTTATCGGACGAAGTGAAGCAGGGAAGACGACCCTGACTCAGGCGATGAAAGGGGAGCACATCACATATCACAAGACCCAGTACGTGAACAACTATGATGTGATCATCGATACGCCGGGGGAATATGCAGAAACCAAGACATTAGGCGGCGCACTTGCCGTCTATTCTTATGAAGCGGATGTTGTGGGACTGTTGCTCAGTGCCATCGAACCGTACTCTCTGTATCCACCCAATGTAACAACGCTGTGTAATCGTGAGGTGATCGGGATCGTTACCAAGATCGATCACCCGCAGGCAAATGTGCGACAGGCGGAGGAGTGGCTCAGGCTTGCCGGCTGCGAAAAGATCTTTCGTATCAGCTCTTATACAGGTGAGGGAGTTCCGGAATTACTGGAATTCCTTAAGGAAGATGGGGACGTGCTCCCGTGGGAAGAGGCTAAGAAGCAGGAAGATCAGTACATCTAAAATAAGCATGCCCTATAGGGCAAGGTTTGATTGTGGACTGTTTAGGGAAAGAAAGCGGTGCTCCCGAATGGGAGCACAAGAGATCTTTTTCCTAAAGACATTTTTTTGAAAATGGCGTTCTTGTTGATGTTGCAAGGGTTTAGAAGATTTAAAATGTCAGAATTTTTCAAAAAATAGGCGGACGACAGAACTTTTTTATCGAAGAGACACGAAATACAAGGGGGAAAAAACTCAAATTCAAGGCGATATTTTGGAAGTTTTTTTGTCATTGACATTCCTCATAGGAGTATGGGATAAAATATAAGTGAGATTGTAGAATCTTCGTTATGTTATGTTGCAATCATTCATTTAAAAAGGAGGAGTATTATGAGCGATAGTGCAATGACTGCGCCGAACAACGCCTTAGCGGCAAAACAGGCGCAGGAAAAATCGTACCGTAAAAAAGGTATTTTCATCGCGCTGATGTCAGGTTTTCTGTATGGTGGCTATACGGCGTTCCTGACACAGGGTATGGCATCCGGAATCTGGGTTGATTATTATGGTGGAACAGGAGTGGCAGCAGGACTTTCTGCATTCGCACTTGTTTACACACTGTCTGCAGTAGGTGCAGCAGTAAACGATATCTGTTCCGCAGTATGGACACTGATCTATGCAGCAATCATCGGAAGACTGGGTGATTTCGCAAGATCCATCAACACGAAGCCGGGCAGGATCCTGATCCTTGCAGCGATCATCGGTGGACCTTTAGCTTCCACTGCTTACGTAATCGGGCTTCAGATGGCTGGTTCCATCATCGTTCCGATCGCAGCACTGAATGCGGCAATCGGCGCGATCATCGGAAGAATCATTTACAAGCAGAAGCTTAGCGGCGGCATGATCCTCGGTATCGTGATCTGCTTCACAGCAGCTGTAATCATCGGTCTGTTCGGATATGGCATTCCGGAAGGCGGACTTGCAGGTATCTTCGGAAACATGTCTGGTCAGTCAGTAATCGGTATCATCGCAGCATTCTGCGCAGCTCTGGGCTGGGGTATCGAAGGCGCAGTAGGCGGCTATGCATGCTGCATGGTTGACACTGAAGTTGCTATCTGCATCCGTCAGTGCACATCCGGTATCGTAAACGCTGTTATCCTGTGCTCCCTGCTGGCTATGATCGGCGGAGACGGAATCGGTTCCGGACTGGCCCTGGTAGGACATGCTCTTGCTGATGGTCCTTCCATCTGGATGTTCTTCATCGGTGGTGTGTTCGCATCCTGGTCCTTCAAGTTCTGGTATAAGGGTGCTTCCATGTGCGGTGCTGCTTTAGGTATGGGCTGCAATGGTACATACGCATTCTGGGGACCGTTGTACTGCCTCGTTGTATGCGGACTTATTTTCGGCGGAGACGGATGGAACATCGCATGGCCAGGCTGGGTAGGAGCTATCACCATGGTAATCGGTATCTTCGTTCTCGCTATTTCGCAGCAGAAGGCAACAGAGAAGGAGGCGTAGGAACATGAGACCATTATTCTTTTCAGTACTGAAGTACTTTACAGACGGTAAAGAAGCATGCAGAGCTGACGTACAGGACGCTCTTAGAGCACAGTACGGCAATTTCAAGGCATTTAAGGACCACGCTATGGACGAAGCTCTGATGACAGCGTGCTCCAATGGACTGATCGACGAAAGCCGCTATGAGCTGGACAAGGATGGCAAGCTTGTTATCTATTACAAGGCCAGCCAGGAAGGCATCGATACGATCAACAATTACATCAAAGACTAATCTAAAATTAGTGATAGTAAGTATCCGAAAAGGGATGTTTCATCCTTTTTCGGTTTACTTGTAAAAAGCCTGGCACTGCCGCCGCAATGAAAACGGGACGGCATGTGTCAAAGATTTTTCAGGAAAGGAGATTCTTGTTATGGCAAGATATTATGCAGACCAGGCACTGGGTATGCTGGAAACGATCGGCATGGTACCTGCACTGGAAGCATGTGACACTGT
>NZ_JACRWC010000107.1 GCF_014306095.1 Lentihominibacter faecis
GCTCGGAGATGTGTATAAGAGACAGACACAGATCTGATTGTAGCTTGTTTTCACGTCTGCTTTAAGAGCCTTGTCCAGCATTTCCGGAGAAACAGCCGCATCTGTTGTGATAAACGAAAGCATGGTTGCCATATTAGGATCGATCATCCCGCTTCCCTTGGCTATCCCTCCGATATAACAGGTCTTCCCGTCGATCTCAAATTCCACCGCAATGGATTTCGGTATCGTATCTGTCGTCATAATAGCTTCTGCCGCTTCCTGTCCACCATTGTAGCTGACTTTCTCCGCCAGTTTCGGCACACCGTATTCAAACGGTTTTATAGAAAGCTCCTGGCCGATGACCCCGGTAGAACACACGATGATATCTTCCGCTGCCAGCCCCAGTGCGCTGCCTGTGATCTCACATGTTTTTTCAGCGATCTCCACACCATTTGGCGCACAGGTATTGGCATTCCCGCTATTACAGATCACAGCCTGAGCAGTTCCGTTGATCAGATGCTCCCGCGTCACCGCCAGCGGTGCTCCCTTCACCTTGTTCGTCGTATACACCGCCGCCGCACTGCACATGGTGTCGCTGACGATCATAGCCAGATCTTTTTTCGTGCTCCCGGCTTTAATGCCACAGTTCATGCCTCCTGCACGAAACCCCTTCGCGCTGCAGACACCTCCATCAATATACTTCATCTATAACAACCCCTTTCCTTCATCAAGTCCAAGCATGATATTCATATTCTGGATGGCAGCACCGGATGCTCCCTTGCCAAGATTGTCGTATGTGGCTACCAGCAGGATATGATCATCATTCCCACTTACAGCGATCTCAAGGCGATTTGTCCCCGCCAGTCGATTCGCTGCAATAAATCCATTGTCATCCATCTCATCTGTCACGCTGACCAGAACCTGATCTGCATAATGATCCTTCATCGCCTTCTTTACCGCTGCGATCCCTCCGCAGATCCCCGTCACAGGAACGGTCACTTCCATTCCACTGTAGTAATCCGCTACGACCGGCATGAACGCAGGAGCCTGTGTCAGTCCTGTCGCTGCCTTGATTTCCGGAAGATGTTTATGCATCTGCGAAATGCCGTACTGCCGCGGACTCTTAAGAGGATCTTTTGCAGGATCCAGCCCGTCTCTCTCCTCCGCTTCATACTGCGCGATCATCTTCTTACCGCCGCCGCTGTAACCCGTCAGGGAAAATGCCGCCACCGGATAATCTTTCGGTAAAAGACCAGCCGCAAGAAGCGGTCTTGTGAGCAGGATCACGCCTGTCGCATGGCATCCCGGTACGGCTACGCGATTACTTTCTTTGATTTTATCTCTCTGTGTGCTGCAAAGCTCCGGCATGCCGTACACCCATTCCGGATCTGTACGATGAGCCGTAGATGTGTCCAGGATCCGGCAATCCTTCGGCGCCGCTTCTGCGATCTCCTTTGCAGCCGCATCCGGCAGACAAAGGAATGAAATGTCCGCCTGTCTGATCAGTGCCAGACGCGCCTCCATATCTTTTCTCTTTGCTTCCTCGATTTTTAATACCTGTATATCCTCTCTTTTCTGAAAGTACTGATGTATTTTCAGCCCCGTGGTACCTTCTGCTCCATCGATAAAAACGTTGTATTTCATAGCATCCTCCCGCTGTGCATATTTATTCAGATAATGTATAATAATACAACAGTTGCTTGAGGATTTCAAGACGTTTTGCAAAATAAATTGTGAAAAATCCCCGAAAAATCGTTCTTTTTTCGGGGATTTTACTGAAAGCTATCCTAGTTTTCGAATTTCACTCTGCAGCCTGCCTATGATCTTCTTTTCCAGCCTGGAAATATACGACTGCGAAATTCCCATACGCTCCGCCACTTCCTTTTGCGTCATCTCCCTGCTGCCCGCAAGCCCGAAGCGCATCTCCACGATCTCCCGCTCTCTGCCGGAGAGCTTTTCCATCGCACATCCCAGAAGCCTTCGGTTCACTTCCTCCTCCAGATGCCCGTAAACTTCGTCCGTCTCCGTCCCCAGAATATCGGAAAGCAGCAGTTCATTTCCATCCCAGTCAACATTCAGTGGTTCATCCAGGGAAACTTCACCTTTCGTTTTGCTCGTTCGCCTCAGATACATAAGGATCTCATTCTCGATGCACCTGGACGCATAAGTCGCCAGTTTGATGTTTTTTTCGATCTTAAACGTGTTCACTGCCTTGATCAGCCCGATCGTCCCTATGGAGATCAGATCCTCAACATTGATCCCCGCGCTTTCGAACTTTCTGGCAATGTACACGACCAGCCTGAGATTATGCTCGATCAAAAGATCTCTGGCCTTCTTGCTGCCTCCCATGAACGCCCGCACCGCCTGCTGCTCTTCTTCTGCTGAAAGCGGCGGCGGCAGCGTATCACTGCCGCCTATGTAAAAAAGTCCGTTTTTCCCTTTTCTCTTTTTATTGCAGATAAACGCTTTCCACTTTTCCAGCAAAACCTTCCAGTAACTCATTTCTCTTCCCCCTTTTCTCACTCATCGCTGCACCATGTCCCGCGACAACAATACGCAAGGCTCTTCTGTTTCTGCAAAGGCTCCGCCCGCCACCTTCAGCTCTTCTCCTGCTCCCGCCAGAAAAGCACCACAGCAGCGAGTGTTGGCGAATTCAAGAAAATCCGTTCGTACAGCAGGCAGAAGTCCGGATCCACCTACCGCAGAATACGGGATCATGCGAAACCTGTCAGCAGTGATCACGCCTTCCTCCTTCAGCTTTTGCCAGAGCAGAGAAGATGCCACGGCAACACTTTTCCCACTGACAGGATCACGCAAACCGTTACCGGTATCCAGAAAAGCCTCTATCGTCTGTTCCCAGCTTCCGATCCTGATCTTTACAGAAAACACATGCTCCCGGTAAAACTTCATCCGGTCCACAAAAGCGAGGATCCGCCTGACTGCGAAAACCGATGCTCCCAGAAACAAAGCCAGCACTCCCGCCTTTAAATCACCGGTGTAGATCCCGCCCGGCGCATACATACCCGTATGACCAAAGGCGAGCAGCAAAGCCATAGTCATTCCTCCCAGAAAGCAGGTCAGCGCTGCAAAGGCCGCCGCCCGCAGCAGCACGCCCCGGCGTCCAAATACCACCAGACACACCAGCACCGCAAACGCCCCTTCCAAAGCAATATTCCAGGGCATCCCCACCGGCAGAAACAGCACGAAGGCGATCCCTCCGCACATCATGCTCCCGCACACAAACCGCAGCAGCCGCTTTTTCCTATGAAGATCCACACGAAAGATCACCGCCGTCAGATACAGAAGCACACTGCCCGTTATGAAATTTTCCACAAAAAGGATATCTCCATATACGATCAACCCTGCGCACCCCCGCCATCATTTCAGCATATGATACCAGGGATTATACACCTGCCGGCACGCACAATCTGTCGAATCCCGCACCCTTCCCTTTCATAAAATCCGCAGGATAAAAAAATAAGACCCCGGGATTTCCGAAGTCTTATGTTTCACAGTTTTTATTTCGCCAGTAAGCCTAGAGAGCCTTCTTAGCAGTTTCACACAGCTGTGCGAATGCAGCAGGATCGTGGATAGCCAGTTCGGACAGCATCTTTCTGTTGATATCGATGCTGGATTTCTTCAGGCCGTCGATCAGTCTGCTGTAGGAGATATCGTTCATTCTTGCAGCAGCGTTGATTCTTGCGATCCACAGTTTTCTGTAGTCTCTCTTCTTATTCTTTCTGCCTACGTATGCGGAACGAAGAGCTCTCATCGTAGCCGGCTTAGCAGCTCTGAATGTCTTGCTCTTGGCACCGTAGTAGCCTTTCGCCATCTTTAAAACTTTTTTATGTCTCTTATGTGCGTTTACACCTTTTTTTACTCTTGCCATTATTCGACCCTCCTTACTTGCTCAATACTGCCTTAATTCTCTTCAGATCTGCGCTTGTTAATGTTGTAGCCTTTCTGAGGCCTCTCTTTCTCTTCTGGCTCTTTTTCGTAAGAATGTGGCTCTTATATGCTTTATTTCTCTTTACTTTTCCGGAACCTGTTATTTTGAATCTTTTGCATGCGCCTCTGTGAGACTTCATTTTCTGCTTTGCCATGGTGTTTTCCTCCTGTTTTTATATTAATAATGCTTAATACTTACTTATCCGATTTCGGTGTAAGGATCATCGTCAGGCTTCTGCCTTCGAAATTAGGCTTTTTATCGATATCGCCCACTTCCGAAACAGCTTCGGCAAATTTGTTCATTACTTCCATGCCGCGCGCCACATAATCCTTCTCTCTTCCGCGGAAACGCAGGCTGACCTTCAGCTTGTCTCCATCTTTCAAGAATTTTGCTCCCGTCTTCGCCTTCACCATGATGTCATGGTCCTCGATAAATGTAGACAGACGGATTTCTTTTACCTGAGTGGTTTTCTGCTTTTTCTTGGCTTCTTTTTCTTTTTTCTGAAGCTCATATTTGTACTTCCCGTAATCCAGGATCTTGCAGACCGGCGGATTTGCCTTCGGTGAAATGCAGACCAGATCCAGCCGTTTCTCTTCGGACAGCGCCAGCGCTTCCTCACGGCTCATGATACCTAACTGCGTACCGTCTGCAGCGATAACTCTCAGTTCCTTTGCACGAATTTCTTCGTTTATCATAGCTTCTCTGCTAATTTCCTTACACCTCCAAAAATAATAAAAGGCGGATTCAACGATCCGCCTCTGTACACTCACACATTTCATCTGTCGTTTCCGCATGATCTGCCTGAACGACCTTCCGCCTTTTCGGAAAAATGTTTCGTATTGTACCCGGGTAGCCGCAGCCTCCAGGTGAGAAGCGGATTACTTCTTCTTTGCTACTTGAGTAGAATACCATAATTCCTCGCTGTGCGCAAGCAGTTTCTTCTGTTTTGATGTGATTTTTTTGCAAAGCTTTTGCGATTTTTTTGCAGATTTCTGCAAAGTTTTCGCAGAGCGCTTTGCAGGATCTAAAGTCCAAGGAGCTGCTTCAGTTCCTCCTTCGAGCGAAGCCCCACAAGCTTGTCCGCTTCTTTTCCGTCTTTAAACAGCATGAGCGTTGGTATGCTGGTAATGCCGAACTTGAGAGCCAGCATCTGTTCTTCATCTACGTTGACCTTGCCGATCTTTATGGCATCTGTCTCCGCTGCGATCTCATCCAGCACAGGACCCTGCATCCGGCACGGTCCGCACCATGTAGCCCAGAAATCGATGAGTACCGGCTTTCTGGATTCTAATACTTCCGCTTCAAAATTATCCTTTGTTATCGTAATGATATTCATTTTTGTCCTCCTTTTGTATAATCTCTTTTCTATCTGTTTCCTATTATTTCCCTCTTACTTACTATCATACAGATTTATACTGGACTGTCAAGGTGAAATTTATACATTTTCTTGTGAAAATCGATTTTTCCGTGTATTATATATAAAGGTAAGAAAAGGAGACACTATGGCTTACAATATTATGGAGACAATCAAACTGCACGATCTGCTGCCCATCCTTGACGGGGTCAGCGATGCAGTCTTTATCGATGACGGTGCCGGACATTGCGTGTGGTGCAACAGCGCCTGCGAGGAACTCTACCAGATCTCTTCCTCCGGCACTCGCGGAAAACATGTGAAGGATCTTGAGAAAATGGGGATATTTGCCCCTTCCGTTACTCGCAGAGTCCTGGAAGAAAACCGCGAGATCACCATTATCCACGAAAATAAAAACGGCAAGAAACTGCTGACGACCGGGACCCCTGTCTATAACAGCAAGCAGGAGATCTCACTGATCATCACAGTTTCCCGCGATATCACCCAGCTGACATCAAAACAGGATCCGTCGGATGCCGATGCCGGTACTGTCCTTCCCCTCAACGACATAGACGGGATCGAAGCACCGGGCGGAGATATTATTTCCAGCAGCCAGAGCATGCATAACGTCATGACTCTGACCAAAAGACTGGCTTCCGTCAACACGACTGTTTTGATCACCGGAGAATCCGGCGTCGGCAAAGGTCTGATCGCCAAGCAGCTTCACGAAGAAGGAAATCGCTGCGAAGGACCTTTCGTAACGGTAAACTGCGGGGCTATCCCGGACAATCTGATCGAATCCGAGCTTTTCGGTTATGCTCCGGGAGCATTTACAGGATCCAGGTCAGACGGTAAAAAAGGACTCTTTGAAGTGGCGCAGAGCGGAACCATATTCCTGGATGAGATTTCAGAGCTCCCTCTGAACATGCAGGTCAAACTTCTCCGTGTCATCCAGGAGCGGGAAATCACGCCGGTAGGCGGAGTAAAACCGATCCCCATCGATGTGCGCATCGTCTCCGCCACGAACCGCGATCTTCAGGATCTGGTGCGTCAGGATAAATTCCGTGAAGACCTTTACTACCGTCTCAACGTCGTGCCGATCACTGTGCCGCCACTGCGGGATCGTCCGGAGGATATCCTGCCTCTGATCCAGAGCAATCTGCACAAGTACAACGAAAATCTGCGGGAACACAAAGTCCTCAGCTCTGAAGCTCTGACGGTCCTGCTGAAATATCCATGGCCCGGAAACGTGCGGGAGCTTCAGAACATCATCGAGCGACTCATCATCACCACCAACGACGATGTGATCAGCGAAGAGAACCTTCCTATTTTCATCAAACAGGAAGCCGAAACGAATGCCAACACAAAGACCGACCTGTCCCTGGCCGCTGCCATGGAAAAAGCAGAACGTGATATTCTTAGCAATGCTCTGACCAACTATAAATCCACTCGTGCCATTGCCAAAGTGCTGCAGGTCAGTCAGCCTACGATCGTCCGAAAGCTTCATAAATACGGGCTTTCAGGCTCTGAGCAGTAACGCAGGAGCACACGCGTAGATGGTGGGAGCATCGTCTTTTCATAGATCATTAGTCCTAAAAAACGCGGTTTTGTGCGGATTTAGGGCGCGATACATTTCTGTATCAGCGATACATTTCTGTATCATCTTCTGCAAATCAGTGATTTTAAGGTAAAATGTGCGTTAAATAATACACAAACGAACTGCGATACATTTCTGTATCGCAGTTGTGGTATCTGGGAGCTTATCTGGAAAATTCTCCATATCGGTATTTTGTTGTGTATACATTATACTATTTTGTTTTTTTGGGTTTGACTCGGCTAATTTCAAGGGTTTTGAGCTTTCTTGTTTTTTTCTGCAAAATTTCTTTACAGAAGCGACAACTTTTTTCACATATTTGGCACAGTAATTGCGTACTATATAGGTGGTGCCGAAAGGTACCCTGCTAAAGATTGTTATTTTATAGAATAAAAAGGAGGACTTTAAAATGGCAGATTTAAACTTTGCTGAATACGTTGCAGGTTTAGTAGAAAAAGCAAGAAAAGCACAGGCTATCGCAAACAACTTCACACAGGAAGATGTTGATCTGATCACTGCTGCTGTTACTTACAACCTCACTAAGCCGGAAAAGGCTAAGATGTATGCTGAAATGCTGGTTGAAGAATCCGGCATGGGTATCCCTGAAGACAAGGTTGGTAAGATCTATGGTAAGGTTTGGGGAGCTTATCTCCAGATGAAGGGTCAGAAATCCGTTGGTCTGATCGAAGATAATAAAGAAACTGGAATGCAGAAATGGGCTAAGCCTATGGGCGTTGTTGCTGGTATCATGCCTGTAACAAACGGAGAAGCTACTCCGATCGTTAAGTCCAACATGGCTCTGAAGACAAGAAACGCTATCATCCTGGCTCCACACCCTAAGTGCAAGAAGCTGAACGTTGTTATCGTTGACGAAATCAGAGCTACTCTGAAGAAGTTAGGATATCCAGAAGACTTAGTACAGTCCGTAGAACCAGAATACGTTAAGCTGCAGACTTCTCAGGAACTGATGAAGCAGTGCGACTTCATCCTGGCTACTGGCGGTGAAGCTCTGGTTGAAACAGCTTACTCCTCCGGTACTCCGGCTATCGGCGTTGGCGTTGGTAACTGCGTATCCATCGTAACTGGCAAGACTCCTATGGACAAGGTTGCTGAAATGATCGTTAAGTCCAAGAGATACGACAACGCAACTTCCTGCTCCACTGAAAACAACATCATCGTATTCGAAGACTGCTATGATGAATTCGTAAAGGAAATGGAAGCTCACGGAGCTGTAATGTTCAAGGAAGGTTCCGAAGAAAAAGAAAAACTGAAGGTTGCTATGTGGCCTAACACTCCGAACGATCACGTTCTCAACAGAGCTATCGTTGCTCAGAACGCTGAAACGATCGCTAAGATCGCTGGTATCGACGTTCCTGCCGGCACTGCAGTTCTGATGGCTGAAGAAAATGGCGCTGGCCTGGATCACCCGTTCGCAGGCGAAAAACTGTCCCCTGTATCCGGCGTACAGAAAGCTAAGGATCTGGACGATGCTATCGACAAGATGATGGCTTGCCTCGAATACCAGGGCAAGGGTCACAGCTGCGGTATCCACACAAACGACGTAGAAGATGTTAACAAGCTGGCTGCAGTAGCTCCTGTAACAAAGTGTGTTGTTAACCAGCCTCAGTGCCTGACTAACTCCGGTGGCTGGGATTGCGGATTCCCTGTATCCATGACTCTGGGTTGTGGTACTTGGGGCGGCAACAGCGTATCCCACAACGCTACTTGGAAAGATCTGCTCAACTTCACTTACGTTTCCAGACAGATCCCTAACTGGAAGCCAGAAAAAGCTGAAGACTTCATCGATGCAGATGTAATCGCTAAGGTTGACGCATAAGCACAGCTTATCTTCAATAAAAACTGCTGCTTTTTCGCAGCGGACAAGTACGAACTGTTCTTTGAGAAAGGGGATCACACCGATCCCTTTCTCAATCAATAGAAAGGAGATTTGAAATGTCAGCAATTAAAGAAAAAGATAAAAAGTATAACTTACATTCCTGGTCTGCTCAGAACAAAGTAGATCCGATCGTTGTAACTAAGGCTGAAGGTCTGTACTTCTGGGACGAAAACGGCAAGAAGTACGCAGACATGTCTTCTCAGCTGGTTAACTCCAACCTGGGACACGGCAACAAGGCTATCATCGACGCTATCGTAGAACAGGCTCAGAAGATCCCGTTCATGGGACCTGCTTTCGCTATGGACTGCAGAGCTGATGCTGCTGAAGCTGTTGTTGAAGCTACTGGCTTCAAAGGCGGTAAAGTATTCTTCACAAACGCTGGTGCTGAAGCGAACGAAAACGCTATCAAGATCGCAAGACAGTACACTGGCAAACTGAAGATCTTCTCCCAGTACAGATGCTACCACGGTTCTTCCGCTGGCGCTGGTATGCTGACTGGTGAACCTAGACACTTCTTCAACGAACCAGGCGGTCCTGGATTCGTTAAGTACGATGGGCCTTACGCTTACAGAGCACCTAAGGCTTGCAAGTTCGAAAATGAAGATGATGTTGCTGATTTCTACCTCGAACTGCTGGAAAACCAGATCCTGTACGAGGGACCTGAACAGATCGCAGCTATCTGGCTCGAATCCGTTGTAGGTTCCAACGGCGTTCTGATCGCTCCAGTTAAATGGTACCAGGGCGTTAGAGCTCTGTGCGACAAGTACGACATCCTGATGGTAGCTGACGAAGTTATGGCTGGATGGTACAGAACTGGTAAGTGCTTCGCATTCATGAACTTCGGATATGAACCGGACATGATCACATTCGCTAAGGGCTGCACTTGCGGATACGTTCCTCTCGGCGGCGTTGTTATGCAGGAAAAGATCGCTAAGTTCTTCGACGAAACTTCTATGGGATGCGGCCTGACTTACTCCGCTCACCCGATGGGTTGTGCTGCAGCTGCTGCAACTATCGCAGAATACAAGAATGAAGACATCGAAAACAAGATGAAGGTTACAAGCAAAGTTTTAGCTGACATCTTAGATGGATATGTAGAAAGCCACGCTTCCGTAGGAGAAGTTAGACACATTGGTCTGTTCTCCGCTATCGAGCTGGTTAAGGATAAGGAAACCAGAGAACCGCTGGTACCGTTCGGTAAGGATCCAGAAGGCATCATGCCTAAGATCCTGGGAATGCTGAAGGCTGACGGCTTCTGGACTTATTCCCACGAAAATATGATCGTTGTTTGCCCTCCACTCACTATCACAGAAGAAGAGCTGAGAGAACAGATGGCTATCATGGACAAGGTATTAGATTCTGTAGATCAGATGATTTAGTCTATAGATCAATAAAGTACTCCTGAAAAAGCAGGTGGTCTCCCACCTGCTTTTTTGTTTGAATTTTGATGGGAAAGGCTGACAGCTCGTTCCCTTGTTAATCCTGTCTTGATTCGTTAGTTTTCCTTAGTCTTCCTTCGAATGGATCGCACTGGTCGGACATTCATCCATAGCCAGTTCAGCTTTGTCAAAAGCCTCGTTACTGATCGGCTCATCGATAGCTACCGCCACACCGGTTTCAGCCATGTGAAACACTTCAGGACACATCCCTTCACAGAGTCCGCATCCAATACAGTTTTCATCTACATAATATCTCATACTCGCACCTCCTTCATTTCTCGCCCATTGCGGATGGCGTCATCTCTTATCAGTCTTCCCTTTTAACAGCTTGAATATACCACAGAAAAGCGAGAAAAGCTGTTGGAAATGCAACGAATAAAACCCACGAAAAGAACAGCAAACATTTGTTTACTTTTTGTTCTTTTTATGATATGCTATTTCTATATAAAAAGGAGGCTGCTGCTATGTCTAAAGAGCGTGAACAAAAAATACTCGCATATATGAAGAACGAAATAAAAACCAAGGGCTATCCGCCTACTGTGCGTGAGATCTGTTCTGCACTGAACATCAAATCAACATCTACCGCACATAAGGATATTGCCAGTCTTGTGAAACAGGGCTTTATCAGAAAAGACCCTTCCAAACCGCGCGCTCTGATGATCGTGGATGATTCCACTCCAGAGGCCGAGGAACAGATGGCACCGGAGGTCTCCACACCATCTGCAAGCATCGAATCAGGCATAGATATCGCCAGCCACACTCCAGTCGCAGAAGTTCCTGTTGTCGGTCGTATCGCTGCCGGAACTCCGATCCTGGCCGAGCAGAATATCGAAGACAGCTTCCCGATTCCCACCCGTTTTCTGGGCAGTGGACGCAACTTCATGCTGGTCGTAAAAGGAGAAAGCATGATCGAGGCCGGTATCATGGATGGGGACTACATCCTGGTCGAACAGCAGAACAGTGTCCGCAACGGAGATATCGTAGTCGCCATGGTCGATGGGTTCGAGAGCGAAGCCACAGTCAAGACCTTCTATAAAGAGGCCGGCCACATCCGCCTCCAGCCGGAGAACTCCACCATGAGTCCTATCATCGTCAAGGATGTCAAGATCCTGGGCAAGGTGAAGGGCGTATTCCGGTATTTTTAAGGGCAGGTCATCCTGGCTTCTGCAATCAAAACGGAGTACTTGCAATCAAAGCAGACAGAGCGCCTGCAATCAGAACTGAGTACCTGTAATCAAAACGGAGAGCCTGCAATCAAAACGGAGAGCCTGCAATCAAAACGGAGAGCCTGCAATCAAAGCAGATCACCTGCAAGCAAAACGGAGCATGGCGGCTTACGGAGGCGATTTTCCGCAGGCGCCGACCGCGCCACACAAGATCATCGTGGCTGCGGTCGAAGCGTCGAGGACTTTCGCCAAAGTAAGCTGTTATGCTCCGTTATTTCATTTTATTTTACTAACAGTTTTTTTATTCCGGCATCCAGCCCGTCAAGAGTCAGTTCATACATCGGGAATACTTCACGTATCGCCTGGATCGTCTTGTATCCATATGTGTAATTCCATGAATCTTTATCGATAGGATTAAGCCAGATCTTTTTCTTATATCTTCTGTTGAACTTCTGCAGCCATTCAATGCCCAGTTCTTCGTTTCCCAGACCGATGATCGCATTGCCTCCCTTGCGGAACAGCTCCGACGGAGCCATCGCTGCATCTCCTACGAAAATAACCTTGTATTCACTGTCCAGATTGCTCAGCACCCAGTTGGTCTCTACCCAGTCACCACGTTTGCAGTACGGCGTATTGTAAAGGTTGTCATAGATGCAGTTGTGGAAGTAATAAACCTTAAGATCCTTGAAATGGTTTGACTTGCTTACAGCTTGGAACAGCCTGTTGCACATTCTGCTGTACGGGAGCATCGATCCATCCGAATCGATGAGCAGAAGCAGCTTGACCGTATTTTTACGAGGCTTGTCGTATACGAGCTGCAGCATCCCTGCATTATCGCAGGTCTCATCTATGGTCTTATCGATATCCAGCTCCGTCTTCATACCATCTACGCGCGAAGAGTACTGACGAAGTTTTCTGAATGCCATCTGAAACTGTCTGATATCCAGTACTTTATCCTGTCTGAAATCCTTGAAGTTCCGCTCTCCGGCAATTTGCAGCGCCGATTTGTGGCGACTTTCTCCACCGGTCCTGATCCCTGTGGTATGGTATCCGCCGCGGCCCATGGTGGACGTTCCGCCGGTACCGATCCAGTACGTTCCGCCATCGTGCTTTTCCTTCTGTTCTTCGATCCTTTCGCGGAACAGGCGGAGCACTTCTTCCAGTTCCTTTGGCCACTCATCACCTGTGCCCATATCGTTGATGTCACGCTCCTGTTCATCCTCGCTGAGCCATTTCCAGAACTCAGCCGGCAGATCCTCCGGCGTATGCACATCCTTGAAATACTCTGCAAAAACAGCGTCAAACTTATCATAGTCCGCCTCTGTTTTGATCAGGATGCTTCTGCAAAGGTAATAGAAGCTGAGAAACGATGAATGCGCCAGTCCCTTATCCAGAGCTTCCATCAGCGTCATCCATTCATTGATCGAAACCTCAAGGCCTTTCGCTCTCAACAGGTAAAAAAATTCTAAAAACATATTCTTACCATCTCTTCAGCGAGTAACCTTTCTCTTTGATTTCGTGCATTACATCAATATCCTGGTTCTTCTTCAGCAGAACGCCGACAAACGGCATCTCCGAAGACAGGTTTTCAATATCCACGCCACTGATCATCAGTGCCTGGATCCAGTCTAACAGCTCAGATGTGCTCGGCTTCTTCTGGATCTCATCCATCTTACGGATCTCATAGAATGCTTCCAGAGCCTTCTGGCAAAGCTTCTGATCGATATTTCCGAAGTGTACGTTGATGATCTCTTCCATCTTTTCTGCATCCGGGAATTCGATGTAGTGGAAGATACATCTGCGCAGGAACGCATCCGGCAGTTCCTTTTCGGCATTGGATGTGATGATCACGATCGGTCTGTGCTTCGTCTTGATCGTTTCTTTGGTTTCGTTGATATAAAATTCCATCTTGTCCAGTTCCCACAGCAGGTCATTCGGGAATTCCAGGTCTGCCTTGTCGATCTCATCGATCAGCAGAACCACCTGCCTGTCAGAAGTAAACGCCTCTCCCAGCTTGCCCAGCTTGATATACTGCTTGATATCAGAAACATTTCCCTCTTCAAACTGGCTGTCGTACAGTCTCTGCACAGTATCGTACACATAAAGTCCTTCCTGTGCCTTCGTCGTGGATTTGATGCCCCAGATGATCAGATCCATATCCAGTGCCTTGGAAATCGATTCAGCCAGCATGGTCTTGCCAGTGCCCGGCTCGCCCTTGATCAGAAGCGGCTTCTGCAGCGCGATGGATACGTTTACTGCATTCATCAGTTCTTTTGTAACGACGTAATCGTCGCTCCCTTTAAAAACATTCATGTCCATATTTTTTATTCATCTCCTTCTAACAAAGTGTATAACTTTTCTGCAAAAAAAACGCGAGCAACTGATCACAACGCCATGAGAAAAGTTAAACGCCATATGAGTATCATATCTCATATACGTCCTTTTTTCAAGCATTTTCGCGGTATACGCTTTCCAAAACCTTTGCAGCATCAAGAGAAGAATGGCCGCTTTTGTTTTTTTGTGTTTTTTTTGTAAAATCGTGCAACATTTTGTCTTGAATTCATTCTATTAGTATGAAGGGTTTTTTATGAACAGGGATATTAACCATAAATACATTGTAGTAGGAAGGAGTATGACTGTATGAAACAACATAAACGAATGGACACACGACAAAGGATCCTGGATCTTCTGGAGCGTCGAAAATGGCCGGTCTGGCGTCTGGCTCAAAAATCCGGGATCAATCATTCTACCATTTTTAACATGATCCAGCGCAAGAATATGCCGTCTCTTAAGACGATCGAGGAAGTCACCGCCGCCTTTGGGATCAGCATGCGCCAGTTCTTTGCAGAAAAAGGAGATCCGGCACTGTTTACGCCACAGCAGGAAGCAGTATTCTTTCTTTATCACGACACCAGCATACCGCAGCGAAAAGCTATCCTGCATGCGATGGAGCTATTGTCTGAACAGAACGGGATCACCAAAACAAACTATAACGAAAATGAATTTCAGGAGGACCACAACATGGACGCAATCGCACGAATCAAAGAACTCATGGAAGAGCGGGGCTGGACACTTTACCGGCTCTCTCAGGAATCCGGCATAGCTATCACCACACTGATCAATCTGCTTCATCACAGCAAACAGCCTGCTCTGCAGACGATCGAAATCATCTGTGAATCCATGGAGATCACCCTGGCAGAATTTTTCACCAGGCCGTCTGAGCCCGGCGGATTTACTGCGGAACAGCTGAAGCTTTTCGCTTTATGGGATTCTCTGACAGAAGAACAGCGCAGTGCTGTGCTGGAACTGCTCCTTGCCCTTCAGGCAAAACGCAATGAATGAAAAGAGCCGTAGTTTTTATGAAAAAGGAGAACAATATTATGGATGCAAACAAACGAATCCTGGAGCTGATGGCACAGCGTAACTGGAGCGCCTACCGCCTGGTAAAAGAAACGAACCTGAGCCATTCCCTGATTTACAACATGGTCAGACGGAACAATCTGCCGACCATTGACACCCTCACACGGATATCCGCAGCATTTGGTCTTAGTCTGCAGCAGTTTTTTACAGAGGATGATGATCCTGCTGCCCTTTCCGGAGAGCATGCCGAGCTACTGACCATATATCACGATGTCTCGGCTGATAACCGCATCGCTGTCCTGCATCTGATGGAGCTGATGGCCGCCGGGAACAAGCAAAAGGATCGAGTTGAGGAAGATGATAAAATAGACAAGGATTGATCGGAAGAAGTACACAACGGAAGCGGACGAAGGCTTAGCCCTCGTCCACTTCCGTTATCTTTCCCTTTCTTTCAATTTCTCCAGCTGCTCTCTTTTCCTGACCAGTAAAGAACGCGGTGTCTGCAATTCGCCAAGCCACGCCTTTTCCTCAGGTTCCCATATCATCTTGTAGTTCATAGGAAAAACTGCCACTCTTTCATCGATCATTTGTATCAGATATTTCGCAGTGATCGGTTCGTCGTTTCTAATCACCGTTCCACTTCCTGCAGGATCTAAAAGGAGCTGTCTGCTGTCTTCGCTGATATGCAGCGAAAATACATTTTTCTTCAGCACGTCCTGCATTTCCCGGGATATCTCAATCACCCCATTTTCATTTATGGTAATAATCTGCCGGTCCACCTTTTTATCCGATTTTATTTCGATGAATCGCCGTCTATCAATTTTCATGTCAATTAATCTCCCTTCTCTTATACATGATAATGATTACCGTAAAATCCATCACAAATATACAATACATTTCCCGTAAATATAAGTCTATTTTTGAAATGAAATTTCGGGTATTCTGAAAGGTTGGAGACCTGTATCAGCGTGACAAAAGTCATGGAAGGATCCAAGCGTCATTTCTTTCCAATAAAAAAACAGAGCATTTTTTACAAATGAGGAAACTCCTTGAAATATTGCCCTGCTTTTTTCTTTCCTTTCGAAAATATAATTGCTATTACTCTTATTCTGGCTTTAATTTCTCTTCTTTAGCGCGTTCAGCTCCTGCTCGGTGAGACCAGTCATCTCTTTGATCAGCACAAGATCAAGATTTTTCTCCACCATCCTGCGAGCAATTTCTTGTCGACCACGCTTCTCGCCGATCCGTTCTCCTTCTTCCCGGCCTTCGCGCCTCTCCCACATCTTCTCTTCAAATGCATTCATATACCTGATCCCCACTTCCTCGTTCTTTTTGATTTCTTCCACTCGTTTCTGCAGATTTTCGATCTTCTGGCTGTGACTTCCTGCTGCATTCTCCTCTGTCGTCTGCTCAAAGTAGCGCAACAGCTGGATCAGCTCTTCACTGACTCCCTCATCATCCGTTCCGTGGGTGTTGAGAAAGATCCTGGTCGCTCCATCATGCAGCTTCAATCCCGGGATCTTGTCACAGCTCATGTGGAAGGTATACTTATACTTCCCTTCTCCCCTGATTATAACTCATCCTGCCTCCGGAGACAATTAACTTATCTATTGCATGCACACCATTATCTGGTGGGGATATACTACTCCGCATGGTAATATATGTCGAGCATTTGGGGCGATTTTCTGTCATTTTTTCTTTTTGGCGATGTTTGCAGAATTTTATTCGCTGATCTTAGCGATAGCCGAGCAAATCCATGAAGCGAGTTATTACGTCATGCTGATTTCATCCTCGGACTCCCTCGCAGCAAGGCTCACAGGATGAAAACACGTTACTGTCAGGGGTTTTCAGAGGCTTCCTTCGATGTCCACCTCAGGATTTCATCCTGCAACGCCAGGCTCATTGTGATGAAGGATGAAACGTCTTAAAATATTTCCATTCAAGCGAACCGTTCTACTTGTAAAACAGATAACACGCTAGAACTTCATCCCACTAGCCCTATACCCATGGGATATAGGGATGAAATCAGCGTGATAAACGTCTTTAGGGTTAGGGTCGAGGGGATAGGGATGATGAATCCATAGCTTAGCGTTGCCAGCATTGAGATGAAAATTTACCAAAATTTAGGCAGATTTTCATCCCTATTGTCCAGCACCGCAAGTTTAAAGATGAAAGCCCTTAAAGCGCCGGTCAATTTCATCCGATTTCATCTTTATTTCCAGACTTAAGCCTGTTAAGGATGAAACGACCGGCGGAGCAGCTCCAATCAGGTCAGTCCTGCAGCCCTGGATCACCAGAATCCCAGGTGCAGAAAAACAGGAGATCCAACGACGGTGGTCTGCTCACATGCAATCCACTCGCCTGAATCTCCCGTTTCGTTATTACATATTAAGTTTTGCTATTTTATCTATCTGCTCTTATACAGCTTTCTACCGCAAAATACGATCCCTGCTGCTGCAACCAGCATCATCTCTGCCATCTGATTCAGCTGCTGTCGATATTTTTCCAGAATCTGCACAAACCGTTACATACACCTTGATCTTTGGCTCCGTCCCACTCGTTCCGACAATCACAGAACAGTTATCTTCTAAGATGAATTTCACAACATCGGCTTTCGGTAATCCATTGATCCCTTGTGCATAATCTAACTTCTGTTCGATCACATATCCACATAAATGATCCGATAATGTTCGAAACCCCGCCATGATCTTCTGCATCGTTTCAAATCCTGCAGCGCCTTCAAAGCTATAGGAATGTACCCTGTTCAGGCAGTATCCGTACTGCTCATAGCTCATATGAAGTCGATCCAGCAAGCTGATTCCCTGGCTAGCATAATAACAGAACATCTCACAAATCAGAAGATATGCGTCCACTGCATCTTTATCCCGCACATAGGAGCCAGACAAGTATCCATAGGATTCTTCAAATCCGAAAATATAGGAGTCTGCTTTCCCACAGGCTTCCATCTGACCGATCTGCTCTCCGATATATTTAAATCCAGTCAGTACGAGAGATCACGATAAAAAGCATCTTTGATCGCAGATATATTTCCCTCCATAGACACTAGTTCTGCTTCCAGTTCCTGATCTTTTACTTTCTGACACCATAAACGATACTGTTCGATATAATCCATTGCACCTTCTCCTGTATCCATTAAAGCTCTGCAATTAAAGCCTGCATTTCCTTCTTGTACGCTTCCACTCCCGGCTGATCGAAGGGATTGACTCCCATCACATACGCCGATAACGCAGCAGACATTTCAAAGAAGTAAATCATCTGCCCCATGGTAAAGGCATTCAATTCTTCAATATGGATCTCATGAATAGGGATCCCCGCCTTTTGATGGGCTTGCAGTACACCATTTTCTGCACAGGCATTGATCTGCTCCATGGTCTTTCCCGCATAAGGATAGCCTGCATACCACGGGATCTCCATATCCTCCGCCGGATGCTCGATACGGATCATCGTCTCATAAAAAATCTGCCTTCCCTGCTGCAGGAACTGTCCAATACTGTGAAGGTCTCTGGAAAAGAACAAGCACGCCGGATAGGCACCCTTTCCATCCTTTCCTTCTGTTTCTCCAAAGAGCTGTTTCAGCCATTCTCCGAAATACCGCAGATTTCCTTCAAAATATTCGAAGATCTCCAGGGATTTCCCCTGCTCCTGTAAAAGCGTCCGCCCTGCAGCATATCTCAAAAGCTCTCCATCAGCGCTCCAGTCTGCCTTCTGCATATCCTTCGCACCATCCAGAAGCATACGGATATCATGCCCAGCTACGGCAATGGGCAGCAGACCTACTGCTGTAAGCACAGAATATCTTCCGCCAATATTACCCGGAATCGTAAAGGCTTTAAACTGATTCTCAAAAGCTTCCGGTCGTAGATCGCCCTTCTTCTCATCTGTGATCACATAGATTCGCCTGCGTGCTTCCTGATATCCGTATTTGGCAAACATCAGGTCTTTTAGTACTGCATATGAAAGAAGCGGCTCTACTGTTCTGCCGGATTTGCTGATGACACACATGCAAACCGATTCATTAGCGATCCGCCGTTTTAGTTTACTGATATATGCGCCATTCATGTTGAATCCCGCAAAGACCACCTCCGGGCAGTCCTCCCGGCTCCCGTTTAAGGCATCGATCACTGCACGGGTGCCCAGAAAGGATCCGCCGATCCCCACTACGATAAACAGCGTGCATTTGTCCTGGATCTCCCGGGCAGTCTCCACAAGATCTATAATCAGATCTTCGACCATCTCTTCGGGAAGCTTCACCCAGCCTTTATAATCTGCACCCAGATGATGAGTATCCTCTGACAAAAGGATCTCATGCCAGTCCGCCAGCTTCTGCCAGCGTTCCTGCAGCATCTCTTCCTGCATCTGATTTCCCGTTATCCTGATCTTCATGCTGTATCAATCCCTTTCAAATATATCTCTGGTATATATCTTGTCCTGAAATTCCCGGATCCTGTCATCCATCCGGTTTGCGCTGATCACATCGCTTCGTTCTGCGAACTCTTCGAAATCAGCGATCACATCCGCCGACAGAAACCGCTCCATCTGCAGCATCGGTTCAAACAGAATCACCTGCTTTCCTTTTTCCTGCAGTCTACGGATCACACCATCCACTGCGGAATAGCGAAAATCTTTAGATCCACTTTTCATGCCTAGACCGTATACTCCGCACACTTGCGGCTCCAGCTGACGTTGAAGAATCATTTCCACGATATGATCCTTCCGCACTTCATTGGATGTCTCCACAATATCCACGATTCGCTCTGGAATGTCTGCAAAATCACTTTTCAGTCGACACACTCCCTCCACCAGGTATCTGCCCCCATACCCGAACCCCGGGTTGTTATACAGATCACCAATTCGAGGATCCAAGGATACTGACCGAATCAAATCTTTGCTATTTAGGCCTCGCAACTCCGCATACGTATCTAGTTCATTAAAATACGCCACACGCATGGCTAGATAGGCATTGGCAAACAGTTTCACACTCTCTGCCTCCTCAGGCTCCGTGTAGACGACTTCACAGGCATTGCTCGCCAGAAGATCTCGCAGGGTTTCTCTCGCAATTTCGTCACCGCCGCCGATAATGATCCTTAACGGATAAAAAGCAGCCTGAAACTCTCTGCCGTTTCGCCCAAAGTCAGGAACAAATACCAGGTTTAATTCCGGATATCGACTTTTCATTCTGTTTGTGTAGCCCACCGGAACATCGCTACGCAGTACTACAAGCGCCTTCGGTGCATACCGCATCACCTGGTTGAGATACATGTCCACATCATGAGTATCATAAAAATTAAGTTCCACATCATAAGGGACTGCTATACTGATAAAAACAAGCTCTGCATCGTCTAATGCATTCTTTGCATCACCAGTAAACAGTGATTCGAAATTTTTCACGCCGTATTGCTCTGCCTGCCCAAGGATTCCTTCTTCTGTGCCTGCTCCATCTAGTATCCGAATCTCGTTTCGAAGGCTAAGCATGGCTGCCATTGCAACGGCCTGCTGCCATCCAGAAATTACTGCAATCTTCATTCCATTCACCACTCTACTTGAAACAACTTAACATATGTTGCCCGTATTTGGTCGTTTTCAATTCTTCTCCCAGAACTTTATACTGCTGATCGGCGATCAGCCCTTTTCTCCAGGCAATTTCTTCAATGCACCCCACATAATCATCTGACTTCTGCAATGCTTTTATGGTGAGAGAAGCCTCCAAGAGACTGTCCTCTGTGCCGGCATCCAGCCATGTCAGTCCACGCTCCACCGGGATCACACGAAGCCTCCCCTGATTCATATACTCGATATTGACATCTGTGATTTCCAATTCTCCTCTAGCCGACGGCTTAAGCCCCTTAGCGATCTTTATTACGTCATTCTGGTAAAAATACAACCCTGGAATAATATAGTTAGATTTCGGATGCACTGGCTTTTCTTCAATAGAAACAGCCTTACCGCCCTCATCAAATTCCACCACGCCAAACGGTCTCGGATCAGCTACACGATACCCTAGTACAACAGCTCCTTCCAGGCTCTGTACAGCTGATATCAACATCTCTTCTAAATCATGATGATAAAAAATATTATCGCCCAGCACCAGGCATACATCATCAGTCCCAATAAATTCCTCGCCCACCAGGAATGCATCGGCAATACCTCTAGCTACCGTTTGCACTTTATATTCGATATGTACTCCCATTTGGCTTCCATCACCTAAGAGTCCTTTAAAACCTGCTTCCTCACCCGGCGGAATAATCACTAAGATATCTCGAATATCCGCCTGCAACAGCACTGCAATAGAATAGTAAATCAACGGTTTATCATATACCGGAAGCAATGGTTTTACAGCTGCTTTTGTTGCGGGATAAAGTCTAGTCCCTTTTCCTGCTGCAAGTATAATGCCTTTCATAATCTATACCTCTTTAAAACCGTTTGGATGAGCCTTGTGCCATTTCCATGCTGATGCAATTATTGTATCAATATCACCATAAGCTGGTTTCCATCCCAAAATTGTTTCAGCTTTAGTTTTCGATGCAATCAAAACAGCAGGATCACCTGCACGGCGATGTTCTTTTTCTACAGGGATATCATATCCTGTTACCTTTCGCGCATGTTCCACAATCTCTGCAACAGAGAATCCTACTCCATTTCCCAAATTAAACGAGTCACTCTTACCTCCATGTATCAAATATTGTAAAGCTAAAATATGGGCCTGTGCTAAATCAGTAACATGAACATAATCCCTTATACAAGTACCATCTTTAGTATCATAATCAGTTCCAAAAATTGATATTTTATCACGCTTATTATTAGGAACCTGCAAAATAATCGGAATTAAATGTGACTCTGGACTATGATCTTCACCAATATAGCCCGAACTATGAGCTCCACAAGCATTAAAGTAACGCAATGCCACATATTGCAAATCATGAGCTTTCGAAGTCCATTTCATCATATTTTCCATAGCTAATTTTGTTTCTCCATATGTATTCAATGGCTCTTTCGGATCTTCTTCCCTAATAGGAAGAGAATTTGGCTCACCGTACACAGCGGCTGATGATGAAAAGACAATTTTATTAATTCCATGCCTTATCATCATGTTCAATAAAACCATTGTACCATATAGATTATTGTTATAGTATTTTATCGGATTCGTCATACTTTCTCCTACCAAAGAACTGGCAGCAAAATGGATTACGCCTTCTATTGATTCTTTTTGAAAAAGTTGATCAAGAAATTCTGTATCTCGAACGTCCCCTTGATAAAAACGTGCATCCTTATGCACCGCCCCTTGATGACCAGTTTGTAAATTATCTGCCACAACAACATCATATTCTTGATTGAGCAATTCATATACAGTATGAGAACCTATGTAGCCTGCACCACCTAATACCAAAACCGCCATTTCTAGTTTTCCTCCATATAATTTTCTTCTACTTGCTCCTCTGCTAGTATTGTTTCAATAATATACTTAGGCCGCGCCTTTGTTTCCAAATATATTTTTCCAATATATTCGCCTATTACGCCAATTGCTAGGATAGTTGCCCCTCCTACAGCCCAGACTGAAACAATCAGAGAGGACCATCCCTCAACAACATTTCCTGTAAATCTTTGCACAAGTGAATATACCAGCATCAATAGGCTAATCAAAAACACAAGAAAC
>NZ_JACRWC010000033.1 GCF_014306095.1 Lentihominibacter faecis
TATACTTGTCATGCGGAAACCTCCAGTGTATGGTTTTGTGTGGTAACTTAACTTTAACACAGAATTGAAGTTTCCGCTTTTTCTTTATTTAGTTGTAACACATGTATTGTAATCCTACACACCCCACTCGCCCAGCCCGCCATATTCCATTGCAAATCTAATAAAAAAATGGTATGATTTAATGTGGTCAAGACAAGATAACAATAAATCAAGATAAATGAGGAGCATTTAAATATGAAAGCAAAAGAACTGGAATTTATCCCGGTGATCCTGGGAGGAGATATCACCACGTATAGCCTGGCGCGCTCATTCCATGAGGAATACGGCATCAAATCCATCGCTATCAGTACGGTGAAAAACTGGCTCAACTCCTACTCCAGCATCATTGATAATATCATAGAGCCGAAGATGAATGATCTGGACACATTTCTGAAACGACTTACCTCGCTGGGTGAGCAGTACCTGGGCAAGAAAAAACTGATCCTGATCGCATGCGGAGACTGGTATGTACGCATGATCATCGAAAACAGAGATACTTTGGAAAAATATTATGTGATCCCGTATATCCAGGAAGAACTGCTCAACAAGCTGGTGCTAAAAGACAGCTTCTATGACATCTGCGAGAAGACCGGTGTGGACTACCCGAAGACATTCGTTTACGACGTGAAGGAAAAAACGGAACTGGATCTGCCGTTTGATTTCCCGGTCATTGCCAAGCCGGCCAGCAGTGCGGAATACCACTATGCGGAATTCCCGGGCAAGAAAAAAGTTTTCAAGTTCAACTCCATGGATGAGCTGAAAACCATGCTTTCCAACCTGGAAAAAAGCTCTTACAACTACAAATTCCTGATCCAGGATTTCATACCGGGAGACGATAACTACATGCACATCCTGACCTGTTACGTGGATCAGGATTCAAAAGTGCGCTTCATGTCGTTCGGACACACGATCCTGGAAGATCATGGGGACGCAGCTATCGGAAATCCAGTGGCCATCATCAACCAGGTGGATCGCGAGGTCATGGACAAGTCCATCCGATTCCTGGAAGAAACCGGGTACACAGGCTTTGCAAACTTCGATATCAAATATGACGAAAGAGACGGCAAATACCGTTATTTTGAAATCAATACGCGGCTCGGCAGAAGCAATTTCTACGTTACCGGAAGCGGCTTCAACGCTGTAAAATGGATCGTAGACGATCTGATCTACCACAAGGAATTCGACGACGAGATCGTTATCGCCGATAACGAGAACCTTTACACTGTCGTGCCGAAATCCATCGTCCTGGCTTACTGCGGAACACTTGAGCTGAAAGAACAGGTGCAGCGCCTTTACAGAGAAGGTAAAGTCAGCAACCCGATCGATTACAAAGGGGAACGCAACATCATCCACAAGCTTTACGTCAAGTACTTCATGCACACCCAGAAAAAGAGATTTAAACGGTTCATGGAACTGGAAGGCATCAAATAAGGTTGGTGCAGCCCGATGCGTTCCGAGAGGACGCCGGGGCAGAAGAGGATGCAAAGCCGCCTGCGGGCGGCAGCAGAAAGCAGGTGAGGGAGAATGAAGAACGCAGTAGGCGTGCTGGGCGGTGTAGGACCTCTGGCCACCGTTTATTTCATGGAAATGATCATCGAAATGACGGACGCCTCCAAAGATCAGGAACATATCGATATGCTGGTTTCCAATCATGCCACGATCCCGGACAGGACCGGATTCATCCTGGGAGAAAGCTCGGAATCGCCGATGGACGCCATGGTGAAGGACGCGCAGATGCTGGAAACGGCAGGCTGCAGCTTCGTCGTGATCCCATGTAATACCGCGCACTATTTCTTTGAAGACATCAGAAATTCCGTCCAGATCCCTGTCCTCAACATCATCGAAGAGACGATTGATTATGCGAAAAAGCAGGGATCGCAGCGAAAGATCCCTCGCGAGATAAAGAAACTGGGGATCCTGGCAACGGAAGGAACGATCTCTTCCGGGACTTACAGCTTTTACGGCAAACCGGCAGGCGTGGAATGCGTTGCGCCGGATCCGGGATTTCAGAAAAAGGTCAATCACATGATCTACGACCAAATCAAAGCGGGCTATCCCGTGAGCCGCGAGGCAATCATGGAGGTCATCGACCATATGCGCGGCAAAGGCTGCGACGCAGTTATCATGGGATGTACGGAGCTTTCGGTCATCTATAGAGATCTGAAACTGAGAGAAACCTGTGAAGACGTGATCGATTCCCTGTGGGTGCTGGCTCGCAGCACCGTCTTAAAAAGCGGGAAACAGCTGCGCGATTAAGTGGAAGATTTTTAAAAATGAATAAGCAAATACAAGAAAAGGGCTTTCTGAAAACAGCCGCCATATGGTGGTGCCATTCAGAAAGTCCTTTTTGCATGAGGCTGTTCTTTATCAATGAGGCTGATGCGACAAATAAATTATGCTTAGGTGTTGACAAATAATATTATATAGCGTATAGTATTGAATAACGAAGGGCATAGAACCAGGCGCAGCATTCAGATGATGCTGCGGGCTGATGTCCATCGCGATAAAATCAATAAAACTAATGAAAACAAGGAGGACGCTATGGCTTTTAAAATTGAATCCAGCCTGCTCGATGCGTGTGCTCTGGCGATATTGACACGGGGAGATACTTATGGATATGAGATCACCCAGTCCATGAAACAAGCCATCGTGGTATCGGAGTCCACGTTGTATCCGGTGCTGCGCAGACTGCAGAAAGAAAATTTCTGTAAGACTTACGATGAACCGTATCAGGGCAGGAACCGAAGATATTACAGCATCACGGAAGAAGGCAGAGCCAAACTGGAAGAATACAAGCTTCAGTGGATCGACTATAAGACGGCAATAGAAACGTTTTTAGGCGATGCAGACAATCCGGTTCAGGCTGCATCTGACGCAGATGATTCCGCGTCAGGCACAGACAATGAAAATCAAAAAAAACTGGGAGGGAATGATGATGAATAGAGCAGAATTTATGAAAATACTCCGCTCGGAGCTGCGCAGGCTCCCGGAGGACGAACGCAATTCAGCGCTTGAATATTACGAAGAATACTTTGATGAAGCAGGTCCGCAGAAGGAACAGCAGGTACTGGAAAATCTGGGTAATCCGAAAAAAATCGCAGGACAGATCAAGGCGGACTATGCGATGCAGCAGCTGGATCAGGAAGAGATGCCGACAGCGAAAAAAGGATGGTCTGCGTTCAAATGGGCTATCGTGGGCATCTGCTCGGCGCCGATCTCCATACCGGTCGCTATCGTGCTGGTATGTGTAGCTGTTGCTGCATTTATAACATTTGTAGGATGTGCAGCAGGTGTGATCGCAGGGATTATCGGGGCGGCAGCGGCCAGTATCGCTTTTCTGGTACTGGGAGTACTGGCTTTTCCGGCTGCTGTTTCCACGGGGATCATGCTGCTGGGGATCGGCCTTGCAGGACTGGGCGTTTCAGCTCTGCTGGGCTGGCTGGTCGTATGGGGGATCAAAGCTCTTGTTTCAGCTTCCATCGGTGCCATCAAGCGGAGCAATGAGAAACGGAAGGCGAGGAAACTTGAACAAGAGAAAGATGCGGCTGACTGGACGTATAAAGAGGAGGTATAACAATGGGAAAGAAAACGAAAAAATTTCTGATCATCTGCGGGATCGTAGTTGGTGCCGGTCTGCTTCTTACCATCATTGGAGCAGCAGCAGGCGGTATCAGCAGCATAGATAAACTGGCAACACGTTATACATGGATCGCAGGTCCGGCAGAAGAGGAACAGCAGCAGACGCTGGATCCGTCTCAAACTTTCGATGCGGTCAAAGTGACGGGAGATGCGGATCTGGATATCGTGAAAGGCAGTGAAGATTCGGTCAAGCTGATCTATCCGAAGGATATGGGGAGTTATCAGATGGAAGTGAAAGATGGCACGTTGCTGGTAAACTATAGCTATGACAAGCATACGCTCATCAATTTTTCTTCAGAAGACAGTTCGCCTAGACTTGTTATCACACGCAAGGATCCGTCTTCCATCAAAACCGTGGATGCAGATCTCAGCTGGGGAGATGTACTCCTGCAAAACATGACCATAGACAGTGCAGTGCTGAAGTTGAGCGACGGAGATGTAGACCTGACAGGAAGCCAGATCGGCACGTTAAATGCGGAGCTGGATTATGGAGATATAGAAGGGGATCATGTGAGCTGTACGACACTTTCGGTGAACCTGAAGGATGGAGACTGCGAGCTGGACGGTACTTTTAACGGAGACGTCAATATAAGCAGTCAGTATGGTGATATCGAAATCTTCACAAGGCTTGCAGAAAGTCAGTATACCGTCAGCGCCGGATCCAGCTATGGCGATGTAGAAGTCGGTGGTACGACGAAGGAAGACGGTGGAACACTTACGCTGGGAGCAGGCCCATACAAAATGGCCCTTCAGTCAGATGATGGTGATGTCAACGTAAGATTCGGCAGCAAATAAAACGGAAGACTGCTGCCGGCTTACCGGAAATCCACAAAATAAAGACAAAAAAACAGAGAATCCACAGATCAGAAGCGACCTGGGATTCTCTGTTTTTGCATAAGAACGCCTTAGAATTCCGTTTCGCAGACTTGTCCAAGATCGATGACCAGCTGATGAGTGATCTTCTGCACGTGTTTGTGCGCGTGGATCAGCGCGTCCGGTGCGTGCTCAAGCTGCTGTGCCAGTTCGTGAAAAAAATACTCCGCATCTTTCATGTGCAGATGAAGTGTCGTAAGTCCCAGCATTCCCGACAGCCCTTTGATAGAGTGACAGAGGATAGATGCGTTGGAATAATCGCTGTTGCTGATGTGCTTGTCAAGCTCCCGCACGATCTTGCCGCTATTCTCTTTGAACTTGTTGAAATGCTTTCGAAACAGATCCGGATTGTTCCCCATGTTCCGGATCCCTTGATCCACATCACAGATACTGGTGCTTGCGTTCTGTTCTGCATTTGGTTCTGACCATATGTATTCCATAATGCCCCCTCCATTCCTAACGTTGCCGCAGATTAACGTTACAATCTCATTGTAAGGCAGGATATACCATATTTCTACAGCAATCGTTCATCAAATTCCGACACGGTTCGACAAGTCTCTCAAATAGGTGTTGTAGTATTTTCCGGAAATTGATACAATGAATTGGAAATGGGGGAAGATATGATTACGATATTGATCAAGATCGCGGCATCTCTTGTGCTGGGTGTCCTGGCAGGATTTGGCGCGGTGTACATATTTAATAAAATGCCGGCAGCCTGGCTTTCCGATTATGATGCAAAGCCTCCGGCGGAGCTTACAGATCCTCATATCCAGAGGGTCAAGGGCTTTCCTTGGAGATGGATCTATGCGGCGGGATTCAGCTGCCTTTTGATCCGGCTGTCGTTTTTTGACGTGCAGTTCGCGGCGGCGGGACTTTTTGCATGCTGGGCTTTGCTGATCATCGGGCTTGCAGATCTGAAATATATGATCATACCGGATCAGTTCGTCATCATGCTGGCTATCTCGGCGTTTGGCTTCATCCCGTACCAAAGCGGGCTGATGCAGCCTCTTCTGGGGGCGCTCGTCGGCGGCGGAGTCATGCTTATGGTGGGCGTACTGGGCGGCGCAGCGTTCAAAAAGGAAGTCCTGGGCTTTGGTGATGTCAAGCTTTTCGCCTGTCTGGGGCTTGCCCTCGGGTTGACGGGAACCGTAGTAGTGCTCATAGGAGCATCGCTTCTCAGCGGGATCGGTGCGGCCATTGCCATGGCCTCCGGGCGTGCGAAGAAAGACGATGCGAAACCTCTCGGCCCATATATTTGCGGCATGGGGATTTTTTATATTTTTATTGTGTGGCCGTTTTTGTAACAGAGCGAACCTATTACTTTTCAAACCCTTTCAAATTTGATATACTTATAAAATGGATAAAAATATTTTACTGAAAATTGCCTATGATGGCGCAGGCTTTCACGGATGGCAGAGGCAGCCTGACAAACCCACGGTGCAGGGGCACCTGGAAACCGTCCTTTCCCGGCTGTTCAAGACTGAGATCCTGCTCAACGGAACCAGCCGGACAGACGCCGGAGTACACGCTCTGGGACAGCAGGCTTCCTTTAAAGCCGATGTGAATATCCCTGTCGAAAAACTGGCGCAGGTAGTAAACAATGCCCTGTGCGGCTGTGAGAAGGGCAGTTTCGCCATATCGCCGGTGCGGATCGTTGAGGCAGAAGAAAAACCTCCGGAATTTCACGCTCGCTTCGACGCCAGAGGCAAGACGTATATTTATAAAATCAGAAACACACAGACAATCGATATTTTTCAGCGGAATTACGTCTATCATGTGGCGGAACCGCTGGATGCGGACGCTATGCGTCAGGCTGCAAAGCTCCTTGCAGGGACTCACGACTTCAAATCCTTTGAAGCCTCCGGCAGCACGCCGCGGGAGTCCACCGTCAGGACGATCTACAGGCTGGAACTTTTGCAGAAAGAAGATCTGCTGGAACTCCATGTTACGGGAGACGGATTTCTCTATAACATGGTTCGGATCCTTGCGGGGACGCTGGTCGATGTGGGGCGCGGCAGAATATGCCCGGAACAGATGACGGAGATCCTTGATGCAAAGGATCGTCAGGTAGCGGGACATACTGCGCCGCCATTTGGACTTTATCTGGCGAAAGTGTATTATGAAGAAGGAGAACTTTATGGATAACAGACCCGGCTGGGACGAATATTTTATGGAAATGGCCGTGCTGACCGCCAGACGATCCACATGTCTGCGCAGACACGTGGGAGCTGTGATCGTGCAGGAAAAGCATATCGTGGCCACAGGCTACAACGGTGCACCGAGAGGTCTGGATCACTGCGGAGACCGGGAAGGCGGCTGCCTGAGACAGCAGCTGGGGATCCCGTCAGGTCAGAAGCATGAACTTTGCAGAGCGCTCCATGCGGAGCAGAACGCCATTATTCAGGCAGCGACTCTTGGACAGAGTATCGAAGGAGCGACGATCTATATCACCCACCAGCCCTGCATCATCTGTGCGAAGATGATCATAAATGCAGGGATCAGAAGAATCGTAGTAAAGGAAGGCTATCCTGATGAAATGTCGGTAGGTATTTTGCAGGAAGCCGGATTGAAAATCGTAATGTTAGGAGAAGCATAGTGACAGCAACCAGTTTTATGTTATGGGCGCCGTTTCTGCTGGCCTTTGCCGTGGCATGCATCGCAACGCCCTTTGCCATCTGGATCGCGCCTAAGATCGGGGCAATGGATGTTCCTAAAGATGACAGGCGTGTGCATAACAAGCCGATTCCAAGATTCGGCGGAATCGCTATTTTTGCCGGTATGATGGTAGCCCTTGCGACTTTTGCAGCAGAAGATAAAGGCGTGCCTGCCGCCATGGCGGGATGTACGCTGATCTATATACTGGGTCTGATAGATGACCTGAAAAATCTCAAGCCTGTCGTCAAGCTTTCCGGGCAGGTCGTAAGCGCGGTCGTCGTCTATGCGATGGGGCTTCGGATCGAATTTATCACCAACTATTTCGGGCCGGGAAACATGGCTTTTGGCGATGTGCTCTGCTTTGGGGTCACCGTGCTCTGGCTGGTGGCGATCACCAATGCAGTGAACCTGGTGGATGGTCTGGACGGCCTGGCGGCGGGGATCGCAGCCATTTCGGCGCTTTGCATCGGGTATGTGGCGTATATCCACGGGCATTATATCCCGACGGTCGCTATGATGGTGATTGCAGGAGCGGCGCTTGGATTTTTGCCGTATAATTTTCATCCTGCAAAGATTTTTATGGGCGATGGAGGCTCACAGCTTCTGGGGTTTTCGATCGCAGCGTTCTCTATCATGGGAGCGGTAAAGACGACGACGATGGTCGTTGTAGTGATCCCGGCGCTGGTACTCGGTCTGCCGATTTTTGACACGGTATTTGCTATCGTTCGTCGTGTGATCCGCAGACAGCCCATCGGCAGAGGGGACAAGGAGCATCTGCACCACAGGATCCTGAGAGCAGGATACGGGCAGCGTCGCGCGGTCATGATCATGTACTGCATCAGCGGGCTTCTGGGTGTTATGGCGGTCCTTTACAGCCGCGGACTGATGGTGGAATGCGTGGGACTGCTGCTTATTGCGGCGATTCTTCTGTATGTTCTGCTGGGCAGTGATACGGCGCAGCATCTGCATTGCGTGGAAAAAGATAGAACTGGCGGACAGGATAAAGAAATAAACAGGACAGAAAATGAAAGGGACGGAAGTGAAAAATCAGCAGACATTGAATGACATTAAAACAAGGGAGCTTCTTTCCATGCTGCGTAAGATCGCGCTGCCTATTGCACTGCAGAGCCTGATTGGATCCAGCCTCAGCCTCATCGATAATCTGATGGTGGGAAGTCTGGGCGAACTGCAGCTCAATGCGGTAGGAGTATCGGTGCAGATCTTTTTTGTTTACTGGATGCTGCTGTACGGCATCTCTGGCGGTGCAGCTACGTTTATCTCCCAGTTCTATGGTGTGGGAGACTTTAAAAATATCAGAAGAACAACAGGCTTTACCTTGACGATAGCAATGGGGATAGGCCTGCTCTTTTTTATTGCAGCGGAGGCTTTCCCGCAGTACATCCTGAGGATCTTTACTAAATTCCCGGAGGTGATAGAGGAAGGATGCAGCTATGTGCGTATAGGAGCGCCGACATTCCTGATGCTGGCAGTGACGCAGCCCTTTACTATTGCGCTGCGGGCGACTCAGCAGACCAGGCTGCCTCTTTATGCCAGTGCAGTGGCTCTGGCGACCAACACCGGCTTGAATTATCTTCTGATCTTTGGCAAGCTGGGGCTTCCGGCTCTTGGCGTCGACGGTGCGGCGCTGGCAACGTCTATCGCAAGGCTGCTGGAGATGGGACTGATCCTCTTCGTGGTGTTCGGCAGAAAGAATAAGATTGCCGGAAAGCTTTCGGAGTTCTTCAGTTATGGAAAGGATCTGGCGAAACGGATCTATAGGAATGCGCTCCCAACGACTGCGAACGAAACGCTCTGGGGGCTGGGCACCTCTCTTTATGTGGCGGCATTTGCCCGGATCGGCATCACGGAGGGGGCGGCGATACAGGCTTGCAATACCATCAACAATCTGTTTTCTCTGGCGGCATTCAGCATTGGAGATGCCATCCTGATCCTCATTGGACAGAAACTGGGAGAAGGCAAGCTTGAGCTGGCTTATGCCATGTCAAAAAAGATCATTATGGTGGGACTGATCATAGGACTGGTCATGGGTGGCGGTGTCATCCTCATGGGAGAGCCGATCCTAAGGCTCTTTGACTTCACACCGGAAGGCGCTGTCTATGCGAAAAAGATCCTGATGGTGTACGGAGCAACATTGTGGCTGACTCTTTATAATGCCATGCACGTTACGGGGACTCTGAGAGGAGGAGGCGATACCCGTTTTGCTATGCTTACAGAAACGGGGACGGTGTGGCTGATCGGTGTGCCGCTGGCGTTTCTTACATCACTGTATCTGCACTGGCCGATCTACATTGCGGTGCTGGCAGTGAAAAGCGAAGAGGTTGTGAAAGCCATGATACTGACGAAGAGGTATCTGAGCAAAAAATGGCTCAAAAATGTCATCGAAAACATTGCCCTATAGGGGAACAGCGATTTCGAAAAAAATCAGCAAAATCGTACATGATATTAAAAAAACACAGCATATAAATCAAGGAATCGATTTGCTGAAACCGCTGAAAATGTAGGGATTGTTAATATTTGATAAAATTGAAAAAAGTATTTCACAATTACAGCAAATAGGTGTATAATGATATACAAATCGAAAAATAAGCAAGGGAGAAAAAACACAAAATGGATGAAGTCAGCAAGCTAAAAAAACAAGTCGCGATTTATGGTCTGGCAGTTATCGCTGTCTGTGAAATAGTATCCCTTTTTATTATTGGTTTTGATATCGGGTTTACCGTTTTCCTGCTTGCGGGATTTGCCGCGGCACTGGTGAATTTCTGGCTGCTGGCATTCTTTTTACAAAAGATGCTGGACAGCGGCAATGCGGGATTTTCGACGATAAGCTTTGTAATCAGGATATTGATATATTGTGCAGTATTTTTTATCTCGGTCAAACAGGGACATACTCCCAGCTGGGTAGGCTGCCTGATCGGGATACTCGCACCAAAAGTTCCTCTCTATTACTTCAATGCTGTCAAGCCGGACTTCAATACGAAGCGAAAGGTTCGCCCGGAAGTGCAGGCAATGTACGAGCAGGAGGACAAGGAGAAGGATGACGAGTACTGGGGCAGAAAGGAGGATTAGCTATGCATGATTTATCGCATCTGGGACCGAAAAAGGTCTTTATCTTCGGCGATGGCTCGTTTTTTATAACAGAGACTGTCGTTTGGGGCGTGATCGTGGCATTGGTCATCGGGATCCTGGCGTGCTGGTCAGCCAGCAAGCTGCAGCGGGTTCCGAAAGGCAAGCAGGTGATTGCAGAATTCGTGGTAGAAAAAGCGTACAGCATGGTACAGTCTGTCATGGGCGTTAAGCTCGGAACGGTCTTTGCACCATACATGGCATCGATATTTTTCTTCATGCTGCTTTCGAATCTGCTGGGACTGTTTGGATTCCGTCCGGTAACGTCGGATCTGAACTGTACGTTCGCACTGGCGATCACAACATTTTTCCTGATCCAGGGGACAGGAGTCAAGTTCATGGGTGTTGGAGGCAAGCTGAAGCATATGTGCTCTCCATATCCGTTTATGATTATAATCAACTTGATCGAGATGTTCTCGACGCCGCTTTCGCTGGGTCTGCGACTGTTCGGTAATATACTGGCAGGTATGATCGTTATGTCTCTTGTATACAGCGGACTGGCAACACTTTCGCTGCAGTTTGTGGGCATACCGATTCTGGACGCCATTTTCCCATTACCGGCAAACGCGTTCTTTGATATGTTCGAACCTGTGCTGCAGGCGTACATATTCACAATGTTAACCATGGCATTTATGGCCAATGAAGCTATTACTTTAAGCGATCATATAGAAGAGTAACAACAAGGAGGATATTATCATGACAGGAATTACACCGGAAGCTTTTGTACTGGGATTATCAGGACTTGGTGCAGGTCTGGCAATGATCTGCGGTATTGGTACAGGTATTGGACAGGGTTATGCAGCTGGTAGAGCCGTTGAAGGCGTAGCAAGACAGCCGGAAGCCCAGAGTGATATCTTAAAGATCATGCTGGTTGGTCAGGGTGTATCAGAAACACCGACCATCTTCGCATTCGTAGTTTCCATTATCCTGATGTTTGCAAACCCACTGGTTGGCTTACTGTAGGGGAGACTCCTAAAACTGTAAATTGTATGAAATCATATGACAGGGAAGGAGGCGATGAATGATGGAGTACACAGGCCTGATAGAGATAAACTGGTCGATTATAATGATCTGGATCACAGTCATTGTTTTGTTCCTCGTACTCAAGAAGTTCTTCTTTGAGAAAGTCAAGAACTTTATGGAGACGAGATCCAACTCCATCCAGGACGCCTTTGACAGTGCAGAAGCTGTAAACAGAAGAGCGGACGAAAAGATGCAGAACTACACGAAGCGTATAGCTAATGTAGAAGCAGAAGGAAGAGAGATCATCCGTGACGCTAAGATAAAGGCAGATGCACAGGCAAGAGAAATAATAGAAGATGCCAACAAGCAGGCGACTGAGATAATGAACAAAGCAGAGAAAAACATCGAAAGAGAGAAGCAGAAAGCCATGGAAGAAATGCGCAAGGAAGTTGCTGCTCTGGCGATGCTGGCTGCTGAGAGAATCGTAGAACGAGAAATCCAGAATATCGGTCAGGATGAAATCGTGGATGAAGTGATAAATAAAGCAAGGAGTACAGGATGGCAGAATTAACAGTTGATCTTACCTACGGAAGTGCGCTTTATGAAGCGGCAGAAGACGTGGGAAAAAGAGATGAGATCGCAAAGAATGCCGACTGGGTGCTCGAAGTACTTCGGGACAACCCGGACCTTCAGAATTTTATCAACTATCCGGCGATATCGGCGAGAGAAAAGAAAGAAACGATCGAGAAGATATTCGACGGGAATGTATGCGAGGAATTTCTGAATTTCCTTTACGTTTTGATCGATAAAGGAAGGACGATGCATCTTGCGAAAATCATAAAGGTGTATAAGAGTCTTATGGAAAAAGAAGAAGGATATTCCTACGGTACAGTGTATTCAGTAGTTCCGCTGGACAAGAAGCGGATCGAAGAGCTGGAGCAGGATGTATCCAAGCTTTTGCAGATGAATGTAAGACTGACGAATGAAATAGATCCCAAACTGATCGGAGGCTTTAAGATCCTGGTAGAAGGTCGGATCATAGACGCGTCCATCAGAAAGAAATTTGACGATCTCGAAAGTCAAATTAATTTAAATTAGGGAGGAGAAGAAATGAACCTGAGACCGGAAGAAATAAGCGCAGTCATAAAAGAACAAATAAAAAACTATAAAAATCAGCTGGAAATTTCCGACTTTGGGACCGTTATCCAGGTAGGTGACGGTATCGCCAGAGTATACGGTCTGGAAAACTGTATGTCGGGTGAACTTCTGGAATTCCCGGGCAATACATATGGTATGGCCATGAACCTGGAAGAAGACAACGTTGGTGTTGTAATCATGGGTTCTGACCGGGAAATAAAGGAAGGTGATATCGTAAAACCGACCGGCAAGGTAGCAGAAGTGCCGGTAGGAGATGCGATGATGGGACGTGTTGTAAACGCGTTGGGACAGCCGATCGACGGCAAGGGCCCGATCGTAAGCAGCGAGTCGCGTCCGATAGAATACCCGGCGCCGGGAGTTTTGCAGCGTAAATCCGTTAACCAGCCTCTGCAGACAGGAATCAAGGCCATCGACTCTATGATTCCGATCGGAAGAGGACAGAGAGAGTTGATCATCGGTGACAGACAGACTGGTAAGACAGCCATCGCCATCGATACTATTTTAAACCAGAAGGGTGAAGACGTGATCTGTATCTACGTTGCTATTGGACAGAAGAAATCCACGGTAGCACAGCTGGTACAGAATCTGGAAGACAAGGGTGCAATGGATTACACCATCGTGGTATCCGCAACAGCGTCTGACGTAGCACCTTTGCAGTATATCGCACCGTACGCAGGATGCGCCATCGGAGAATACTTCATGTATCAGGGCAAGGATGTTCTGATCGTATACGATGACCTGTCCAAGCATGCGGTCGCTTACAGAGCCATGTCCCTGCTGCTTCGCAGACCGCCTGGCCGTGAAGCATATCCGGGAGACGTTTTCTATCTCCACTCCAGACTGCTGGAGAGAGCGGCCAAGCTTTCCGATGAACTGGGCGGCGGATCCATTACCGCATTGCCGATCATCGAAACCCAGGCAGGAGACGTATCGGCTTATATCCCGACCAACGTAATTTCCATTACGGACGGTCAGATCTATCTGGAAACAGAACTCTTCTTCACAGGGCAGAGACCTGCCGTTAACGCAGGTATTTCCGTATCCCGTGTAGGAGGTAACGCACAGATCAAGGCAATGAAAAAAGTAGCCAGCTCCGTTAAGCTGGAACTGGCGCAGTACAGAGAACTGGCAAGCTTCTCACAGTTCGGTTCCGACGTGGATGCGGATACCAAGGCGCGGCTGGATCACGGCCAGGTGCTGATGGAGATCCTCAAGCAGCCGCAGTATCAGCCGATCCCGGTAGAAAAGCAGGTCATGATCATTTACGCTGCCGTAAATCATGTGCTGGACGATATCGAAGTGGAACAGGTCAAGGATTTCGAACACAAGCTGTTTGAATTTATGGACACCCAGTATCCACAGGTAGGAAAAGCCATTCGCAGCGAAGGCGTGATCAGCGATGCTACAGATGCACAGCTGAAGGAAGCCTTGGAACTTTGCAAGAAGGAGTTCCTGAGCACGAATGTATAGCTTTTCAAATGAGAAAAACACAAGGGAGGTGTGAGAGTGGCCGCAGGAAATATACGTGATATAAAACGCCGGATCAAGAGCGTCACCAGTACTGAGCACATCACTAACGCGATGAAGCTGGTATCTGCCGGCAAGCTTCGGAAGGCGAAGGCGATCTTCGAAAAGACAAACGAAAACTCACACTATATCACTCATACAATAAGCGAAATCTTTAATAACAGCAAGGATATCCCGGAAGAGTATCTGGAAGGGACCCGGGAGATCAAAAAAACCTGTTATATCGTTGTAACCAGCAGCAGAGGACTTTGCGGCGGGTTCAACAGCAGCATCCTCAAGGAAGCGCAGTCCATGATCGACATGAGCGGAAGCGAATCGGTGATCCTGGCCATCGGAATGAAGGCCAAGGAATACTTTGAAAAGCGCGGCTATGAGATCTTCAGTCACTACCTGGCTCCACCGGAGAATATTTCGTTCCTGGAAGCCAGAGAAATGGCGCTGCCTTTACTGGATCTGTATACGAAGGGTGAAATCGACGAGATCCAGCTCGTTTATACATCCTTTATCAGTTCCATGGAACAGCAGGTGCGGACGGCGAGACTTCTTCCGTTTGACGTAGAACACGATCCGGAAGTGATCCGCAACGCCAAGACGGTGGAATATGAACCATCGGTAGAGGCTGTGTTCAACTACCTGGTTCCGAAGTATGTAGAGATGATGCTGTATGCGGCAGTAGTAGAATCGGCGACCTGTGAGCATGCCGCCAGACGGATGGCGATGGAAAACGCCACCGACAGCGCCAGAGAAATGCTGGATGTGCTGTCCCTCACCTACAACAGGGCAAGGCAGTCTGCGATCACAGATGAAATCATAGAAATCGTAGCCGGTTCCGAGGCACAAAATTAGGAGGCGAAAATGAACAAGGGAAAAATACATCAGATTATAGGACCTGTAATCGATATCAAGTTCAATGAGGACGAGATGCCTGAGTTGCTGAATGCCGTGAATATAGAATTCCAGGGAAGGACCATCGTGACAGAAGTCGCTCAGCATAAGGGTGACGATGTAGCGAGATGTATCGCTCTTTCCTCGACCGACGGACTCAGAAGAGGCATGGAAGCCGTGGATACGGGGGCACCGATCCAGGTACCTGTCGGCAAGGAAGTACTGGGAAGAATGTTCAACGTAATCGGTGAAACCATCGATGAAAAGGGAGAAGTCGACACAGATCTGGTAGCATCCATTCACAGAGAGGCTCCGTCTTTCGAAGAACAGGATACTTCCGCACAGATCTTTGAAACAGGTATCAAAGTAATCGACCTGATCGCGCCGTACACCAGGGGCGGTAAGGTTGGTCTGTTCGGCGGTGCCGGCGTAGGAAAAACCGTACTGATCCAGGAGCTGATCAGTAATATCGCGAGAGAACACGGCGGTATTTCCGTATTCGCAGGCGTAGGCGAACGTACAAGAGAAGGTAACGACCTGTACTACGAAATGATCGAGTCGGGCGTAATCAAAAATACGGCCATGGTATTCGGACAGATGAATGAACCGCCTGGTGCCAGAATGCGTGTTGCACTGACCGGGCTGACGATGGCAGAATATTTCCGTGATAAAGAAAATCAGGATGTGCTGCTGTTCATCGACAATATTTTCCGTTTCACTCAGGCAGGTTCTGAAGTATCCGCACTGCTGGGACGTGTACCGTCCGCAGTAGGATATCAGCCGACCCTGGCAACAGAAATGGGTGCACTGCAGGAAAGAATCACATCCACGAAGAAGGGATCCATCACTTCCGTTCAGGCGGTATACGTACCGGCCGACGACCTGACTGACCCTGCTCCGGCGACGACGTTCGCCCACCTGGATGCGACGACCGTACTTTCCAGATCCATCACAGAGCTGGGTATCTATCCGGCAGTAGATCCGCTGGAATCCACTTCCAGAATCATGGATCCGCTGATCCTGGGCAAGGAGCACTACGAAACGGCCAGAGGCGTGCAGGAAGTGCTGCAGCGCTACAAGGAACTGCAGGACATCATCGCCATCTTAGGTATGGATGAACTGGCTGATTCCGACAAGCTGATCGTAAACAGAGCCAGAAAGATCCAGAGATTCCTGTCTCAGCCGTTCAGTGTAGCGGAACAGTTTACCGGCATGGAAGGTAAATACCTGCCGCTGAAGGAAACCGTTCGCGGCTTCCGCGAGATCCTGGAAGGCAAGCACGACGAAATTCCTGAGCAGATGTTCCTCTTCGCAGGCGGTATCGATGAAGTTGTCGAGAAGTACGAGAAGAGCAAGAAATAGGAGAAGGAGGGATCTGGTATGGCAAGCAGCGTAAGACTGGAAATAATTACTCCTTCAAAAAAGTTTTATCAGGGTGATGTAGAACTCGTGATCGTCCGTACTCTGGAAGGTGACGAGGGATTTATGAAAGGTCATGCCTGGGCGTGCAAGCTTCTGGACATCGGTGAAATGTGGATCCAGGAGAAGGGCGCTGCAAAGAATTCCTATAAGGTGGCTGCCATCGCCGGCGGTTTTATCGACGTCAAGGATACGATCATCATCTATACTGACGCGGTAGAATGGGCCGAGGATATCGATATGGAGCGTGTCAACGCTGAGAAATCTCGTGCTGAAGAATGGCTGCGGGATCATGAAGCAGACGGTACACCGGACGAGATCCTTCGTGCCAGAACATCCATCGCGAAAGCAGAACTGCGAGCAGATGTTGCCGGTGGCGGAAGACGTAGAAAACACTAAAGGAGCGCCCCGGGGTGCGTCAATGACGCCCTGTCGGGCGACAAACAAAGGAGCGCATTATGGGTGAAAATACGAGAACAGCGCTGATCGGGATAATCGTGGAAGACGCCGGATCAGTAGAAGAACTGAACCAGCTTCTGCACCAGTACCGTGATTACATCATCGGACGGATGGGGATCCCTCATCCTCAGAAATCCATTTCCATCATCAGCATTGCGATGGAAGCGGATCAGGACACGGTGAGTGCACTTTCTGGAAAGCTGGGCGCACTCAAAGGAGTCAGCACAAAAACGATTTATTCGAAGAATTAAAGAGTATAAAAAAGCTGCCGCTTGCGGCGGCTTTTTTGTATGGAAGAGTAGAGGGCTTAAAACAAAAGCGGGTTAGCGCTGGCCAACCGGTGGGCGGGGAAGAAAACCTGCTCGAGCACCTCGTTTCCGCGAATCGTGGTTGTGTGTCTGGCTACCCTGCAATACCACGATTCGGAAAAAATCTTGGTGGTAGGATAGTGAGGCTATCCTGACATGGATAAAAGTCGCAGGTTAGGGTATTATGAGGGAATCGAAACTGAACTGATTATCCTGAATAAAATGTGATCGAGTGATTGGGATAGTTTTCAGGCCTCGGGCGGTGCCGATAGAAGGCAAAATAACATTTCTGGCTTTGATAGTAAAATCTGTGGTATTTTTTCCGCTAACAATACCCTGGAACGCGAATCACCTGCATTACAGGATATTTTACAGCATTCCAAACACGATCCTTCCTGTCTGATACACCACAGTGCCCATCCCCCACGCAACAGCCGTCTGAAACAATGCAGTATAAACGGCGTACCGCCATTTGCCGCAGGTCTTGCGGATGGCAGTGAGAGAGGCAATGCATGGTGCGTAGAGCAGACAGAATACGAGAAAGCTGCAGGAGGAGGCCGGGGTGAAAACATCGCACAAAAGCCTCGGAACGGAGCCGCCAGCCGTAGTTTGCGCCAGGATGGAAAACGTGCCGGCGACGGACTCCTTTGCAGAAAGTCCGGTGAGGACAGCCGAAACCGCTCGCCAGTCATCAAACCCCAGAGGTGCGAAAAGCGGTGAGAGAAATCGCCCAAGACAGGCCAGCATGCTTTCGCGACTGTCGGACGTCATGGCCAGAGCCGGCGTGAAATTTTGCAGGATCCAGATGACAGCGGATGCGATCAGGATCACAGTAAATGCCTTGCGGACGAAACCGAGGCTGTTTTGAAGCACGTCCCGAAAAATAGTTTTTGCCCGGGGTATCTGGTAGGGCGCCATGTGCCAGGTCGCGAGCGGCAGACTGGTACGAAAGCGGATACGGCTTAAAAGCAGTGCATAGCAGACTGCCAGCAGGATCCCGGTCAGATAGATCAGCAGCATGGCGAGGACGCGATGGCTTGAAAAAAATACTTGCGTCAGGATCAGGTAGATCGGCAGTTTTGCACTGCAGGACAGAAACGGGATCATGGCAATGGTCAGCTTTTGATCACGGTGAGAGGAAAGTATTCCGGCAGCCAGGATCGCGGGGACGCTGCAGCCGAAGCCGGTGACCAGAGGCAGGATGGCTTTGCCGCTAAGGCCGATCTGATTCATGGGGCGGTCCAGGATCCGTGCCGCCCGATCCATATAGCCACTGTGTTCCAGCAGGGACAGGAAGAAAAACAGAGTCGCAATAGTCGGTAGAAACGAGAGAATGCTGCCGACGCCGGCACAGATCCCATGGATGATTAGCTCGTGGATCCAGAAGGGTATCCCGCTGCTCGCCAGCTTCAGGCTCAGCAGGTCGGTGAGCCGACGGAGCAGGCATGCCAGAGGTTTAGTCAAATAAGTTTCGGAAATCTCAAAGGTGAAGTAAAAGATCCCTCCAAGTATGATCAGAAACACAGGGATCGCCAAATAACGATTCAAAAAGAGGCGATCCGCCAATATAGTCTTGCTGCAAAGGATCCGCCGAGGGTTTCTTTGTGTGTGCTTTTTCTTACAAAGCTTCGGTTTCATGGCGTGTTTCTCCTTCTGCCATTCCAGAAATAAAGTTCATTTTGTGTACTTGCGAGTACACTCTGCGCACTTTTCAGTTTACCTTTCCTCCATTGAACGGTATAATGATTACATATGAGTATATGCGTTGCGAGCGCAAAGCTGCCGCATTTTGATAAAGGAGCGTATTGGAATGGAACAACAGGAAAGAACTTTTCGGATCGGACCGATCCGCCCGCCCAGTGAAGCGAACAGCCTGCTTCTGCAGGTGACAAACGGATGCACATGGAATAAGTGCAAATTCTGCCAGCTGTATCGTCATACGAAATTCAAGGCTTACAGTGCGGACAGCATCAAGGCCGATATAGATAACATCGCATATCAGGCGGATATCATCCGCAGATATCAGACGCCACTGGGTGCGTGGGATATCGACGGACTAAATCAGGAATTGGGACAGATACCGTCAGAAGAAGAACGACAGTGTTTTTACATGGTGGCCAACTGGCTGGTAGGCGGCGGAGAAAATGTATTTTTGCAGGATGGCAACACGACAGCCCTCAGCAGCGGGAGGCTTTCAGATGTGTTGATCTACCTGAAGCAGGCATTCCCCGGCATCAAGCGGATCACATCATATGGACGTGCAGAAAACCTGTCGCGGGTCAGCGCAGAAGAATATGCAGAGCTGAAGGAAGCCGGGCTGGATCGTATCCATTCCGGTTTTGAAACCGGTTCAGATGCGGTTTTGCAGAAGATCAACAAGGGCGTCACGCAGCAGCAGGAGATCACGGCTGGAAAGAATATCAAAGCCGGAGGCATCGAACTTTCGGTTTATTTTATGCCGGGTGTTGGCGGTAAAGAACTGACAAAAGAAAACGCAGAAGGTACGTCTCATGTCATCAACGAGATCGGGCCGGATTTTCTCAGGATCCGGACGGCAGCGGTCAAACCGGGGACAGGACTGTATGAGGATTACCAGAACGGTCAGCTGACCCTTTGCAGCGACGAAGAAAAGCTGCTGGAAATCAGGACCGTCATAGAACGAGCGCCGGAAATCGACACCCGGGTGGTCAGCGATCATATCATAAATCTTTTGCAGGGAGTCGAAGGGCATATCGTGCTGGACAGGCAGAAAATGCTGGACATGATCGATGGATACCTGAACAAGCCGGAGTACGAGAAACGGCTGTATCAGGCAGCACGCCGGATGGCACTGGTCAACGGACCTGGGGATATGAAATATCTGGACCAGAGCCGTGTCGATCAAATCGAAAGTCTGATCCGTGCGATCCCGGATCCTTATGAATGGGAAGAAAAAATGAACGCGCTGATCGGGCGCTATATTTAAGGCGGGCGCGGTGATTTTGCGCGTCTGAAACAAGGAGTATGAATGAGCTACAGAGTGAAACTCAATGTTTTCGAGGGACCGTTCGATCTGCTCGTCTACCTCATTGAACATGCGGAGATGAGTATTTACGACATTCAGATCTCGGAAATCGTAAAACAATATATGGAGCATGTGAAAGCCATGCAGATCACTGATGTCAACGTGTCATCGGAGTTTATGGTGCTGGCGGCCGCTTTGCTGGAGATCAAATCCAAGATGCTGCTGCCGCGGGCAGTGCCGGAAGAAGGAAGTGCTGAAGTCGCCGAAGATCCACGGACGCAGCTGGTTGCAAAGCTTTTGGAGTACAAAAAATTCAAGCGGATCTCCGAAATGCTGGAGGCTTGCGAAGAGCATACTGCTAAGATCCTGGAAAAACCGCAGGAGGATCTTGCGGCATATACAGGAGAGCCGGACGAGTATCTCAGCCTCGATATCGAAAAGTTCAAAACGGCTTTCGAGCAGTTTCTGCGGCGCAAAAAAAAGCTGGAAGAGATACGGGAGCACCACAGAAGATCAGAAAAGCAGCGGTTGACCCAGGAGCATAGAATGGACGATATCCAGGAATTTTTCCGCAGTGATCCGAAGCGAAAAGCGGATTTCCGGGAACTGATCCATAAACGCGATGACAAATACGATGTTGCCGTGACATTTGCTTCTGTACTGGAAATGATGAAGCAGCGTCGCGTGGATGCAGAGCAGAAGTATTTGTTTGGAGACATCACCGTTACAGCAGCGGAAGAACTCTTTGCAGAAGATGGGAGCACGGAGCCGGAAGCGGCTGGAGATGCCGGGAGCATGAGAACGGGAATCGCCGGGGGTGCCGGAGATGCCGGAAGCATGAGAACGGGAAGCGCCGAGGGTGCCGGAGATGCCGGAAGCACCGAAGAGAGAGAGGAGTAGGCCATGGCAGGAAAGAAAACCATAAAATCTGCAATCGAATCCATGATGTTCGTATGGGGCGAGCCCCTTGATATCAAGGAGGCGGCTGAAGTTTTTAATATGGATAAGAAAGAGATCTATCCGTATTTTAAAGAATTGCAGGAAGAGTATGAACAAGAAGGCCGCGGGATCGTGATCCGTGAGGTAAACAAGTGCTTTCAGTTTGTGACCCGGGCGGAGAACATAGATTATATAGAACGGCTTTGCACGCCGGTGAAACATAAAAAATTATCGCAGTCGGCGCTGGAAGTGCTGGCGATCGTAGCGTACAAACAGCCGGTGACAAAAGGTGAGATCGAATCGATCCGCGGGATCCGATGCGACCGCGTGCTGGAAGGCCTGGGCAAGAAAAAACTGGTGGCGGAAGTCGGCAGATCCGATGCTGTCGGACGTCCGATCCTGTATGGCACCACCGATGAATTTCTGAAGCAGTTCGGGTTCAGCACTCTCAAGGAGCTGCCGGATATCGTGGATATCGAGGGGGCGCTCGATGAGGAAAACGGCGAAAATGATATACTTTACAGCCAGCAGATCTCCATCGATCTGTCGCAGGCAGAACCGGATCGCACAGACAAATAAATGGAATATCCGTCCTCTCTGTCGCGTAATATGACAGAGAGGATTTTTTTATGGAATTTTTGAAAAAGGGAAAGAAAACTATTGCGATCATCATGACTCTGGTAGTCGTTTTGACGGGCATGTATATTTGTGCGCAAAGGCATGGCGATGTGATGTGGACCAGTGCGCCGGACTTTGCCATATCAGCGGGACAGGCGATTTTGGTCGATGGGGATACAGGGAGAGTTTTGTATGAAAAAGCTGCCGATCAGCGAGCGTATCCTGCCAGTACCACAAAGATCATGACAGCACTGCTGACCCTGGAGATCCTGGAGAAGTATGACAGTCCTCTCGACCAGAAGGTTGAGGTCCCGGCGGAAGCAGAGGGGGTGGAAGGGTCGTCTCTGTACCTGAAAGCCGGTGAGAAAATCTCTATAGAGGACTTGCTATACGGTATGATGCTGGTGTCTGGAAACGCTGTCTCTTATA
>NZ_JACRWC010000038.1 GCF_014306095.1 Lentihominibacter faecis
ATGTGGTAAAATAATGGATAGCTTGATCCCAGTTTTCATGATATAGCAGCTCACGAGCATAATAAAAAGTGTCACGTAACGATAGAGTTTCGCCTTCTGCAAGCTGTTTCTTATATATAAGAAGATTTCGATCGCTGTAGGTGGTTTTAACAGAATAGTGAAAGATCGGGATGTCGAGACGCAATTTTGTGATTTTTTCAGGATGTGGATGCGTCAGTGTTTCGTGAACACGGCCTTCCCATGAAAATCCTGCGTGATTGCGGACAATACGCTCTCGATCAAAGGAAACAAGAGGTTTTCCCGCATCATCCCAGGCGGTGTAGTACGGCAGATAGATCATATCAGCGTTTTGAAAGTTTTTTTCTTTCCATGAAAGGAAGTCTGCCATATGTGAGACTTTGAACACATCGTCAGCATCCATCCAAAAAATATATTCTTGTGTTGCTTTGGAAAAGGAAAAATTTCGAGCAGCAGCAAAATCAGAGTTCCACGGGAAGGAGTAGAGCTTGCTAGTGTATCTGGCTGCGATTTTTTGCGTGGAATCTATGCTTCCGGTATCAACGATGATCGTCTCGTCGAACAATCCCTGAACACTCTCAAGACAGCGTGCCAGAACGGTTTCCTCGTTTTTTGCGATCAAGCAGAGGCTTATAGTAGCCATTGGAAAACCTCCCTGTTTTTATAATGAAAAAAAGATTTCCCGCAGGAGGTGGCGGAAAGCCTCTGTTTCGGGAGACTTTGCATATGGCAAACAAAGGTGTTGGAAAATACAGGGTGGACAATGCTGCAACCGTCCAGTCGCTGTACCATTTTTATCCAATTTTGCATTGACCCGTGAGCAGTGCGGTGATAAAATAATACATGAACTCAGGTATAGGAGTAGTGTTGAAGGAGATTTTAAATGGATTATCAAACACAATATAATCAGAAGCTGGTGACTGCTGATGAAGCAGTCAAGGTAATAAAATCCGGAGACTGGGTCGATTATGCCTGGACAACGGGAACTCCGGTAGCGCTGGATGCAGCGCTGGCAGCAAGAGCAGATGAACTGGAAGATGTAAAGGTTCGAGGCGGTATCCTGCTGTGGACTCCGGAAATCTTTAAAGTAGAAAATACGGCGGAACATTTTACATGGAACTCCTGGCATATGAGCGGGATAGAACGGCGGGCCATCAATGATGGATTTGCTTTTTACAGCCCTATGCGCTTTTCGGAGCTGCCGAAGTATTATAGAGAAAATATCAGACATCTGAACGTAGCGATGTTTCAGGTGACGCCTATGGATCGATTCGGATATTTCAATTTCGGACCGAATGCATCTCATTTGCAGGCGATTTGTGATGTGGCAGATGTTGTGATCGTAGAGGTCAATGAGAACATGCCGCGCTGTCTGGGCGGATTTGAAGAATCTATCCATATTTCTCAGGTAGATTACGTGGTGGAAGGCGATAACCCGCCGATCGGTGAGCTAGGTGCAGGAGCACCGGCAACGGAAGTAGATGAAAAGGTTGCCAGAATGATCATTGAGGAAATCCCGGATGGAGCGTGTCTGCAGATGGGGATTGGCGCGATGCCGAACGCTGTTGGTGCGATGATCGCAGAATCAGATCTGAAAGATCTTGGCGTACATACAGAAATGTATATCGACGCTTTTGCAGATATCGCTATGAACGGCCGGATCACAGGAAGAAAGAAGACTCTTGATAAGGGACGGCAGGTGTATGCGTTTGCAGCCGGAACACAGAAAATGTATGATTATCTCAATGACAATCCGGAATGTATGTGTGCGCCGATCGACTATACCAATTCAATTGAAAAAATCGCATCGATAGATAATTTTATTTCGATCAACAATGCAGTCGATGTGGATTTATATGGGCAGATCAACGCAGAAAGTGCAGGAACAAGACACATAAGCGGCGCTGGCGGACAGCTGGATTTCGTTATGGGAGCATATCTTTCCCGCGGAGGAAAAAGCTTTATCTGCTGTTCTTCTACATTTACATCGAAGGATGGGACAGTGCATTCGCGGATTCGGCCGACACTGGCAGAAGGATCCATCGTTACGGATACAAGAGCCAATGCTCATTATGTGGTTACTGAATATGGAAAAGTATGCCTGAAGGGTATGTCCACCTGGCAGAGAGCAGAAGCACTGATCGGGATCGCACATCCAGATTTCCGCGATGACCTGATTCGTGATGCTGAGAAACAAAAAATCTGGAGAAAGTCAAATAGACGATAACCCTCCCAAGGATATCGTATAAAAAACTAATAATATTACCTGTAAAATTTATGAAATTTTACAAAAGAAAAGAGCTTCCAAGCAAAACACTGCAAAGGAAGCTCTTTTTTTGATTTTTTGTGTCGCAAATGCAAAATAAATAGTATATAATAGTGGATGCTGACAAAAATTGAGTCAAAAGTATAATTATAAAGGAGTGAGCAGGGTTGGCTAAAGCAAAAGTTGTAATAAGAAAAGACAGATGTAAGGGGTGCGAGTTATGCATTTCCGTTTGTCCAAAACATATATTGGCTATTGATGATACGGAAGTTAATATCAATGGATATCACGCCGTGAATATCATCGCAGAAGAAGAATGCATTGCATGTGGCAGCTGCGGCATTATGTGTCCGGATGGTGCCATCAATATATACAGAGTTGAATAGAAGGAGCAAGGAAATGAGTACATCAGAAAAAAGATTAATGAAAGGGAACGAGGCGTTTGCCATCGCAGCGATCCGCAGCGGATGCAGATTCTATTTCGGATATCCGATCACGCCCCAAAATGAGATCCCGGAATATATGTCGAGAGAACTTTCTAAAGTGGGAGGATCTTTCATTCAGGCAGAGAGTGAGCTGGCAGCTGTCAATATGGCGTATGGCGCGTCGGCGGCAGGCGGAAGAGTGCTGCTGTCATCTTCTTCACCGGGGATCGCGCTGATGCAGGAGGGAATGTCTATATTCTGTTCTGTGCAGCTTCCGCTGGTGTTGTTAAATGTTATGAGAGGCGGTCCTGGAATCGGAACGATCCAGCCGTCCCAGGCAGATTATAACCAGGTGACTCGCGGCGGTGGGAACGGAGACTACCACATCATCGTATATGCACCCAGCTCCATCCAGGAAGCGGTGGATATGATCGGCAAAGCATATGAAGTGGCTGATGAATACAGAAATCCGGTCATCATTGCAGTAGACGGTATGATCGGTCAGATGATGGAACCTGTCGTATTGCCGGAAGATCAGGGCTATACAAGAGAAGAGGATATTCCGAAGAAAAAACCCTGGGCACTGGTGGGCCACAAGGATCAGAGAGATCGCAACGTCATAAAGTCTTTGCAACTGAAGCAGGAACTTCTGGAAGAAGAGATCATGGCGTACTGGCCGAAATACGAAAGAGCACAGCGCGAACTGCCGGAATACGAAGCAAGAAACCTGGACAAGGCTGAAGTTGTTTTCGTGGCGTATGGTTCGACCGCACGTGTCGTTTTAGAAGCAATGGAAATTTTGCAGAAAGAAGGTATTGAGGCTGGGCTGATCCGTCCGAAGACTCTCTGGCCGTTCCCGGATCAGGCATTTGAAAACCTGGGAGACAATGTGAAAAAAGTTATTTCCGTTGAGCTTTCTCAGGGACAGATGATCAATGATGTGAAGCTGGCGCTCAACGGAAGGCATCATGTGGATCTCATAAACCGTGTGGGCGGCATGCTGCTCAGCCCTGCAGAGATCGCAGAGAGAACTAAGACACTGATGGGAGGCACGAAATAGATGAAACCTGTTTTTGAATTTACCAAAGGCATGCGGGAAATGACCACGAGTTACTGCCCGGGATGCACGCATGGAATTGCACATAGACTGATCATGGAAGTATTGGAAGAAAAGGGCGCACTGGGGAATGCTATCGGTGTTTCTCCGGTAGGCTGCTCTATCGTGGCACACCAGTTCATGAACGTGGACATGATGGAATCTCCACACGGAAGAGCTCCAGCTGTAGCATCCGGCATCAAGAGAGTTCATCCGGATTCGTATGTATTCACATATCAGGGAGATGGGGATCTGGCGTCCATCGGAACAGGAGAAATCATCCACGCTGCCCATAGAGGCGAGAAGTTCTGTACGTTCTTCATTAACAACGCAATCTTCGGTATGACGGGAGGACAGATGGCTCCGACGTCATTGATCGGTCAAAAAACGACGACCAGTGTGGAAGGAAGAACGGTAGAGCAGGCGGGAGCGCCACTGCGTATTTCCGAAATGCTGGCGACCATAGACGGCGCTGTTTATGTGGAACGAGTTTCCCTGCATTCTCCGGCGGAAGTAAGGAAAGCAAAAAAAGCAATCCGGACTGCCTTTGAAGTGCAGGAAAAGAAACTGGGGTTTGCTTTCGTAGAGTTCCTGTCTACCTGCCCGACTAACTGGGGTCTTTCTCCGGTGGCTGCGCTGGACTTTATCAAGGATAAGATGATCCCATATTATCCGGTAAAAAATTTCAAGTCTGTGGAGGAGGTAAAGTAACATGGCGACAACGAGAATGCTGCTGGCGGGATTTGGAGGACAAGGTGTGCTGCTGATCGGCCAGATGATCGCATATAGTGCAATGTATGAAGAAAAAGAAGTTACCTGGATGCCTTCTTATGGACCGGAAATGCGCGGAGGAACTGCAAATTGTACCGTTGTAGTTTCCGATCGTCCGATCGCATCTCCGCTGCCGAGTTCTTATGACGTGCTCCTGGCAATGAATAAAGTTTCTCTTGAAAAGTATATAGATCAGCTGGTTCTTGGAGGAGATCTGTTTATAAATTCCTCCATCATCGATACGAAGGTGGAACGGGATGATATAAACGTTCATTACGTGGACACTATTGGACTGGCGGAATCTAAGATCGGTAATGAAAAAACGGCTAACATGGTTATGCTGGGAGCGATCCTGCGTATTACAGGCGTCGTAGAGAAAGCTGCGATGGCAAAGACCTTCGAAAAACTGATGACGGGAAGAAAAGCGAAGCTGATCGAGCCGAATATGAAGGCAATCGAGGCATGGGAAGGTTAAAGTATGGGAAAGGCTATAGCAGTACTTGGGCATTATGGAAGTGGGAAAACTGAGTTTTCTGTTAATTATGCCATGCATTTGAAAAGAAGCGGTGTAAAAACAGCCCTTTTAGATCTGGATATCGCTAATCCGTATTTTCGAAGCAGGGAGCGGCAGAAGATGCTGGAGGAGATGGGCATTTCAATTTATTTTAATGAATATGGATTTGATATTGCGGAAGACCTTCCGGCTATCACTGCGAAGATCCGAACTCCGCTTGAAGATGAAACGTGCACTACAGTAGCGGACATCGGTGGGAACGACAGTGGTGCACGGATCATGAATCAGTTTCGGAAATACTTCCTGGCAAAAGAGACAGAACGGTATCTTGTAGTCAATGCCAATCGCTTTGAGACGGATACTTTGGAAGGTGCTTTGTTTCATTTAAGAAGCATCGAAGAAGAGACAGGTCTTTCGATCACCGGAATCGTAAATAACACACATATGCTGACAGAAACAACAACAGATGATATACTGAAAGGGTATGAGTTGTGTCAGAAATTGTCGCGCAGCACAGGGATCCCGATCGTGTTCAGCACATGTGCGAAACACCTTGAAGATGAACTGAAGGCGCAGACGAAAGATGATCCGGACTTCAGAATTTTCCCCATGACGTTGCAGATGCGACCGTCCTGGCTAGATGTTCCGGTTGGATGAAAGGAGATTTGTTATGGACTTTTTAGAATTTGCAAAAGAGCGTTACTCTGTGCGTTCCTTTTCTCAACAGCCCATTGAAGATGAAAAAATGCAGAAGATCCTGCAGGCAGGGCAGGTGGCTCCGACAGCATTGAATTTTCAGCCACAGAAAATCTACGTTTTAAAGAGTGAGGACGCGCTGGAAAAAATTCGTTTTCTCACGAAGTATGCCTATAATGCACCGGTAGTCCTGCTTGTATGTGCCGATGAACGCAAGGCATGGCACAGTCGACACGATTTTGGATTCAGCTCCGGACAGATGGATGCAAGTATTGTCTGCACACATATGATGCTGGAAGCCTGGGATCTGGGAATCGGGTCTGTATGGGTCAGGGGATTCCGTGCGGATGAAGTAGCGAAGATGTTCCGGCTTCCGGATGAGATCAAGCCGGTATGCCTGCTTCCGATGGGGTATCCATCAGAAAAAGCGAAGCCAAATGAAGAACTCCATAATACCTACCGTCCTTTGGAGGAAATGGTAGAAGAACTGTAGCTGTTTAGCAGGCGTTTCCCAATGTAAGAGGAAGCGCCTGTTTTTTTGCAAAGCCCTTTGCAGCAAAATGTGTCAAGACACAAGTAAATATATAAGTCTTGTCAAAACGATGAAAAGGTGATATACTCAAGACAATTTGACATGTGAAAAGGAGTTCACCACAATGGAAGCAAAAATCCGGAAGATCCAGGAACTGAAAAAAGAAAAAAATGCAGTGATCATGGCACACTATTATGTACCGGACGAGGTACAGGATATCGCTGATTATGTAGGCGATTCATATTATTTAAGCGAAATGGCCACGAAGGTTGATGCAGAAATCATTGTTTTGTGTGGCGTTTCTTTTATGGGAGAGAGCGCTAAAATTTTAAACACAGAGAAAAAAGTCCTGCTCCCGGCTGCAGATGCGGACTGCCCGATGGCGCATATGGCCGATACAGAGCGAATTGCAGAAGTACGGGAGGAATATGAAGATGTCGCCGTTGTCTGCTACGTCAACTCTACTGCGGAATTGAAGGCTGCCAGTGATGTTTGCGTGACGTCATCCAACGCGCTGAAAATCGTTAAGGCGTTGCCGAATCAGAATATTTTCTTTATTCCGGATCAGAATCTGGCACACTACATAGCAGATCAGATCCCGGAAAAGAATTTTATATTTAATGACGGATTCTGTCATGTGCACCATAATGTACGGAAAGATCAGATCCTGGCAGCACGTGAAGCAAAACCGGAGGCACTGGTTCTGGTGCATCCGGAATGCAGACCGGAAGTGACAGAGCTTGCCGATTATGTAGGAAGCACATCCGGGATCATCAATTATGCAACAGAAAGTGATGCGAAGGAGTTTATTATTTCCACAGAAATGGGCGTATTTCACGAATTGCAGAAACGAAATCCCGATAAGAAATTTTATACCGCGGGCAATGTGCAGATTTGTCCGAACATGAAGAAGATCAGTCTGGACAAGGTGATCGCTTCATTAGAAAATGAGGAAACACAGGTTGAAATGGATGCTGAATTGATCCATGAAGCTCATGCACCGATGAAGCGGATGCTGGAGTTGTCAAAATAAGAAGAAAGGCGTGATAAGGTCATGAAAGAAAAATATGATGTGGTCATTGTAGGAACCGGTGTGGCAGGATGCTTTGCAGCGCTTCACCTGTCTGAGAACATGGATGTTCTGATGATCACAAAAGGTGATCTGGAAGAAAGCGATTCTTTTCTGGCGCAAGGCGGGATTTGCGTACAGAAGGACGATGATGATTACGATAGCTTTTATGAAGATACTATGCGTGCCGGCCATTATGAAAATCGTCCGGAGTCTGTTGATTTTATGATCAGCAGCTCCAGGTCAGTTATTGAGGAACTGATTCGATATGGCGTAGAATTTGAGCGGGAAAAACAGCAGCTGCGATACACGAGAGAAGGCGCGCATTCTACCAATCGAATTCTCTTTCACGAGGATATCACGGGAGAAGAAATCACCAGCAAGCTTCTTAATCAGGTGAAACAGAGAAAGAATATCCAGATTCTTACCCATACCACCATGCTGGATATTTTATGTGGAGAGAAAGGCTGCGATGGGATTTTGCTGAAAACGGCAGATGATCAGATAAAAGCCGTATTTGCGGATGACGTGATCTGGGCATGTGGCGGGATCGGAGGGATCTATGATAACTCCACTAATTTTCCGCATCTGACAGGGGATGCGGTGGCTATTTCTATTCGCCACGGAATACGCCTGAAAAATATCAGCTATGTGCAGATCCATCCAACGACCCTGTTTTCCAAAGATAAAGACAGACGATTCCTGATTTCAGAATCTGTAAGAGGCGAGGGAGCACATTTGTATAATAAGGATGGAGAACGTTTTGTAGATGAACTTCTTCCGCGTGATGTGGTCTCCAATGCGATTTTCAAGCAGATGGAAAAGGATGGCATGGATCATGTGTGGCTTTCATTTTTACCAATCAAGGATCTGGATGTAAGGACTCGTTTTCCACATATTTATCAACGCTGCCTTGAGGAGGGCTATGATATCACGAAAGACTGGATCCCGGTCGTTCCAGCACAACATTATTTCATGGGGGGTGTTGATGTGGATCTTTGCAGCCGTACTTCCATGAATCATCTGTATGCGGCAGGGGAAACTTGCTGCAATGGTGTGCATGGTGCGAACCGGCTGGCGAGCAATTCTCTGCTGGAGAGTTTGGTCTTTGCGGAAAGTGCTGCAAAGGATATAGTGGCAAAGAGGCTGGCAAACAATGCGGCAAGCCAGCGTTTTCAGGAGTATCTGGGCGAAGATCTGGCGGTTCTTGCAAAGGATTATGGACTGGATCTGGCGGCATTCCGGGATATGGAGCGCTATATGGATGAAAATAAGCGGAAGATTCGGGATGCCATCGTTAAAGATAAAAAGGAGACGGCATAATGAACAATACTATTACGTTAAAAATACAGGCGGATAAATTGATTCGCATGGCCTTGGAGGAAGATGTCTCCAGTGAGGATGTTACGACATGTGCAGTCATAGAACCGGATCGGCAGGCCAGAGCGGATCTGCTTTGTAAACAGGACGGTATCATTGCAGGACTTTCGGTGTTTGAACGTGTCTTTCAGATATTGGATCCGGAAGCAAAGGTGGAGTTCCGCTGCGAAGATGGAGACGCAGTCTTTAAAGGACAGCTTCTGGCTGTAGTGTCGGGAAATGCACATGCGATCCTTACGGGAGAACGTACAGCGCTCAATTATTTGCAGCGCATGAGCGGGATTGCTACTTATACGAATCAGGTCGTCTCTTTGCTGGAAGGCAGCAGTATACGGCTTCTTGATACGCGAAAGACGACTCCGAATATGCGGATTTTTGAAAAGTATGCAGTCAGAGTTGGCGGAGGATACAATCACAGATATAATCTTTCGGATGGAGTTCTGCTGAAGGATAATCACATCAATGCAGCAGGCGGTGTTGCTGAAGCGGTAAAAGCGGCACAGGAGTACGCGCCTTTTGTACGAAAAATCGAGGTGGAAACAGAGACTCTGGAAATGGTAAGGGAAGCTGTGGAAGCGGGAGCAGATATTATCATGCTTGATAACATGACTCCGGAGGATATGAAAAAGGCTGTAGAAATCACGGCAGGAAAAGCGAAAACAGAGTGTTCTGGCAATGTAACCAGGGAAAACATCGAAAACCTGAAAAAAATCGGTGTAGACTACATTTCCTGCGGTGCTCTGACCCATTCAGCTCCGATACTGGATGTATCGCTGAAAAATTTTTTTCCATACCCCCTTTGAAAAAAAGATGAAAAGTGACTATAATAGATACTAGGAGGTCACATAAAAATGAATAGAAACGGATTTGATATAGGGGAGTATGTATCTTATGGAATCAACGGGATGTGCAACATTGAAGATATAAGACCAATGCAGCTGTCTCAGAGTGTAGAGAAAATGATGTACTATATCCTGCGGCCGGAGTCCAATCCGAAATCGACGATATTTGTTCCGGTAAATAATCAGAAGCTGGTATCGAAGATGCGGGAACTGATGACAAAAGACGAAATAAATGCAATGCTGGTGCGGATGAAGGACAGAACGCTTGAGTGGGAAAAAGATGTGCGTTTTCGGACTGAAAGCTTTCACGAGATCCTGAACAACGGAGTGAATCAGGATCTGATCCTGATGATACGCTGTCTGCATCGTAAACGTCAGGAGCTGGTTCAGCTGGGGAAAAAACTGCCGGCACGGGACAGCAATACTTTGAAAACAGCGGAAAGGCTGGTGGAAGAGGAATTTGCCCATGTGCTGCATATCAAATGCGAAGAAGTTAGTGACTATATACGAGATGTTCTGGATCCGTCAGCGTAAAGAGCTGGCTGGAGAACAGTACAGTTATTAGAAATGAGAAGACTATCATATGGCTGAAGAACGGTCAATGGTAGTCTTTGTTTTATTTTGCAGAAGAGTGTCGAAAAAACGGGGAGGGTTATATTTGTAAACCGATTTACAGAATGGTAGGATTTTTGTGGAAAGGGGAAAGAGAAATGAAACGACAGGACAAGTTGTCAGTGTTACTCATGCTTGGGATACTTTGTCTGGTTCTTGTGAATGCAGGCGCTATCTATCATATGTGGCTCAACGGTGAGGGCAGGCTGGCTGAGATGAAAGGCGAAGACCCGGAAAAGCGTAGTGAATTGATCTTTCATGATGATACATCTATCACAAATCATGGCTCAAGAAAGCTTTGGCTGCGAGTCAGGATCATTTACAAAGATCCGTCTGATGAAAAACAGTGTCGTGTCGATTCAAAAGCGATAAAAGATGGCATCTGGGTAGAGGAGAATGGCTGGTATTATTACCGAGCTCCCGTAAAATCAAAAGAGAATACCAGACCGCTGATCGACAGACTTGTTTGCGGTGACACAGATCTTATGAACCAGGGCGTTCGTAGTTTTCGCCTGCAGGCAGAAGCTGTGGATGAAATGTGGCTTTCCCAAACGCCTTGCAGCGGACAGGAGGCATTTCAACTGTTCAACGATCTGGATCAGGAGGGAGCGAATTTAACTTTGTAGTAAGTGAGGTCCAATATGAATGGAAAAGAGAAGAAGGAGTTTTACCTGGAATACATCTACTCTCTTCGGATGGATGTGTATCGAATCATCAAAAGTGTGATCGGGGATGCGAATGTTACGGAGGAGCTGACGCAGATCGTGCTGGAAAAAGCCTGGCGTTCTATCGAATCGGTTCGCGACAAATCAAAAGCAAAGGAATGGCTGAAAGCGATCACGAGAAATGTTTTGCGCGATCACTTTCGCAGAGAAAAGCGAGAGTCGGGAAACTGGGCTAATGAAGATCCCTCGGCGGTCATTACGATAAAGATGGCGGATTATCTGGAACCGGATCCATTATCTATAGCATTGGAACGAGAGGCACAGAGCCAGGCGCTGGAGGCTGTGAGCTGTCTTGCGGAACGGGATAGAGAACTGATCTGGAAACATCTGATACAGGAGATCCAGCTGAAGGACATTGCACATGAAAAAGGTTTGAAGCCGGCAAATATGCGGAGGATCTACGCCATAAGTCTTCGTAATCTGAAGAGGGTGTATCAGGAAAAATTTGAATGAATTTATATCGAAGCTGATGTATTTATATACGGAAAAGCCTTGACTTGAAAGCAGATGAGTAGTAAAGTAAAATCCGGGTGTTAGAATAGAGAAATCAACGTTTGCAGGAGAGTCATTATGGGAATCAAAATAGGTATTTTAGTAGTATATTTTGCGATCATGGTGGGAATCGGGCTGTATTGCCGGAAACACGCCACAGACGTAAAAGGTTTTGTTCTTGGAGGTCGTTCCGTAGGTCCGTGGCTGACTGCTTTCGCTTATGGGACTTCTTATTTTTCGGCGGTTGTATTCGTAGGATATGCAGGACAGTTTGGGTGGAAATACGGGATTGCTTCCACTTGGATCGGTCTGGGGAATGCTATTATTGGATCACTGCTGGCATGGGTCATATTAGGGAGAAGAACGCGTATTATGACGCAGCATTTAGATTCAGCGACCATGCCGGAATTTTTCGGATCGCGTTTTGACAGTAAATCGCTGAAAATCGGAGCATCGGCACTGATTTTTATCTTTCTGATCCCTTATACGGCTTCGTTATATAATGGATTATCAAGGCTGTTTGCCATGGCATTCGATATTGATTTTACAATATGCGTTATCGTTATGGCTGTTCTTACAGGAATCTATGTAATTGCCGGCGGGTATATGGCGACAGCGATCAATGATTTTATTCAGGGTATCATCATGCTGTTTGGGATCTGTGCTGTGATTGCAGCAGTTCTGCAAAGCAAGGGCGGATTTACGGAAGCAATGCATTCCTTAGCAGAGGTGCAGGATCCAGAAGCAACTGCGATGAACGGTGCGTTTGCATCATTCCTTGGACCGGATCCGCTGAATCTTCTAGGTGTTGTTGTTTTGACGTCTCTGGGAACCTGGGGACTGCCGCAGATGGTACAGAAGTTTTATGCGATCAATAGTGAGAATGCGATCAAGAAGGGTACGATAATTTCCACGTTGTTTGCTGTTGTAGTATCTGGCGGATGCTATTTCCTGGGCGGATTTGGCAGACTGTTTTCAGATCAGGTGGATGTTGTGGCGAATGGATTCGACTCTATTATCCCAACGATGCTGTCTGGACTTTCGGATGCGCTGATCGGTCTTGTGGTTCTGCTGGTATTATCGGCATCCATGTCCACGCTTTCTTCGCTGGTTATTGCATCAAGCTCGACGCTGACGCTGGATTTCATCAATAAGAATTTCATAAAGGATATGAGTGAAAAAACACAGGTGCGCATGATTCGCGTGCTTATTGTGGTATTCATTTTGATTTCGGTCGTTATTGCTCTGATCCAGTACAACAGTTCGGTGACTTTCATTGCGCAGCTTATGGGGATTTCCTGGGGTGCATTGGCGGGTTCATTCCTTGGCCCGCTTATTTATGGCCTGTATTGGAAGAAGACAACGAAGAGTGGATGCTGGGCAAGCTTTATCTTTGGCGCAGGAACAATGATCCTGGTAATGCTGTGTCCGCAGATATTCCCGGCTGTCCTGCAGTCTCCGATCAATGCTGGAGCGTTTGCGATGATTGCAAGTCTGATCCTTGTGCCGGTCGTAAGCCTTCTGACTCCAAAGCCGTCGGACAAATTAGTGGATGAATGTTTCCGCTGTTATGAAGCACCTGCAACGGTTGCTTCCAAGGTAGCTTTGCCGGATGAAGAGGAGCTGGAAAAGCATGAAAAAAACCAGTCCAAAAAATAAAAAAATAAACTGCAAAATGGCTTGACATTATAGCTGCAAAATGATAATATAATTCCTGCGGCGGCGGAAAAGCTGCTGCAGTGTGGCGGTGTAGCTTAGTTGGCTAGAGCGTCCGGTTCATACCCGGAAGGTCGGTGGTTCGACTCCACTCGCCGCTACCATTTTTATAAGAATTGTTTATGGACGTTTAGCTCAGCTGGGAGAGCATCTGCCTTACAAGCAGAGGGTCATAGGTTCGAGCCCTATAACGTCCACCATGGTCCGGTAGTTCAGTTGGTTAGAATGCCAGCCTGTCACGCTGGAGGTCGACGGTTCGAGCCCGTTCCGGATCGCCAATTCTTATTCAGGGGCGCAAGCTCCTTGAGGCGACATAGCCAAGTGGTAAGGCAGAGGTCTGCAAAACCTTTATTCCCCGGTTCAAATCCGGGTGTCGCCTCCAATATGGTGGGTATAGTCAAGTGGTTAAGACAGCGGGTTGTGGCTCCGTTATGCGTGGGTTCGAATCCCACTATCCACCCCATTTGTAAACAAGTCAAACAATATAGATAAGCGTTGGGGTATCGCCAAGCGGTAAGGCAATGGATTCTGATTCCATCATGCGCAGGTTCGAATCCTGCTACCCTAGCCAACGAAAAGGCTCGAAGCGAAAGCTTCGGGTCTTTTGCATTTCCAGGGGAACTTCAGTGATTGCACATGAAGAACAGGGAAATTCCAGTTTATAAAATAAACGAAAAATCAAACGCAAATAAATACGTTTACTTTTTCGTTTGTTTTGATATAATAAAGGTACTAAAACAGTACTGGAGGTTTGGCAGATGAAAGAGACCCGTTCGTTTGAAGTGAAAGAGCGAGTAACAAATACATTTTTAAAGACAGTCAGCGCATATGCCAATTTTGGTGACGGGATCATCCGGTTTGGCATTACTGATGATGGCAAGTTTGTTGGGATAGAAGATGCTGGTAATGCATGTCTGGATATAGAAAACAGAATAAACGACAGTATTTCTCCGGTGCCCGATTATTGGATATCTGTGGATGATGATACGAATGTCATTACATTGGAAGTAAAAGAAGGAATCTATAAACCGTATTATTATAAATCAAAAGCTTACAAGAGAAATGATACGGCAACGATCGAAGTGGATCGTCTGGAGTCGAATCGTCTTATTCTGGAAGGTGAAGATCGTTCGTACGATGAATTAGCATCCGATGTGAAAGATCTCGAGTTTACGATCCTTGAGGGCAAGATGAAAGAGCAGCTCGGTATCAGTGCTATCAGTACAGATATACTCAGGACTATCGGAGTACTTGGTGCAGACGGGAAATACAATAACGCAGGGGTTTTACTTGCTGATAAAAATGGAACATATGGTATCGACTGTGCACGTTTTGGGGAAACGATAGATATAATACTGGATCGTGAGATTTTCGAACACAGATCGATACTTAAACAGTATGATGAGGTGATAGAACTTTATAGAAAATATTATCAGTATGATGAAATCAAAGGTGCAATCAGGGAGACGGTTGAAACCATTCCGGAAAAAGCGTTCAGAGAAACCATTGCAAATGCACTGGTGCACAGAGCCTGGGATGTGAGGTCACATATCAGAGTAGCAATGTATGAAGATCGCATTGAAGTTTTTTCACCAGGAGGACTGCCGAAAGGCATCACCAGGGAGGAATATCTCAATGGACAGATCTCTGTGCTGCGTAATCCGATCATCGGCGCTGTTTTTTTTCGGTTGAATATTATAGAAAGTTTTGGAACGGGCGTTCAGAGGATAAATGCAGCATATGCAAGCAGCAAGGCAAAACCGATACATGAGTTTTCCGAGAATATGATCAAAGTAACTTTACCTGTGATCACATCCGGTGGCGATCTTACTGGCGATGAGAAAATCATTTACGACAGCATGGACAGGCTTGGAAAAACAAGTTCTCAAATCGCTAAGGCGGCAGGGTTCGGCAAAAATAAGACGTTAAAGCTATTGGGGATACTTGAGAAAAAAGGATATGTGATAAAGACAGGTAACGGCAGAGGAACGAAATACTCAACAAATTACAGTTTGTGAAAAAGGGAGGAATTTTATGAAAGCACATAAATATTGGTCAGTAGGAGCATTGATCACAATGACGGGTACGTTTTACACTGGTTATAAAGGGCTAAAACCAAGTCACAAATACTTTGCTTTAAGTTCTATGTTTTGTATGGCAATGGCGACGTATACAGGGCATAAAATGATTTCCGGGAATAGGAAAGAAAAGGTGGAAAAATAAGATGAAGGTAGTAATCGTAGGAGGTGTAGCAGGTGGAGCTACAGCCGCAGCAAGGATACGCAGATTGGACGAACATGCTGAAATTACTGTATTTGAAAGATCTGGATACATATCTTATGCAAATTGTGGGCTCCCATACTATATTGGAGATGTAATCACAGACCCGGAAGACCTTACATTACAGACACCAGAGAGTTTCTTTAAAAGATTTCGTATCAATATGAAGATCCATCATGAAGTTATTTCTATACATCCGGATCGTAAGACTGTTTCAGTGAAGAATTTGGAAAATGATGAAATATTTGAAGAAAATTACGATAAGCTTATCCTTTCTCCAGGTGCAAAGCCTACACAACCGAACCTTCCGGGAGTAGGTATCGATAACCTTTTTACACTGCGTACAGTAGAAGATACTATCCAAATCAAGGAGTATATTAATAAGAATCATCCTAAATCTGCTGTGCTGGCTGGTGGTGGTTTTATTGGTTTGGAGTTGGCAGAAAATTTGAGGGAGCTTGGCATTGATGTTACTATCATCCAACGTCCTAAGCAGTTAATGAATCCTTTTGATCCGGATATGGCATCCATGATCCATAATGAAATGAGAAAACATGGGATAAAACTGGCATTAGGCTATACGGTAGAAGGATTTAAAGAAAAGAATAATGGAGTAGAGGTTTTATTGAAAGATAATCCATCTCTTCATGCTGATATGGGAGTACTGGCAATCGGAGTCACACCGGATACAGCACTAGCAAAAGAAGCCGGTCTGGAACTTGGCATCAAGGGAAGCATCGTAGTGAATGACAGAATGGAGACTTCAGTACCGGATATTTATGCTGCGGGGGATGCAGTTCAGGTAAAACATTATGTTACTGGTGATGATGCGTTAATTTCTTTAGCGGGACCTGCAAATAAACAGGGAAGGATCATCGCTGACAATATTTGTGGTGGTGATAGTTGCTACTTGGGTAGTCAAGGAAGTTCAGTAATAAAAATATTTGATATGACAGCAGCCACTACAGGTATTAATGAAACCAATGCCAAAAAGTCAGGATTAGATGTGGATACAGTAATTCTTTCTCCTATGAGTCATGCCAGCTATTATCCTGGTGGCAAAGTGATGACCATGAAGGTGGTTTTTGAAAAAGAGACTTATCGCTTGCTCGGTGCCCAGATAATTGGATATGAAGGGGTTGATAAACGTATTGATGTGCTGGCAACAGCGATTCATGCAAGGCTGAAGGCAAGCCAGCTGAAAGATCTTGATCTTGCATATGCACCACCTTACTCCTCTGCAAAAGATCCTGTAAATATGGTTGGATTCATGGTAGACAACATAGAAAAAGGAATCTTGAAACAGTGGCATTTGGAGGATGTGGATACGATTCCCAAAGATGGAAGTGCTGTGCTGGTGGATGTAAGAACTGCAGATGAATTCAGCAGAGGGTGTATTGAGGGATTTAAAAACATTCCTGTAGATGAACTGAGGGAACGTATCAAAGAGATCGAAAAGGGAAAGCCGGTTTATCTGATCTGTCAGAGTGGACTGCGCAGTTATATAGCCAGTCGTATTCTGGAAGGGAATGGTTATGAGACATATAACTTCTCTGGTGGATTCCGTTTCTATGATGCAGTGGTTAATGACCGTGCATTGATTGAAAAAGCCTATGCATGTGGAATGGATTATTAAGAAGAAATAGTGAGAAAAAACTTATTTAAGTAATGTGTTATAAATAAGTTTGAGGTAATTGATATGGGCTGTCTCAAACATTAGAAAAACTGAATAATATTTACATCGAATAAGACAGTAGTCGAAGAAAAACGGCTGCTGTTTTATTTTAATCAAAAAAAACAATGATGTCATGATGCACGGGATCATGATATCAAGGGAATGTCTGGAGAAAATGCAAAAAAGCATTCGAGCAGGGCGTTTTGGGATAAAAAGATGATATAGGACAAAGCTGGGGAATCAGTTACCCTAGTTGCCCGGATTTTGAGGCGTTTTGATTTGTATAGATCCTCAGTCTATGGTATAATTTTCTTTGTAGTAGATAACAGCCGGGCAGCTTGAAAATGCAAAGTTTGGGGAGATTTGGAATGGATACCAGCAGCACGAAGAAAAGAATGCTCCTGATACTGGAGCTGTTATATAAAACGACGGATGAAAGCCATCCTGTCAGCACAGTGGAAATCATGGACTATTTAGCAGGGAAAGGGTTTCAGATAGACAGGAAGACACTTCGCAGTGATCTCAGACTGCTGATATCGATGGGATACGATATCGTGGTAGTTAAAAGCTCTCCCAATAAATACTTCTGGGGAGAGCGTACATTCGAGATACCGGAGCTGAAAATGCTACTGGATGCAGTGTCGTCGGCAAGGTTCATATCGGAAACGAAAAGCAAACGGCTCACAAAAAAGATCATGTCACTGGCAGGTATGCAGCAGCGAGAGCAGCTGAAAAGGCATGTGCGTGCCATCGGAAAAACGAAAGCCGATAATAAAGGGCTGTATTACATCATCGATACCATAACGGAAGCTATAAACCGGAAAAAGAAGATCAGCTTCCAGTATACGGAGTACAACGGCAGGAAAGAGAAGATCCTGAGAAACGACGGTGAGGTCTATATACTCAGTCCCTATGTGCTTTACTGGAATGAGGATTACTATTATGTCCTCGGATATTCTGATAAGCGTGAGACAGTCACGGCCTTCCGGATCGACAGGATGAAAACACCGAAGATAATGGAAGAAGATGCTGTACCAAAACCTGAGGGTTTCGATGTGTCTGCATACTCCAATAAGGTGTTCCAGATGTTCGGCGGCGAAGAAACCACAGTGGAACTCGAGTGTGACACGTCACTGATGAAATACGTGATCGACCGCTTCGGTATTGATGTGGAGACTGAGGAACTGTCAGAAGATAAGTTTCTCGCAAAAGTCCCGGTAGACCTGAGTCCGACCTTTTACGGCTGGGTGTTCCAGTTCGGCGGAGGGATCAGGATCATAGGACCGGAGGAAGCGGTGGGAGCATATAAAGAAATGGTAGATAAAGCGAGGTAAAAAATGGCTAAAGCTAAGACAAATGCGAATATAGGATTTGAAAAAGAATTGTGGGATGCTGCGTGTGTCCTCTGGGGGCATATCCCGGCAGCGGAGTACAGGAAGGTTATTATTGGTTTGATCTTTCTGCGCTATATCTCCAGTGCATTCGATAAACGATATAATGAACTGGTAGAAGAAGGGGATGGCTTTGAAGATGACAGAGATGCATATACAATGGAGAATATTTTCTTTGTACCAGAGGAAGCAAGATGGAGCACCATTGCTTCTGCAGCACATACTCCTGAAATCGGGACGGTGATCGATAATGCTATGAGAGCAATTGAGGCAGAAAATAAGAAACTTAAAAATGTATTGCCTAAGAACTATGCCAGCCCAGATCTTGATAAACGAGTTTTAGGTGATGTTGTTGATATTTTTACAAATAAAATAAAGATGGAGGATGCCGAACATAGTGAGGATTTATTAGGCCGAACGTATGAGTACTGTATTGCACAGTTCGCAGAAAAAGAAGGTGCCAGTGGGGGCGAGTTCTACACACCATCAAGCGTAGTAAAGACTTTGGTTGAAATCCTCAAGCCTTTTGAAAACTGTCGTGTATATGACCCGTGCTGTGGGTCAGGCGGAATGTTTGTGCAGAGTTCAAAATTTATAGAAGCTCACAATGGTAAGAGAGGAGCGATATCTGTTTATGGACAGGAAGCTAATGCGGATACATGGAAAATGGCACAAATGAATATGGCAATCAGAGGAATCGATGCAGATTTCGGACCATATCAGGCAGATACTTTTACAAATGATTTGCATCCTACATTAAAGGCTGATTTTATTCTTGCAAATCCGCCTTTTAATTATCATCCATGGAATCAGGAAAAACTTCTGGATGATGTACGCTGGAAGTTCGGAATTCCACCGGCAGGCAATGCCAACTATGCGTGGATACAGCATATGATTCATCATCTTGCACCTAATGGGAAAATCGGACTTGTTCTTGCCAACGGAGCATTATCAACACAATCCAGCGGGGAAGGTGAAATCCGTCGTAAGATCATAGAGGCAGATTTGGTTGAAGGCATTATTGCTATGCCGACACAGCTGTTTTATAGTGTAACGATTCCGGTGACTCTGTGGTTTATTACAAAAAATAAAAAACAGAAGGGTAAAACACTGTTTATTGACGCACGTAAAATGGGACACATGGTTGACCGTAAACATCGTGATTTTGATGATAAGCCGGGCGGAGACATAGAGAAACTTGCCAAAACTTTTACAGAATTCCAGGAAGGAACATTGGAAGTAGTAAAAGGATTTTGTGCTGTTGCAGATATTGAAGATATAGCAAAGCAGGACTATATTCTTACTCCCGGCAGATATGTAGGGATTGAAGAACAGGAAGACGATGGAGAACCATTCGAGGAAAAGATGAAACGACTTACATCTGAGCTTTCAGGTATGTTTGAAAAATCACATGAGCTGGAAGAAGAAATTCGCAAGAAACTGGGGGCGATAGGGTATGAATTTTAAGACATATACAATGGAAGATGCCTTAGAAGTAATTATTGATTACAGGGGTAAAACACCTAAGAAATCAGAATCAGGAATTCCTACACTTAGTGCAAAATCAGTAAAAAACAATCACATTGATTATTCATTGTGCTATTATATATCCCCTGATGAGTATAAGCGGTTTATGGTACGGGGATTTCCAAAAGTTGGAGATGTTCTTTTGACAACAGAAGCTCCTATGGGAATGGTAGCAAGACTTGACCGAGATGGTGTTGGCATTGCACAGAGATTATTGACACTTCGAGGAAAGGCAGATGTTCTGGATAATGAGTATTTGCTATATTTCCTGCAATCTTCTATTGGGCAGTCATTATTGAAAGCTCGGGAAACAGGTACAACTGTGACAGGCATAAAACAAGCCGAATTCAGAAAAATACAAATAGATATCCCGGAAATCGGTGTTCAAAAGAAAATTGGCGGGTTTCTGGGATTGTTAGAGCAGAAAATAGAACTTAATAACAAGATAAATAAGAATTTAGAGCAGCAAGCTCAAGCTATATTCAAGTCGTGGTTTATTGATTTCGAACCATTCAGTAATCGAAAGCCAAGCGACTGGTCGGTATCAACGCTTGGTAATATTTCTATAATGGGTGCAGGTGGAGATAAACCTCAAAATGTATCCCCAATAAAAACTGATTTGTATGAATATCCGATTTACTCAAACGGATTGAGCAATGAGGGGCTTTACGGATTTACTGACAAACCTAAAATATCCGAAGAAAGCGTGACTGTATCAGCTCGTGGAACAATAGGTTTTGTGTGTTTGCGTCATATTCCTTATGTGCCAATCGTGCGTTTAGTAACTCTGATACCAAAAACAGAAATTGTTTCTGCAAAATACCTCTATTTATGGTTAAAACAGCTTCACATTACTGGAACAGGAACGACGCAACAACAACTCACAGTACCTGATTTTCAAAAGACAGAAATACTTGTTCCCTCGCAAGAAATAGTGACACTATTTACAGCTACGGTTGAGCCAATCTTTGAAAAAATATGGGCTAATCAGAATGAAAATGAAAAGCTATCCTCTTTGCGTGATACATTAC
>NZ_JACRWC010000032.1 GCF_014306095.1 Lentihominibacter faecis
ATGTAGCTTGAACGAAGAGAAAGCTAGCGCCTTGAGACGCTAGCCTAGCAATCCATGGGCTTATAGCTCTAGAGCAAACCACCCTTTTTAAGGGTGGTTATGATTATTTTAAAGGTACTGGAACGTCCCGGTCTGGTTGCTTTAGGAATTTCATGGTATAATAGATAAAATGAAAGTTGGCAGAGGCTACGGCTGTATTGCTTTCAGTAACAATCAAAGGAGGCAGTTATGGGAAATAATGATAAGAAGATAATCACGATAAGCAGAGAGTTCGGTAGTGGAGGCAGACTGATCGGTAAGCGCCTGGCCGAAAAGCTGGATGTACCGTTCTACGACAAGCAGCTCCTGGATCGGATCGCCGAAGAATCCGGCTTCAGCAAGGAAATGATCAAGGGTGCAGAAATGAAAGCGAAAAACAGCTTCCTCTACAGCCTGGCGTCCGCTATGGGCACCAGTGAAAATGGGCCGGAAAGCCTGTCTCTGAATGAGAGGTTTTTCCTGGCACAGTTCGATACCATTCGCCGGATCGCGGACGAAGGCTCCTGCGTCATCGTCGGCAGATGCTCCGACTACGTGCTCCGCGGTCTGCCGGAAGCCAGCCACATCTTTATTTATGCAGAAGAAAAAGACAAGATCAAACGCGCGGTTCAGGAATACGGCATCCCGGAAGACGAAGCCCGGAAACTGATGAGAGATACCGATAAGGCCCGTGCCAATTACTATGCATATCACACCGGCAGAAAATGGGGCGAACACGTGAACTACAGTCTTTCCATCGATAGTGGGTACATCGAGATCGAAGACATCGTAGACCTGATCGTCCAGTACACCAAGGTGAGAAGATTCAGCCAGGCATAGTATCATGAATATCACAGCCATGTATTTCAGCGGCACCGGCACTACGAAAAAGATGACTGCCGCTATCGCCGATGAGCTGACTGAAATCAAAATATCCCAGGATAAAACGACTGCTGGCGAAAAACCCGGCAGCATAAAAGCCGGTATAAAACCCTGGCAGCGAGCAGAAGATATCGATTTTACTCCACCGGCAGCCCGACGGGAAATCTACCGGTTTACGCCGGATGATCTGGTGGTATTCGGCGTGCCGGTCATCGCAGGACGGGTCCCCAACGTATTATTAAAATTCCTGGACACACTGCAGGGCGGAGGCGCGCTGGCAGTTCCTGTCGTGCTTTATGGCAACAGGAATTTTGACGACGCTCTGATCGAACTGAGAAATATATTACAGGATCGTGGATTTTATGCCATAGGAGCGGCGGCTTTTATAGGCGAGCACTCTTTTTCCAGGATCCTGGCGGCCGGCCGTCCGGACAGCTCCGACATGGAGCTGTCCCGGGATTTTGCCCGAAAGCTCGCAGGCAAAATCCGCCGGCTCGGCGCGGCTGGGCTGCGTGAGGCCGCGCCTGTGCCGGTGGACGGCGCCGACCCGATCCGCCCGTATTATAAACCACAGGATCGAAACGGCAACCACATTAATATCCTGAAAGTAAAACCAAAACTGCATGCAGAGCTTTGCAGCGGGTGCGGGATCTGCGTCAGCGCATGTCCGATGGGATCTGTTGTGCAGGAAAACCCTGGACAGCCACCGGCTCCGATCACAGGGATCTGCATCAAATGCTGTGGCTGCGTCAAGAAATGCCCCCGCCAGGCATTCTATTTTGACGATCCCGGTTTTATTTACCATAAGGAAGAACTGGAAGATATGTACGCCGGGATCCGCCGCGAACCAGATTTGTATCTATAAGCGAGGCAGGCTGCTTTTCTGCAAGTCTGACAACATGAATATCGATAAAATATAATTTCATGTTGTATTTTCTGCGGAAAACAACATGAATCCATGTAAAATGTCTGTTCATGTTGCACGAGCCTGCACCAGTTCCCGAGAATACAACATCAAACCGGAAATCGTACCAGTTCATGTTGTATTTCAAACAAAAATCGCAGAGAGTACAACATGAAATTATATTTTATCGGTTCATGTTGTAAGGAATGCGGGAAAAGCGATACTGCAGGACCAAGTGAACCCAGACACCAGATCTCCCCGCTAGTTTGACTCACAGCCAAAATAATGCTATTCTATACCAATATTTACTGTCGCTCATTCGCGGCAGAGATGAAAGGAATGATAAAACAAAATGACAGAATCAAAAGGCAAGTATTACATCACGACTCCGATCTATTATCCGAGTTCCAATCTCCATATCGGACACACGTACTGCACCGTTATGGCAGACGCCATGGCACGTTTCAAGCGCCTGGCAGGCTACGACGTGAGATTTCTCACAGGAACTGACGAACACGGACAGAAGATCCAGGATATCGCGAAGGAAAAAGGCGTAACGCCGCAGGAATACGTTGATGAGATCGTTTCCGGTATCAAAGACCTGTGGAAGACCATGGAGATCTCCTATGACGATTTCATTAGAACTACAGAACCGCGCCACGTGAAGCGGGTGCAGCAGATCTTCATGCAGCTCTACGAAAAAGGCGATATCTACAAAGGTGAATACGAAGGCATGTACTGCACGCCGTGTGAATCCTTCTGGACTGAAAGCCAGCTGGTGGACGGCAAATGCCCGGACTGCGGCAGACCTGTGCAGAAAGCCAAGGAAGAAGCCTACTTCTTCCGCCTTTCCAAATATCAGGACAGACTACTGGAAATGTTCGAGAAAAACCCGGAATTCCTCCAGCCTGACAGCAGACGAAATGAGATGATCGCATTCGTCAAACAGGGACTGGAAGACCTTTGCATCTCCAGATCCACCTTCGACTGGGGCATCCCGGTGCCGATCGATGAAAAGCACGTCATCTACGTATGGCTTGACGCACTTACAAACTACATCACTGCTCTGGGATATCCGGACGATCCGGCGCTTTACGAAAAATACTGGCCGGTAGATGTTCACCTGGTAGGAAAAGAAATCGTAAGATTCCATACCATCATCTGGCCGGCAATGCTCATGTCCATGGAACTGCCTCTTCCGAAGCAGGTGCTCGGTCACGGCTGGCTGCTGCTGGAAGGCGGCAAAATGTCCAAGTCCAAGGGCAACGTAGTAGATCCGGTGACACTCATCGACCGCTACGGTATCGACGCGCTCAAATACTTCCTGCTGAGGGAATACACGTTCGGACAGGATGGTGTCTTTACCAACGAAGTAATGCTCAAGAGAATGAATTACGACCTGGCAAACGATCTGGGCAACCTGGTTTCCCGTACCGTTTCCATGATCGAAAAATACAACGACGGCACAGTGCCGGCGCTGACCGATGCGACGGATCCGCTTGACGAAGACCTGAAAGCCATCGCTATCGGCGCAGCTTCGAAGGTAGAAGCCAACATGGATAAATTCGCCTTCAACATGGCGCTGGAAGACATCTGGACCGTTGTTAGAAGAGCCAACAAATACATCGACGAAACCATGCCGTGGGTGCTGGCTAAGGACGAAAAGGACAAGTCGAGACTGGATAATGTCCTCCACAACCTGGCAGAAGCCATCCGTATCGTTTCCGTGCTCATCGAGCCGTTCATGCACACCACTTCCGGCAAGATCAGAAAACAGCTGGGACTCTGGTTCGCAGAGCCGGTATGGGCAGACGCCTTTACCTTTGAAATGATGAACGGCGAACAGGTGAAGAAGGGCGATCCGATCTTCCCGCGCCTCGATATCGAAAAGGAGCTGGAAGAACTGGAAGCTTTGCAGCACGCAGGAAAAGAAGAAAACATTCCGCTTGAACTGAAACCGGAGATCGAATTTGATGACTTCGACAAGATCGACTTCCGCGTAGGAACTATTTTATCTGCAGAAAAACACCCGAAGGCAGATAAACTGCTGGTATTCCAGGTGAAAATGGGCACGGAGACGCGTCAGATCATCTCCGGCGTAGCCAAGCACTTTACACCGGAAGAATGCGTTGGCAGAAAAGTAATCGTAGTTGCCAACCTGAAGCCGAGAAAGCTGAGAGGACTGGAATCCAACGGCATGATCATGTTTGCGGACGATGTGAAGGACGGCAAAGAGACCCTGGCCTTTGTCAGCCCGGAAGCAGAAGACGGGAATCCGGTGAGCTAAGATGCTGTTCGATTCCCACGCACACATAAACGAAGCCAGCTACTCTCCGGAAGAACGGGCAGAACTGATCAAGACCATAGAAGCGTCCGATGTGGACTATGTGGCGGATATCGGTTACGATCTGGCCAGTTCGAAACTGGCAGTGGAGCACGCAGCCAAATATCCGTGGTGCTATGCCGTGGTCGGCTGCCATCCTCACGATGCCAAAAGCATGGACGACATGGAGCTGGCCATGTACAAAGGTCTGGCGCGAAAGAAAAAAGTCGTGGCCATCGGTGAGATCGGACTGGATTTCCACTATGATCACTCGCCGAGGGACATCCAGAGAGAATGGTTCCGTCGCCAGATCCGAATGGCCAACCAGCTGAAAATGCCCATCGTCATCCACTCTCGTGAAGCGGATCAGGAGACGATGGATATTTTAAAGGAAGAAGGCGCTTTCTCCGAAGAACGCAAAAGCTGGTTCCCTAAGCGCCCCGATCCGTCCGGTTATACACTGAAAAAAAGCGAGGCTGCAAAGAAAACGCCCGACGATCCGGCAGATCATATGGCAGACGATGCCAGAGTGCTGATCCACTGTTTTTCCGGCAGCGCAGAGCTGGCAGCCCAGTACGTCAAGCTGGGAGCGACCATTTCTGTGGCGGGACCTGTGACATACAAGAACAACCGCAAGACGGTGGCCGTCGTGGCAGAAGTACCGATGGACTTTCTGCTGGTGGAGACAGATTCACCGTATTTATCACCGGAACCACTGAGAGGCAGACGCAACATGTCGCCTAACGTGAAGTACACGGCTCAGAAAGTCGCCGAGATCAAGGACATGACCCTGGAAGAGGTGGCGGCAAAAACAAAAGAAAACGCCATGCGGTTTTACGGGATCACACGGTAGAACGATGCCAGGGCGTCAGATGTAAAATAAATACTGCCTTTTCAGCCATTTTGACAAATTCCGACCTTGAAATGCGCTATAGTTGCAACAGAACGTATCGCAGACAGAGGGATTGGGATTGGAGATCAAAATGGAACACACCGGCAGACAGACGACCTGGAAATCAGGTCGCTTTCAAAGCAGGCCGCGCAGCGGGACAAGATTGCTGCATGCGGCACTGCTGTTTCTTTTCGCTTTTCTGGTGGGCAGAACGCCTTTTTTGGGAGAATATTTTCCGGCGGCGGTCGCACTTACCGCCTGTCTGGCGTCCAGAAATCCGATCTATATTTATTTAGCGATCCCGGCGGGAGCCGGGATCTTTTGCTGCATTCGGACCGGCGTCGATGCCTGGAGTGAACTGATCGCGGTCATCGGATGCGCCCTTCTGTTTGCAGGAGTAAAAAAGATCCATCTGGATCTGTGGCATCGTGCGCTGATTGCCGGATCTGTCGGGATCCTGTCGCTCAGTATTTATCGCCTTGCGACGGCCACCGTAAACAAGACCGGAGCCGGAGAGCTGCTGGCAGACGGAATCATGATCGCAGGCTTTTTCTTTTTATGGGAAGGCTTTTTTCGCGCTTCGAAGGAAGAGCAGGGCGGGCTTCTTTCTCTTGCGGGGCTGACGGTGGCATGGATCCTGGCGGTCTGCGGAACAGGAGCAGGATTTCTGCTGTGGCCTGCGGCGATTTTTTTGATTTTGAGCGTCCTCTGCTATGGTCAGACCGGTGAGACGGCAGTCGTCATCACAATAGCCGGGATAATAGCATTCCTTGCGGGACAGACGCAGTGGGGGTTCATGCTGTCCCTGCTGATGGGAGCATCCGCAGCAGAATTTTTCAGACGATTCGGGAGCATCGTCATGGCTCTTGTGTTCACCGCAGTCTGCTGGCTTCTCAGAATGGTGGAAAGCGGCCTTATCCTGGGGGTGGACAACTACTGTCTCTTCCTGGCGGTGGCTGCATTTGCCGCAGTCAGTTGGAAGTGCAGTTCATTGCTGCGCAGGATGATCGGTCTGTTCTCCGGCAGCCGTCAGGAGGATTTCAGAAAGCGATCCCAGGAGACCTTCCACCTTTTGCAGCGTCAGGAGGAAGAGATGAAAACGCTGGCAGAACTGTATGATACTTATGTGGACAGTCGCTCGCTGCTGGCTGCCCAGTTCGGTGTGACGAGCCAGATGCTGGAACATACACGATGGCAGATGGAGCAGGCCTTAAAAAAACGATACACCAAACAGGGAAAAGAGCCTTTTCTCCATGAAAAATTCCAGATGGACATAGCCGTATCTCAGTGTGCAGCCACAGGGACGATCAATGGTGACTGCTGCGGCTGGCAGGATCTGGGGGATGGCAGGACGGCCCTCGTCATCAGTGACGGTATGGGGAAGGGCAAGCGGGCAGCTGCAGAAAGCCTGCTGGTCACACGGACCGTGCTGGGACTCCTCAAATCCGGGGCGGGGACGGAACTGACCTTGAAAATGATAAACACCATCATGATGATGAAAGACGGAGAGGATTCTTTCGCAACGGTAGATCTGGCGGTAGTGGACAGAAGAAGCGGCCGTACAAAGTTTTATAAGATCGGAGCGGCGCCAACACTGATCCGCCGTCGAAACAATATCGAAGAAGTCCGGCTTTCCGCCGTGCCTCTGGGGATCGTAAACGGGCTTGAGATCCGCTCGGAGGAGATTTTCTTAAAGAAAGGGGATTTTCTGATCATGATGTCGGACGGTGTCAGCGACGGTCCGGACGGCAGAGGCTTCCTGCCGCAGCTGGCGGAGATCCTCAGGAGCATCCGGTCGGGAGAACCGGCTGTCATCTGCGATCTTGTTCTTGATCAGGTCAGCGACAGTTATCTGGGAAAAGAACGGGACGATTTGACGATAATGACGGCAAAACTGCTGTAATTTACAGGGATTCGTGGTACAATGAAGATAACGATGACAGGAGAACGAACCCCTATGATATTTCAGAAAGTGCAGGAGACCATCGCGTCTCATAATTTGATAAAATCCGATGAGCACATTGTACTCGGCCTTTCCGGAGGTCCTGATTCAGTGTGCCTTTTTCATATACTGCTGCGGTTGAGGCAGACGCTGGGGATTCGTCTGCATCCGGTCCATGTGAACCACGGACTCCGGCCGGGAGCAGCAGAACGCGACCAGAACTATGTGGAAGAACTTTGCCGGGAGCACGGGGTTTCCTGCAAAGTGATCGCAGCAGACTGTCGCAAGCTTGCCGGAGCATGGCATATGACCAGTGAAGAAGCCGGCAGAAAGCTGCGCTATGATGCGTTTTATGACGAAGCACGGCAGATCGCTGAAAAGCTGGCGGCGGAGCATGGCGGAAGCCCGGACGATTTTTCGGAGCATATCAGGATCGCTGTGGCTCACAATGCGGACGATCAGGCGGAAACCATCCTGTTTCGTGTGCTGCGCGGTACGGGGACAGACGGGCTGGCGGGGATCGCATATGAGCGAAAGGAGCGGGGATTCTCCGTGATCCGGCCTATACTGGACATCCCGCGAAAAGAAATCGAAGAGTACTGCCGGGAGCACGATCTGAGTCCTGTGGAGGATCATACCAATCATCAGAGCATCTATACCAGGAACAAGATCCGGCTGGAGCTGCTTCCTGAGCTGGAAAAAGAGTATAACGAAAATGTGCGCGGCGCACTGCTTCGCCTTGGGAAGATCGCTGCTTCCGACAGCGACTACCTGCAGCAGTGCGCGGAGGAAGCTTTGCAGGAATTTCTGCGGGAAACAAGTTCGGATGAAGTCGTTTTGGAACGAGACGGGCTGGCGGGAATCCATGAAGCTTTGCGCCACCGGATCCTTCTGCAGTCTTTTGCTCGCCTGGGGCTTGCAAGCGACATATCTGCGGAACGGATCGCTGCTGCGGACAGAATCATCGAAAAGAAACAGGCTCCGAAAACGGTAGAGTTTCCGAGAGGATATCGGGTGACCGTAGCGGGGGGACTGGTGCACATATGCGCGCCGAAAAAGTGAGGGAAGTGAACTTTGCAGAAAAAATAATCCTGAAAGTTACGTGAAGTTGTCAGAAAAAGCAGGCAGCCGCTATTGAAATAAAGCGTGCTTCATGATAAAATATTTCAATATATTTGTAGATTAACAACAAAAAATCAAGATAGAATCTGAGCAGAAGTTATTACAGAAAATAGAGACAGGAAAAGACAGTATCAGGAGGAAAGAAAACTTGAAAAAAGTTACGAAAAATATCGGGATCTATGTGATCATCTTTGGACTCGTTCTGGCCATGGTATGGTTCTACAACAGCGATGCGCCGAAGGAAGAAAAAGAAATCAAAACATCCACGATGATCCACTATCTGCAGGACAAGAAGGTGGAGAGCATCAATGTGACGGAGACGAAGATGACGGCTGAGCTGAACAATGGGAAGACCGTGTATGCCTACGTTAACAGCGCCGTGGATCTGAGCTATATTTATGATTCGTATATCATGCCTCAGGTGGACGAGGGCTCTTTGAAACTCAACAGCGACGAGCCGAAGAAGGAATCCATCTGGATCAGTCTGCTGCCGACGCTGATCATGATCGGCATCATGGTGGTGTTCTTCATCCTCATCATGAACCAGAGTGGCGGAGGAGGCAAAGCGATGTCCTTTGGCAAGAGCAGAGCCAAGCTGCAGAAGAGCAGTGATCTGCGCAAGATCACTTTTAAGGACGTCGCAGGTCTGAAGGAAGAAAAAGAGGAACTGGAAGAAATCGTTGATTTTCTCCGTCATCCGGCTAAATATAACAGTCTGGGGGCAAGGATCCCTAAGGGAATCCTGCTGGTAGGTCCTCCGGGAACCGGTAAAACGTATATTTCCAAGGCGACTGCCGGAGAAGCCGGCGTGCCGTTCTTTACCATCAGTGGTTCCGACTTCGTTGAAATGTTTGTCGGCGTCGGAGCATCCCGTGTAAGAGACCTGTTCGATCAGGCTAAGAAGAATGCTCCTTGTATCGTATTCATCGATGAGATCGATGCGGTAGGTCGTAAGAGAGGCGCAGGTCTTGGCGGCGGACACGATGAACGGGAACAGACCCTCAACCAGCTGCTGGTCGAAATGGATGGCTTCGCAGAGAACGCAGGAATCATCATCCTGGCTGCGACCAACCGTCCTGATGTACTTGACCCGGCACTGCTGCGTCCGGGCAGATTCGACCGTCAGATCGTCATCGGGATCCCGGATATCGTAGGAAGAGAAGAAATCTTCCGGATCCATTCCAGAAACAAGCCGCTGGCAGAAGGAGTCGATCCGAAGGTCCTGGCCAGAAGAACGCCGGGATTCTCCCCTGCGGACATTGAAAACATGCTGAATGAAGCTGCGCTCCTGGCAGCCAGAAGAAACGGCATGAAGATCCGTATGGAAGAAATAGAAGAGGCGATCACCAAGGTGATCGCAGGACCGGAAAAGAAGAGTCGTGTCATCAGCGAAGAAGAACGAAAGCTGACTGCATACCATGAAGCCGGGCATGCCGTTGTTGCTCATGTCCTGCCTAAGACAGATCCGGTACATCAGATCACGATCATTCCGAGAGGAAGAGCCGGCGGGTTCACCATGATCCTGCCGAAGGAGGATAAGTACTACGGAACCAAGGAAACCATGCGGGAACAGATCATTCACCTGCTGGGCGGTCGTGTAGCGGAAATGCTGACGCTGGATGATATCAGTACAGGAGCCAGCAACGATATCCAGAGAGCTACCGATATTGCCAAAGAGATGGTGACCAAGTACGGGTTCAGTGATAAACTGGGTCCTGTAAACTACAGCTCTTCGGATGAAGTGTTCCTGGGCAAGGATTTCTCGACGCGTCAGGCATATTCAGAAGAAACTGCCAACGAGATCGACGAGGAAGTTAAGGCGATCATTGAAGAAGCATACGATACGGCAAGAACGATCCTCAGCGAACATCTCGATCAGCTGACGGCTGTAGCGGAAGGACTGCTGGAGGTTGAAACGCTGGATAACCGTCAGTTCGAAGAACTGTACGACGGTGTCAAAACGCCGGAAGAGATCGGGCAGGAGCTGAAGGAAGAGCTTAAGAAACGCGAGATCAGCAATCGTGCAGAAGCTGCAGAAGCAGAAAAGATGCACAAAAAAGCACTGGAAGAAGAGAAGAAAAGACAGCTGGAAGAAGCTGCGAAAGCGCTGGAAGAAAAGCATGGAGACAGCAAATTCAAGCCGACCATCATGACATACAACGACGTTACGAAGACAGCGACTCCATACGAGCCGGAAAATCGTGACGACGATGATGAACCGGCGGCGGATCCTCAGGACAGGGATGACGATATGCCGAGCGAAGAGGAACTGGCGGTATATGACACAGATTACCTCAATGCTGATGATGAGGATTCCTCCGAGGAGGAACATGATGCAGAAGATCATTCTTCCGATGAAGAAAAGTAACATTGTGATATAGTAGAGAGAAGGTCTTATCATGAAAGTAACAGTGGCAGACTGCCTTGAGCTGGACGCATTTGCGAAGGCGAAGGTAGTGGCGGCAAAAGTAAATTTAACCAATGAAGTGAAATCCATCTCGGTGCTGGATGCCAGCAGCGAAGATGAACTGTGCTTTTATGAAGGAGACAAGACGGAGATCCTGCTGACCGGATTTGCCGGGGTGCAGGAAGACGCGGACGCGCAGTGCAGGATCCTGCATCACATCGCAAACCGCGGATATGCGGCGCTGGCGGTTTACCACAGCGGCGGACTGTCACCAAAACTGATCGAAGCGGCAGAGCGCGAGACGATGCCGCTGATCCAGATGCCGAAGGATGCGGGATACTCCCGGGCGATCAGCGAAGTGATGGACCGGGTGCTGTACGGAGACAACTTCCGGAATACTCTGATCAGCAACACGGTATTCCATCTGCTGAACTTTGAAAAACACAGCAATTTCCAGTCGGCTGTACGGGAAGCTGCCATCAGCAACGATTTTCAGCTGATCATACTCAGCGAGGATTTCAATCCGATCCTCACGGTGGAAACACGTCATAAGGCAACGATAGCCGACGCCATCAAGCTGGGGAAAGAGAGAAACGTAGAAAGTGACGCCAAGGCATACACCATGATCGATGTCAACGGCGTGCTTACCTACTGGGGTCCTGTGACCATAAACAACGAAAAATACTACATGTTTATCGTGGATAACGAGGATTCCTATACAGCAGGTGAGATCACCAAGCTCGCAGAGATCATAGAACTGGCCATGGGCATGTGGAAATACACACCGGAACGTGATGCGAAAGCGGAATTCATCAAAGCTCTCATGCGAGGCAACAAGAGCCTGGCATACACCCTCAAGGATGAGGCGCGGATCAGTGGAGATGATATCCTGAGCGTGTTCTTCTCGAAAGGGATCAGCACGGAGGTGGAGAGCCAGGTCTTTTCCGAGTTTGAAAAGCAGGAAGACCTCAATATCATGAAGATCACAGAAGGCGATGAAACTTACGGAATGATCCTGACTTACGAAGACAACGTTGCCGGGACCGATCTGAAAAACAGCTGTGTGCAGCTTTTCAATCGGCTCAAGGGCAATAAGGGAGCGAGGATCTTCCATGTCACTGGTCTCAATGGGATCGAAGGTGCGGGAGATGCATATCGTCTTATCAGCGAAAGCTGGTCCTTCGTGCAGAGTGTATTCCCTTACAAACGGGTTTTTACCAAATATGAACTGACTCTGGTAAGCAACTGCATCAACATCCAGATCCAGGGCGGATTCGTCAAGAAAAACTATATCGAACTTCTGGAACCTTTTAAGGAAGCCAGTGAAAATAAGGGCAAACAGCTTCTGGAAACACTGGAGACATTTGTGCTGGATGCCGGCATGAACAGCGGTAAAACAGCCGAGTTTATGGGGATCCACACCAATACCGTACAGTATAGACTCAAAAAGATCAACGAGCTGCTGGGAGTTGAGATCACAGGAAACCGGGTGATCCCGGGACTCACGATGGCTTTAGCGCTGAAACGGCTGGAACGTGTCGTGAACTAGCGAAGCAATATATCCTACGTTATCACATCACATGAATTGCGAAATGCAAAGGAGAGGGAAATGTACTTTAACTATCTGGAAAAAGCTGATCCGGACATAACGGCAGCAATGAAACGTGAAATCAATCGTCAGGAAACCAAAATCGAAATGATCGCATCCGAGAACTTTGTAAATTATGAGGTCATGGAAGCTATGGGAAGCGCGCTGACCAACAAGTATGCAGAAGGCTACCCGGGAAAGAGATACTATGGCGGATGCGAATTCGTAGACGAAGTAGAACAGATGGCGATAGATCGTGCCAAGAAGATCTTTGGTGCAGAACATGCTAACGTGCAGGCGCATTCCGGTGCCAACGCCAATACTGCTGTATACCAGGCAGTCCTCGAATATGGCGATACAGTGCTGGGCATGGATCTGTCCAACGGCGGTCATCTGACCCATGGATCCCCGGTCAACATTTCCGGAAAGTCTTATCACTTTGTAGCATACGGACTGGATCCGGAAACGGAAACCATAGATTACGACAACGTAAGAGAACTGGCACACAAGCACCAGCCAAAGCTGATCGTTGCCGGTGCGTCCGCTTATCCGAGAGAGATCCGCTTTGATATCTTCCGTGAGATCGCAGATGAAGTAGGCGCCCTCTTCATGGTAGACATGGCGCATATCGCAGGACTGGTTGCAGCAGGTCTCCACCAGAACCCGGTAGATTATGCAGATATCGTGACAAGCACGACACATAAAACGCTCCGCGGCCCAAGAGGCGGCCTGATCCTCTGCAAAGAAAAATTTGCAAAGGCTATCGACAAGGCGATCTTCCCTGGAACACAGGGCGGCCCGCTGATGCACGTGATCGCTGCCAAGGCAGTATGCTTCAAAGAAGCAATGGATCCGGAATTCACAGAATACCAGAAGCAGGTCGTTGCTAATGCAAAGGCTCTGGCAGAGGCTCTCAACGAGAAAGGCTTCGATCTGGTGTCCGGCGGTACAGACAACCATCTGGTGCTGGTAAAACTGCTGAACAAGAATATCACAGGAAAGCTGGCTGAAAAGCTGCTGGATGATGCCAATATCACGACAAACAAGAATGCGATCCCGAACGATCCGGAAAGCCCGTTCGTAACAAGCGGTCTGAGACTTGGAACTCCGGCCATGACAAGCAGAGGATTCAAGGAAGACGATGTGAAGAAGACGGTAGAAGCGATCGCTTTAGTGATCGACAATCCGGAAGATGAAGCTGCCATGGAAAAGGCAAGAGCTATCGTCAAGGAGCTGACCGATAAATATCCGCTCCACAAGAACTTCGGCAAGGATCTGTAGAGCCGCCAGCAAGGTGCTGGATACAGCGAAAACCAAACACATGGAATCAGGAGGGAGCACTGCGAAAGGCAAGTCTTTTCGCGGTGCTCCGTCTTCGTTACAAAGTTCCTATGAATAATGTATACAAACAAAAACAAGTTGCAAATTTGAAATGTATACGTTATAGTGAGAGTGGTATTTTATGTACTTATGATTTTTTAACAAAACATCCAAAATACTTTAAGGGAGGAAGCATAAATGAACAAGCTTGAAGATCTCCGCGCGAAAAAAGAGAAAATCGCACAGGGCGGAGGCGAAAAAAGAATCGAAGCACAGCATGCCAGAGGCAAGCTGACTGCGAGAGAACGACTGGACATTCTTTTTGATAAAGACAGCTTTGTTGAAATCGATGTGTTCGTAAAACACAGATGCACGAACTTCGGCATGGACGAAAAAGAACTGCTGGGTGACGGCGTTGTAACAGGCTATGGCCAGGTAGACGGAAGACTGGTATTCGCATTTGCGCAGGACTTCACTGTAAGCGGTGGATCCCTGGGTGAATATCACGCAGAAAAAATCGTCAAAGTGCAGAACATGGCTCTGAAAATGGGTGCACCGATCGTTGGACTGCAGGATTCCGGCGGTGCCAGAGTAGAAGAAGGTGTTGCGGCTCTTTCCGGATTCGGCAAGATCTTCCACAACAACACGATTTCTTCCGGCGTGATTCCGCAGATCTCTGTGATCATGGGACCTTGCGCAGGCGGTGCGGTATATTCCCCTGCTATCACGGACTTCGTATTCATGGTAGATCAGACAAGCCAGATGTTCATCACAGGACCGGCTGTTATCAAGACTGTAACAGGTGAAGAAGTAACTGCAGAACAGCTGGGCGGCGCAGCAACTCACAATACAGTAAGCGGTGTTGCTCATTTCATGGGCAAGAACGACGAGGAAACTCTGCTGATGGTAAGAGAACTGCTGAGCTACATGCCTTCCAATAACATGGAAACAGCTCCTGTATATGCTACCAACGACGATGTCAACAGAATGATCCCTGAACTGAACGAGATCATTCCGGACAACCCGAACAAGGGATACAACATTTACGATGTGATCACAAAGATCGCAGACGAAGGAAAATATTTCGATGTTATGCCGCTTTATGCTAAGAACATCGTTACATGCTTCATCAGAATGGACGGAGCTACCGTTGGTGTTATCGCCAACCAGCCGAATTACGGAGCAGGATGCCTGGACATCGACGCTTCCGACAAGGCTGCAAGATTTATCAGAAGATGCGATGCGTTCAACATTCCTCTCCTGACCATCGAAGACGTTCCTGGATTCCTGCCGGGTACCGGTCAGGAATACGGCGGGATCATCAGACACGGTGCGAAGATGCTGTACGCATACTGCGAAGCTACAGTGCCTAAGATCACAGTGATCCTGAGAAAGGCATACGGCGGAGCATACATCGGTATGTGCAACAAGGAACTGGGGGCTGACCTGGTAATGGCATGGCCTACCGCACAGATCGCTGTTATGGGTGCTTCCGGTGCTGTTAATATCATTTCTTCCGTTAAGAAGGAAATCAAGAATGCTGAAGATCCTGATGCAGTAAGAGCAGCTGCGATCGAAGATTACGAAGAAAAGTTCAACAATCCGTATGTGGCAGCAGGTCTGGGTTATGTAGACGATGTTATCGAACCGGCTACAACAAGACAGCGGATCATCAGCGCACTGGATATGTTAAGCACGAAGAGAGAATCCCTGCCGGCTAAGAAGCACGGTAACATTCCATTGTAGGAGGTAGCATAATGGGTTTAATGGATAAGTTTTCAGATCCGAGTCTGTTTGACTCCCTGTCCTTTGGGGACAAGATGGCGGGATCGGCTGTCACGATGCTCATGGGCATGGGCATTACATTCGTCGTTCTGATGCTTTTATGGGGTGTATTTGCTCTGATGGGTAAATGCATGTCCTCAACTGCTAAGAAAGGAGATAAGGCGTCTGCGGCAGAGACAAAGGCCAATGCCACGCCCTCGGTAGCAGCACCGGCAGCAGCGAAGACAGATGATGTTCTGACAGCAGTTATCGCAGCAGCGATCGCAGCGTATCAGAGCGAAGGAGGCACAGGGAACCTGGTCGTAAGAAAGATCCAGAGGCTTTCCGGTGAAACGACTCTGTGGACTAACGCAGCGAGAGAAGACTGCATCGAAAGCAGAAGATTCTAAGTTTATTATCGAAATGATCGAAAGGAATTGTTAGATATGAAAAAGTATAATATTACCGTAAACGGTGTAGCATATGCAGTTGAAGTAGAAGAAGCTGGCGCAGCATCTGCACCGGCAGCAGCTCCGGCAGCTCCGGCACCAGCAGCAGCTCCGGCTCCGGCAGCTCCAGCAGCACCGGTAGCAGCAGGAGATGCTTCCGTAACAGCTCCGATGCCGGGAACAGTTCTGGATGTTAAGGTTACAGAAGGTCAGCCTGTAAACAAGGGCGACGTTCTGGTGATCCTGGAAGCTATGAAGATGGAAAACGAAATCTGTGCAACTGGAGATGGCACTGTAGACAAGATCGTTGCAGCAAAGGGCTCTTCCGTAAACTCCGGAGATGTTCTTGTTACTCTTAAATAAGTAAAAAAGTATTTTGGATACAAGCATAATGTGTTAAAATAATTAGGCGGTTTTTAAAACCGCCTATTATTTTAAAGAAATCATAAAACAGAGCAAAAGGAGAAAAACTATGCTACTGGCATTTGATGTTGGAAACACAAACATCGTTCTGGGATTGTTCCAGGACGGCAGAATGATCACCAACTGGAGACTTGAAACGGACAACAATAAAAGTGCGGATGAATACGGTATGATCATCAACCAGCTTTTCAAGTATGAAGATCTGGACATCAATGAAGTGAAAGATGTGATCATATCCACAGTCGTTCCCTCTGTGCTGTATACGCTGCAGCATCTGTCGGTAAAGTACTTCCACAGAAAAGCGATCGTGATCGGAGCAGGAATCAAAACAGGACTGGTCGTAAAATACGACAACCCGAAACAGGTAGGAGCAGACAGGATCGTTAACGCGGTAGCGGCACACGCCAAGTACGGCGGCCCGCTGATCATCATTGATTTTGGTACTGCGACCACATTCTGTGCCGTTTCTGAAAAGGCAGAATACCTGGGAGGAACCATTGCGCCGGGATTAAAGATTTCCTCGGACGCATTATTTGAAAAAACAGCCAAGCTCCCTAAAGTAGAACTAGAAGAGCCTGGCCATGTGATCTGCCGCAATACCATAAACAGTATCCAGGGGGGCCTGGTATACGGACACATGGGAATGGTGGATTACATCGTGAAGAAGATGAAAGCAGAGCTGCAGGAATACAGCGCAGACGCCAGCCAGGAAGTGAAAGTGATCGCGACAGGAGGTCTGGCAACACTGATTGACGGCGGGATCGACTGCATCGATTACGTGGACAAGATGCTGACGCTGGAAGGTCTGGAGATCATATACAGAAAGAATAAAAAAATCAGAAAGAAGAGCCCGGGACCGGTGCGGGAAGGAAGAGACTGCAACTATGCCGAAGACAGCTTTTAAGATAGGAGATATCGCTCTTAAAACGCCCTTTGTGCTGGCCCCGCTTGCGGGAATCACGGATACATCGATGAGAAGCCTTTGCTGGAAACAGGGGGCTTCTTTTGTATACACGGAAATGGTCAGCGGTAAGGGACTGTGGTACGGAGATAAAAAGACAAATCAGTTATTAAAAATAGGCGATCCGGAAGAAATGACAGGCTTCCAGCTTTTTGGGAGCGATCCGGAAGTCATGGCCTTTGCAGCAAAAGAACTGCGAGACCGCAGCAATGCCTTGCTGGATCTTAACGTGGGCTGCCCGGTGCCTAAAGTAGTTAAAAACGGAGAAGGCTCGGCACTTCTGAAAAAACTGGACGTTCTGCAGGAAGTAGTAGCCGCTATGGTGAAGTATGCCGGAAAACCGGTGACAGCTAAGATCCGTATGGGATTCGCGCGAAATGAAAATACGGCAGTAGAGACTGCGAAGGCGCTGGAGGATGCAGGGGCATCGGCAGTAGCTGTCCATGGAAGAACGAGGGAGCAATATTACGAAGGCAGTGCCGACTGGAAAGTGATCGCGGACGTGAAGCACGCAGTAGGGATCCCTGTCATCGGAAACGGCGATGTGATGAGTGGAGAAGACGCGGTGCGTATGCTGGATGAAACCGGGTGTGATGGGGTCATGATCGCCCGCGGAGCTCTGGGGAATCCATGGATATTTCGAGAGGCAGAAGCTCTCTGGAATGGAGATATGAAACCGGTTACACCCTCCGATAATGAAAAAATTAACATGCTTTTGGATCATTTTGCATTGATCTGTGCCGATAAGGGGGACAATGTTGCGGTCAGAGAGATCCGAAAACACATCGGCTGGTACGTGAAGGGAATGCGAGGGGCTTCCTATGTAAAGCGTACGGCAAACAAGATAACACAAGCCTCGGAGCTGATAGAGCTGCTGCGGGGATTGTTAAAATAAAAACGCAGAAAGTGAAAAAACCCGCCCCAACCCTCTTTCCAAATGTACGATTTTGTTGTAAAATGTTACATACCACGTAAATTTCAGAATTTACTAAACATGATTGGATGAGAGGTAGGTGACATCATGAGCAGACTGGATTTTAAGACGAAAGACAGGGCTCAAGTAGTTGTAGAGGGGTTGTATCAGGATCTTGAGAGACGTATCATAGCCAGCCCGCCGGGACAGTGTCCGGTCGATATGGCAGAATCGTTTTTGAAGCTGTGCCACGCACAATCATGCGGCAAATGTGTGCCGTGCAGAGTGGGCATCGGACAGCTTTTGAAGATTTTAGATGATATTTTAGACTTGAACAAAGAGAAGAGTATGGAGCAGCTGGAACTGCTTCGCCGTACTGCCGTGGTCATTAAAGAATCGGCAGACTGTGCTATTGGTACAGAGGCGGCCAGCATGGTGCTGCGGGGACTGGATGGATTCCGCGAGGATTACGAGGAACACATCCGTCACAATCGCTGTGCGACCAGTATCCAGGAAGGCAAGCAGCCGGTACCGTGCGTGGCACTTTGCTCTGCCGGCGTAGACGTGCCTGGATACACAGCTCTGGTAATGGCAGGCAGATACGACGATGCTGTAAGACTGATCAGAAAGGACAATCCGTTCCCGACAGTCTGTGCACATATCTGCGAACATCCTTGCGAGGCAAGGTGCAGAAGACAGCTGATCGATACAGCTGTAAACATCAGGGGAATCAAGCGCTATGCTGTAGATCACTGCAGTGAAACAGTGCCTGTTCCTGCTGCTATGGATGATACAGGCAAGAAAGTTGCCATCATCGGAGGCGGTCCGGGAGGACTTTCCGCAGCATATTTCCTGGCTATTATGGGACATAAACCGACGATCTTCGAGAAGAGAAGCAAGCTGGGCGGCATGCTTCGCTATGGAATTCCGAACTACAGACTGCCGAGAGAACGTCTGCAGTGGGATATCGATGCGATCCTGTCTACCGGTATCGAGGTGAAGACGGATTACGATGTCAACGATGAAGCCAACATCAAGATGATCGCAGAAGAGTTTGACGCGGCTTACATATCCATCGGCGCTCATACACACAAGACGATAGGTGTTGAAGGAGAATACAGCAAGGGCGTGATCCCTGCCGTAGAGATCCTGCGAGGCATCGGCGACGATTCTATGCCGGACTTCAACAACAAGGCCGTTGTCGTTATTGGCGGAGGAAACGTAGCTATGGACGTAGCCAGAACGGCGAAGCGTCTTGGCGCATCGGAAGTAAAGATCGTCTACAGAAGAAGAAAGCAGGATATGACTGCACTGCCGGAGGAAATCGACGGCGCAGTAGCAGAAGGCTGCACGCTGGTAGAGCTGAAGGCTCCTGCTAAAATCGAGAGCAACAGTACGGGCAGCGTTCGTGCACTGTGGGTTCAGCCGCAGATCGCAGGGGAAGCTGACAGATCAGGTCGTCCAAGACCGACGCCGGCAAGCGCACCGGAAGAACGTATCCCGTGTCATATCATCATTTCTGCCATCGGGCAGAGCATCGAGTCACAGGGATTCGAGAAATATGGTATCCCTGTCGTAAGAGGAAGCATCGTTGCAGAGTCCTCCAGTGCAGTATCCAACGTAGAAGGATTCTTTGCAGGAGGAGACTGTGTAACTGGTCCGTCCACCGTAATCAATGCTATCGCTGCGGGTAAAGTTGCAGCAGCTAACATCGATGAACATCTGGGCTATCACCACGAGATCTCAGAAGATATCGAGATCCCTTATCCGAAGCTCATGGACAAGAAGCCGTGCGGAAGAGCGGAGCTGAAGCTGCGTTACGCCAAGGAGCGCGGAAACGACTTCATGGAGATCGAGTATGGCATGTCTCATGAAGAAGCTTTGCAGGAAGCAAGCCGCTGCCTGCGCTGTGACTTTAACGGATTTGGAGCATTCAGAGGAGGGAGGACTCATAAATGGTAAATCTTACAATAAACGGTCAGAAAATTTCAGTAAGTGAAGGTACGACCATTTTAGAAGCAGCCCTGAAGGTTGGGATCGATATTCCGCACCTGTGTTATCTGAAGGACATCAATGAGATCGGAGCCTGCAGAGTCTGCGTAGTAGAAAACGCAGGTATGGAGACGCTCGTAACGGCGTGTAATACCCCGGTCGAAGAAGGGATGGAGCTTTATACCAACAGTCCGAAAGCCAGAGAGGCGAGACGGATCAACGTAAGCCTGATCCTTTCGGACCACGATGCGAAATGTGCGACCTGCGTACGAAGCGGTAACTGTAATTTGCAGAAGATCGCCAACGACCTGGGTATTTTAGAGGTGCCTTACACCAATATAGCGGAAAAACAGAAATGGGACAAAAAGCAGCCGCTGATCCGGGACGCATCCAAGTGTATCAAATGCATGCGCTGTATCCAGATCTGTGACCACATTCAGGGGCTTAACGTATGGGGCCTGACAGGAACAGGCTACCGGACAACGATCGGTATCAGCAAGAACGTTCCGATCCGTGAGACCAACTGTTCCTTCTGCGGACAGTGCATCACCCACTGCCCTGTGGGAGCGCTGCGTGAAAGAGATGATACGATGCAGCTTCTGGATGCTCTTGCAGATCCGGAAAAGATCACTATGGTTCAGATCGCACCGGCTGTGCGTACTGCCTGGGGTGAAAGCGTCGGACTTTACAGAGAGGAAAGCACGCTGGGCAAGCTGGTGGCTGCATTGAAGCAGATCGGCTTCGATCTGTCTCTTA